>NZ_CP061318.1:953278-1271037 GCF_018688375.1 Polynucleobacter sp. AP-Ainpum-60-G11 | reverse complement strand
AATTGAGTTGATCGCCCCCGTCTTTTTTGAAACTATGGCTGAGCTTGTGAAGCGCATGCCGGGACAGCCACTCCATTTTGTGATTCCGGTTGCAACTCCGCGCCTGCGCGCACCGCTTGAGCTTTTACTTAAAAGTACAGCAGCAAGCAATCCTGGTCTCAAAATTTATCTGATTGATGGTGAGGCTGATACAGTGCTTGAGGCTGCTGATGTTGTGCTGATTGCCAGCGGTACTGCAACGTTGCAGGCTGCACTTTGGAAAAAGCCTATGGTGATTTCCTATAAGGTGCCTTGGTTGACTGCGCAGATTATGAAGCGACAGGGCTACTTACCTTATGTGGGTTTGCCGAACATCCTCTGCGGTAAGTTCGTTGTCCCTGAGCTTTTGCAGGATGATGCAACTCCAAGCAAATTGGCTGATGCCTTATTGGTTTGGTTAAATAATCCCGGAAAAGTTGCCCATCTAAAAACACGATTTGCAGAAATGCATGAGACCTTGCGTAGACCAACTGGTTTATTGGTTGCGCAGGCTGTGGCGCAAACGATTAATGCCGCTAAAAATCGGACTACCGTGTGAGTGTGATTTGGGTGTGTGGTGTTGATGAGGCAGGGCGTGGTCCATTGGCTGGAGCGGTAGTTGCTGGTGCAGTTGTTCTCGATCCCATGAATCCTATTGCTGGATTAAAAGATTCTAAGAAGTTATCGGCCGCCAGACGCGAGTTTCTGTTTGAGCAAATTCAGCTCAAGGCTAAAGCTTGGGGTATTGGTGAGGCTAGCCCGGCAGAGATTGATGAGATCAATATTTTGCAAGCAACGATGCTGGCAATGCGCCGAGCAATTGAAGATCTCACTACGCGTTTAGGTACTTGGCCAGACAAAGCCTTGATTGATGGGAATCGCTGTCCCGAGCTTCCAATCTCAGCAGAAGCGATTGTGAAGGGTGATACCAAAGAGCCGGCGATTTCAGCGGCATCAATCTTGGCTAAAGTCACGCGTGATCGTCAAATGATGGCCTTACATGAATTGCATCCGCAGTATGGCTTTGCTCAGCATATGGGCTACCCGACAGAAGCGCACTTTGCTGCACTTAAAGAGTTTGGCGCTTGCCCTGAGCATCGTCGTAGCTTCTCACCGGTTCGCAATGTCTTAGCTCTGCATAGTCGATAATCCCAGCTATGAAAATGGAATTTATCAGCTCAAAGGACAACTCCTTATTTAAGGAGATACGTCAATTGCAAGCTACTGGCCCTAAAGGTCAGAAGGCGAGATTTGCATGTGGCCAAGCTTTACTAGAAGGCATTCATTTGGTCCAAACTTGGGTAGGCAACCCAGCGCTTAAGACCTTAATTACCTCGGAATTGGGTTTGCAAAATCCAGAGATTGCACAGACTGTATACGATCATGTCGAAATTTGTCCCGAGACTCGCGTTTATCAATTAGATAAAGGTTTATGGGATTTGCTATCTGATTTGGTGAATGCCCCGCAGATTGCAGGCTTGCTAGATCTCCCTGAATCTGCATTAAATCCGCAAAAGTCGGTTGCGACGATTTCTGGTGATGTCATTATTTTGGATCGCATTCAGGATGCCGGTAATGTCGGCTCTATTTTGCGTACTGCAGCTGCAGCTGGCTTTACTCAAGTGATTGCATTAGCGGGTTGCGCTCACCTGTGGTCAAGCAAAGTATTGCGTGCTGGCATGGGCGCTCATCGCTTGCTCGATCTTTACGAGGGATGGTCAGCCCCGCAGGTATTGAGCGCGGTAACAGCACCTTTGCTAGCTGCGACTGCTGACGGTGAGTTAGATCTCTTCAATATACCCAATGTATTGATCCATCCGGTTGCCTGGGTGATGGGAAGTGAAGGGCAGGGAGTCTCTGAAGACCTCATGGTTCAAGCCAAGGGCGTATCCATTCCGATTGATCCAAGAGTTGAATCCCTGAATGTTTCTACAGCAGCGGCAATCTGTTTATTTGAAACGGTTCGAGTACGCCGTAGTTAACAAAATCAGGCTAAGCAAAGTCAATAAAAGGCTAGCCCAAGATTGTTTTATCTGACTTGATAGATTGCAATACGGTAGTAGCGATCTCTTCAATGGATTTGCTGGTTGTTGCCACCCAAGGAATCGATTCCTTTTTCATCATGGCGGTGGCTTCATTAATCTCGTAGCGGCAGTTTTCTAGCTTGGCATAGTTGCTACCTGGACGTCGTTCATTGCGAATCTCTGACAGGCGTTCGGCGTCGATCATCAAACCAAAAATCTTGTTGCGATAAGGGATTAAATCCTTTGGTAGCTGCCCACGTTCAAAATCTTCCGGAATGAGGGGGTAGTTGGCTGCTTTCATGCCATATTGCATTGCCAAGTAAAGACTGGTTGGCGTTTTACCTACCCTGGATATGCCCACCAGAATGACATCAGCTTCGGCTAGATTTTTATTGGATTGGCCATCATCGTGGGCTAGAGAGTAATTGATAGCCTCGATACGGTTTTTGTAGGCTTCGGTATCCGCATTGTGGTGCAAGCGGTTCATGGCGTGGGTTGATTTGACGCCTAAAGCCTGCTCCAAGGGGGCTACGAAGGTCTGAAACATGTCCAGAATCAAGCCATTAGCCTTACCGACAATCTTATTCAGTTCTGGATTCACCAAAGTGGTGAAAACGATAGGCTGAACCTCGTATTTAACAGCAGCCTGATTGATGCTGGAAACCGCATCATGGGCTTTTTCAGGGCTATCTACAAATGGCACCCGAATGTGCTTAAAAGTGGCCTCAAATTGGGCCAAAATCGATTGGCTGAAGTTCTCGGCGGTAATGCCGGTGCCATCGGAAACGATAAAAACAATACGAGTTTGGGTGCTCATGCGGTTGGCCTAAAAGTCGTGGTCAGCACTACAATATGTAGTTAATGAAGTATGCCGTATTGTATTCGGCCGCTCGACCAGTTTCCTTATCTTTAGAGAGTATTTTATGTCCAACCAACAGCAACAAAGTAGCGATGTAGCAAATGCCTATGTTTTGCCTTTTGAGCAGCTCCGAATGACTGATGTTGAGTCAGTCGGCGGTAAAAATGCCTCACTTGGTGAAATGATTTCTCAGTTGTCTTCCACGGGTGTGCGCGTACCGACTGGATTTGCAACTACTTCATTGGCGTTCCGCGATTTTCTTGAGCACAACAATTTGACTGAGCGCATTCAGAAGCGTTTGGAAAATCTCAACATTGATGATGTACGTGCTCTAGCTGAAGCTGGTAAAGAAATTCGTGGCTGGATTGAAACAGCGCCATTTCAAGCGCGTCTGGATGAAGAGATTCGTACAGCATTTAAAAAATTAGATGATTCTGGCAAAGGCTCTTTTGCAGTGCGATCCTCTGCAACCGCTGAAGATTTACCTGATGCTTCATTTGCTGGACAACAAGAAACTTTCTTGAACGTTGAGGGTATTGATGATGTTCTGAAGAAGATTCGTGAAGTGTTTGCATCCTTGTATAACGATCGTGCGATTTCTTACCGCGTTCACAAAGGCTTTGCTCATGCTGAAGTAGCCCTATCTGCTGGTATTCAGCGCATGGTTCGCTCTGACCTGGGTGCGGCTGGTGTGATGTTTACTTTAGACACTGAATCTGGCTTTGAAGATGTCGTATTCATCACTTCTAGCTATGGCTTGGGTGAGACAGTAGTGCAGGGTGCAGTAAACCCGGATGAGTTTTATGTATTCAAAACGACTTTGGCACAAGATAAGAAGGCGATTATTCGCCGCTCCCTGGGTTCCAAGTTGATTCAGATGCAATTCGCCCCAGCTGGTTCTGCTGAGAAGGTGATGACTGTGGATGTGGCTCCAGAAAAGCGCAATCGTTTTTCCTTGGAAGATGCTGACATTACTGAGCTAGCTAAATATGCCGTGATTATTGAGAAGCACTACGGTCGTCCAATGGATATCGAGTGGGGCAAGGATGGTCAAGATGGCCGTATCTATATTTTGCAAGCGCGTCCAGAGACAGTGAAGAGTCAAGCAGCTGGACAAGTAGAGATGCGTTACAAGCTGAAGGGCACATCTAAAGTTCTGGCTAAAGGTCGAGCAATTGGTCAAAAGATTGGTGCAGGCCCGGTTCGTGTGATTCGTGATCCAAGCGAGATGGATCGTGTTCAGCCAGGTGATGTATTGGTTGCTGATATGACCGATCCTAACTGGGAGCCAGTAATGAAGCGCGCTTCCGCGATTGTGACTAATCGTGGTGGCCGTACTTGTCACGCAGCGATTATTGCTCGTGAGTTAGGTGTTCCTGCGGTAGTAGGTTGCGGTGATGCAACTGAACATTTGCAAGACGGCATGATGGTGACAGTTTCTTGTGCTGAAGGCGACGAAGGTCATATTTATGATGGCTTGATTGAAACTGAAGTAACAGAGGTTTCTCGTGGCGTATTGCCAGAGATCCCAGTCAAGATCACCATGAACATTGGTAATCCTCAGTTGGCCTTTGATTTCTGCCAAATTCCAAATGCGGGTGTTGGTTTAGCCCGTCTCGAGTTCATCATTAATAACTATATTGGTGTGCACCCACGTGCCGTGTTGGAATACCCAAATATTGATTCTGATCTCAAGCGCGCTGTAGAGAGTGTTGCTCGCGGTTATGCAAGCCCACGTCAGTTCTATGAAGATAAATTGGTTGAGGGTGTCGCAACGATTGCTGCTGCTTTCTATCCAAAGCCCGTGATCGTTCGTTTATCTGACTTTAAGTCAAACGAGTACAAGAAGCTCATCGGCGGTTCACGCTATGAGCCGGATGAAGAGAATCCAATGCTCGGTTTCCGTGGCGCATCCCGTTATGTATCAGCTGATTTCGGCGAAGCCTTTGCCTTAGAGTGCGCTGCAATGAAGCGTGTTCGTGAAGACATGGGTCTAGATAACGTCGAGATTATGGTGCCGTTTGTTCGTACTATTAAGCAGGCCGAACGCGTGATCGACATGATGGCGAAGTTTGGTCTCAAGCGTGGCGTCAACGGCTTGCGTCTCATCATGATGTGCGAGATTCCTTCCAATGCCATTTTGGCCGATCAATTCCTCGAGCATTTCGATGGATTCTCAATCGGTTCAAACGATATGACTCAGTTAACGCTGGGCCTAGATCGTGACTCCGGTATGGAATTGCTGGCAATTGATTTTGATGAGCGCGATCCTGCGGTGGAATTCATGATTGCTCGTTCCATTGAGGCTTGCCGTAAGCAAAACAAATATGTTGGTATTTGCGGTCAAGGCCCTTCAGACCACCCAGACTTTGCGCGTTGGTTAGTTGCCAAGGGCATTACCTCTATCTCTCTCAACCCAGATAGCGTAGTTGCTACATGGGAAATGTTGGGCAAGAAAGAAGCCTAAGCTGACCCCGCTAATCACTAGTGAGATGTGAAAAAGGCCTAGAGAAATCTAGGCCTTTTATCTTTTGATCACCACTTCAATTAACGCTTAGTTTTTGCAGCCACTTTCTTCTTTGGACTAGCTTTAGCCGTCGCCTTAACTGGTGCAAGCACCTCTTTTACGACCTTGCTATTGCGATGGATGGGCACCGCACCCATCTTCTTGGCAGGGGATGCAATCGATCGTGATGGCGTTGCTCCTGACCAGCTAGGTTCTGCAATGGAATTAAATGCAGCGCGTAATTTCTCGCCCCACAGTTGGTGAATCATTTGGAAGTAGGGGTTAGATTCATCCATAGTCACTAACTTACTTGCTTGCAGTGAGTTCTTTTCATAGACCATCAGGTCAAGCGGTAGGCCAACAGAGATATTACTGTTGAGTGTCGAGTCCATCGAAATGAGGGCGCACTTGGTAGCTAAATTGAGTGGGGTATCAAAGCTAATCACTCTGTCTAGGATTGGCTTGCCGTATTTAGATTCCCCAATCTGGAAGTAACAAGTCTCAGGCGTAGCTTCAATAAAGTTACCAGCTGAGTAAATGTTAAAGAGTCTTGGGCGTTCACCCTTAATCTGCCCACCAAAGATCAGATTGCAGTTGAAATCAATGCCCGCCTTTTCTAGTGCTTTGTGGTCTCGGTCATAAACCTGCTTAATGGCATCGCCAATCACGACAGCTGCATCATGGGTGCTTTCGACATTCCACAGATTTTTTCCGTTTAGGAGTTGTCCTTGCAGCAGAATCTCTTTCACGGCCTGAGTAATGGCAAGATTGCCAGCGCTCATGAGGGTAAAAAACCGATCTTTATCCTTTTGGAATAAGGACATCTTTCGGAAGGTCCCGATCTGGTCAACACCCGCATTGGTACGGGTATCCGATAAAAACACCAAGCCATCCTTTAGGCAAAGCCCAACGCAATACGTCATCCTGCAGCCCCTTTAATTATTTCTTTGAATTATCTCTTACTTGGCATTTGCTGAGGGCTGATTTAATTGACTTGGCTTATCGAGATACTGGCGCTTAACTCTTCACCGACTCCGCCGGAGCGAACCCCCTTAACGGGCGCTGCCGAGTAGTAATCCCTGCCAATCGCTAGGCGAACGTGGCGCGCATCAGTAAAACAGGCATTGGTGATATCAATGCTAAGCCAAAGCCCTTTATCGATATCTGCACAAAAATCAATCCAGGCATGGCTTGCCAAATTGGGTGAGTCTTCGGCAAAGAAATAGCCGCTGACGTAACGCGCCGGAATGCCTGAGGCGCGACACAGGCCAAGCATGATGTGAGCATGATCTTGGCAAACTCCGGATTTCATGGCAAAAGATTGTGCGGCGGTGGTTGCTGAATTAGTTTGTCCCGGGAAATACAGAATAGTTCCCTGCACAGCGGCAGCCAATTCTAAAACCTCATCAACTGAGTTTGTCTTCGGCAGAGAGGCTGCAAAGTACTCCAGCATTTCAGCTGTGGGCTCAGTCAAATTGGTTTGCTGTAGGAGGTGATAGGGGGAGACGGCCTTGGGGTTATCAATAAACTCAAAAGCATCTTGAGTATGAACATCACCCTCAGCCTCAATCATCATTGAGGTATATGAACTCTCTTGCACAAAAACACTATAGAGATTGCCAAAAGCATCTAGCGAGGTGCTTGCCTTAATAGGCGTACTCACTTTCCACTTTTCAATAGTTTGACCAGCGACATCGGGAGGTGTGAGTCGTAACTCCTGGATGGAGTAGCGAACCGGCGTTTCATAGCGGTACTCTGTGCGGTGACGAATCTTGAGGTGCATAAGGATCTTTAAGCTACGGCTAATGGAATAAGGTAGGCGTTACTGAATTCATCAGCAATGTGATTGATTCGCTCCAAGAACTCTTCAATAAATTCCTCTAAGCCTTGTGAAAAGACCTCATCAATATCCGAGTAGTCTAAATTTGCTTTGAGCTTTCCAAGCAGGCGCTCAATTTCTTTTGATTCCTGATTTTTCATTTCTGCAATCAAGGGAATCAGTTCATTAACACAGCACACCAGTGAGCGTGGCATTTGCTTGTTGAATATCAAGAGTTGCGCTACCTGCTTTGGTGTGACCTGATCGGAGTAGATTTGACGATAGATCTCAAAAGCGGAGACTGATCTCAGTAGAGCGGCCCAGTGATAAAAGTCAAAGAAATCACCATCAGCCCCCTCAATCACTTCCGCAACCTCGCCATCAACTGCCTTACCTTTTTTATCAGTACGCAATACCTTCAATGCTGCCTGACCTTCATATTTAGTTTCTAAAATACGGGCAGTGTTGTCAGCTCTCTCCAGCAGGGTGCCGACATTCATAAAGTAGAAGGCTTCATTCTTGAGCATGGTGCCATGCATGACGCCTCTAAATAGATGGCAGCGATGCTTGACCCAATCAAGCAATCTGCTGGGGTCAGCTTGATTGCGAGCTTCCAGAATGCGTTGCAATTCTAGCCAAGTGGTGTTTTGGGTTTCCCACGCTTCGGAAGTAATTTTTCCCCGAATAACGCGGGCATTCTCGCGGGCTGCAAATAAGCAGGACACGATGCTAGAGGGATTGCTAGTTTCATAAATCATGAAATCCAAAACATTCTCTCGAGTGACTGCATCGTGCTTCATGAGGAAAGATTCTTCAAGCTTGGAGATGGTGAGTAACTTCTTCCAGCTTTGCTCTAAAAACTCTGCAGGTTGCGGAAGGAGTGAGGTTTGGTGGTTGACATCCAACATACGGGCAGTATTTTCTGCGCGCTCTGTATAGCGGGCCATCCAATACAGGCAATCAGCGGTACGACTCAACATATTGATTTATCCCTTTTATTCTTCTAGAACCCAGGTATCTTTAGTGCCACCACCCTGTGAGGAGTTCACGACTAAAGAACCTTCTTTGAGGGCAACACGAGTAAGGCCGCCTGGAACCATCTTGATTGTTTTTCCTGACAACACAAATGGTCGCAAATCAATGTGGCGTGGCGCAACGCCGGACTCAACAAAAGTTGGGCAGGTAGAAAGTGCGAGTGTTGGTTGGGCAATATATTTATCTGGATTGGCAATTAGATGACCGCGGAATTCTTCAATCTCAGCTTTAGTGGATGCTGGTCCAACCAACATGCCATAGCCGCCAGCACCATGGGTTAACTTCACTACCAACTTGTCTAAGTTAGCCAAGGTATAGGCAAGATCATCTGGCTTACGGCATTGGAAAGTCGGCACATTATTCAGAATGGGTTTTTCACCCAAATAGAACTCAATCATGTCCGGTACATAAGGGTAGATCGATTTGTCATCAGCAATACCGGTACCAATGGCATTGGCTAAAGTCACATTACCTGCGCGATGTGCGGACAATAAGCCTGCAACTCCTAAAGTGGAGTCAGAGCGGAATGCGAGAGGATCCAAGAAGTCATCATCGACGCGGCGGTAAATGACATCTACACGCTCAGGTCCCTGAGTGGTGCGCATAAAGACTTGCTCGTTCTTCACAAACAAATCTTTACCTTCCACCAACTCAACACCCATTTGTTGAGCGAGGTAGCTGTGTTCAAAATAAGCTGAGTTGTACATGCCTGGAGTCAGTACTACAACATTCGGTTTTTTGACATCATCAGGTTTGACTGACTTTAAGCACTCCAATAAAAAATCCGGATAGTGCTCTACCGGCGCAACTCGATATTTCTGAAACAGGTCGGGGAAGAGTCGCATCATCATCTTGCGGTCTTCAACCATATAAGAAACCCCAGATGGAACACGCAAGTTATCTTCTAGAACATAGAACTCACCTTCGCCTGCACGCACAATATCGATCCCGGCAATCTGTGCATAGATATCTCGCGGCACGTTGACGTTGCGCATCTCTGGGCGATATTGCGCGTTGTTATAAATCTGCTCGGCAGGAATGATCCCGGCCTTGATAATTTCTTCTTCGTGATAGACGTCGTAAATAAAGCGATTGAGTGCTTTGACCCGTTGACGTAAGCCAGCCTCTAATTGCTCCCATTCTTTGGCGGTAAAGATGCGGGGCACTTGATCGAAAGGGATGGTTCTCTCAGATCCCAGATCATCTCCGTAGACGGCGAAGGTAATCCCCACTCGCCGGAATATGAGATCAGCCTCAGCGCGTTTTAAGCCCATGAGGGTGTCACTCTGCTGTTTAAGCCAGTTATGGAAAACTTGGTAATGGGGACGCGCTTTTCCGCTGGCGTCGAGCATTTCATCAAAAGGCAATTTCATAGTTACAAACTAACGCCTTTGGGTGTTTCAAAAACTAACGGATGGAGCAGCTTGGTGCTCTATGCACTTTATTGGTGCATTAATGACTAAGAAACCTACTCCGGAATTAGGCGTTAAGGTCGCCTCGAGCAATACGACCTTTTTGAACTTCCCATTCACGTTCTTTGGTCGCGGCACGTTTGTCATGCTGCTTCTTACCTCTAGCAAGCCCAATCTCGCACTTCACATTGCCTTTCGAGAAATGCAGGTTCAGTGGAACGAGGGTGTAGCCCTTTTGCTCAACCTTACCAATCAGCTTTTTAATCTCAATGGCATTGAGCAGAAGCTTGCGGGTGCGGGTGCTGTCTGGAACGATATGGGTTGAAGCTGAAAGTAGCGGGGTTATGTGACAGCCGATCAGGAATAGCTCCGCCCGACGGATGACAACATACGCTTCTTTAATGTGGACTCGACCAGCGCGGATGGCTTTTACTTCCCAGCCCTCCAGAACCAGCCCTGCCTCGAACCGTTCCTCGATAAAATAATCGAAGAAGGCTTTTTTGTTATCGACGATACTCATATTTATTTAGCTTCTCAAGATCGATTATGGCAGACGTCTACAAGACCGTTTTAATTGGCCAATCAGCCGACCGCATGTATGGCTTAGTCACCGACGTTGCGCGATACCCTGAGTTCCTGCCGTGGTGTGGCGGGGTGGAAATTTTTGAACAAACCGAGACGGTTTTGGATGCCAAAATCAATATCCACTTCAAGGGTATTAATCAATACTTTCATACTCGAAACATCAATCACCGCCCTGAAACCATTGATATGGTCTTTGTGGATGGCCCATTCAAGCATTTTTCTGGGCAGTGGAACTTCATCCCGCTTAAAGAAGATGCTTGTAAGGTGGAATTCAAGCTCCACTGGGAGTTTAAGAATGTCATCCTAGATAAGATCATTGGCCCAGTATTCGGCCATATTGCAGGTACCTTTGTGGATTGTTTCGTCAAGCGAGCAGAAGACCTCTATGGCTAGTCAGTCTATGGAGATTTTGATTTGCGATGCTCGCTTAGGTGAGCCCAAACTGAGCCCCTTCACAGTCCATTTTTTGCCATCCGAGGCTCCCACCGTGGGTCTAGCTCTCATTAAGGCTGGAATAGCCCAAAGCCCGGAAGATCCCAGCCTTGCCAGAAAAGGCTGTTTTGGCGTCTTTGGCAAGCGCAAGGACTGGGATAGCCCAATTTATGAGGGTGATCGTCTGGAGTTGTATTCACCCCTCTTGGTAGACCCCAAGGCTGTCCGCCGCAAGAAGGCTAACCAGAACCAGGATGCCAAATTCCAAGCTGCCGCAGCTAAAAGAAAGGCTAGGAGGCTATAATCGGTTTTTGCGACTAGGGGTTTTGCATGCGACTCATTCAAAAAGCACTCACTTTTGACGATGTGCTCCTCGTACCGGCTTATTCTTCGGTACTCCCTCGAGATGCCAGTTTGGCAAGTAAGTTAACTCGAGATATTTCACTCAATACACCGTTGGTGTCCGCGGCGATGGATACCGTCACTGAAGGTCGCTTAGCAATTGCTATGGCCAGCGAAGGTGGTATTGGTATTGTTCACAAAAATCTCAAGCCTGCTGAGCAGGCTAGGGAAGTGGCTAAGGTCAAACGTTACGAATCTGGCATTTTGCGTGATCCGATTACGGTCAGCCCAGATGTCACGCTTCGTCAAGTAATCCAACTTTCTCGCGAGCATGGTTTCTCAGGATTTCCTGTACTTACTGGTAAAGAAGTTGTGGGCATTATTACTAACCGCGACTTGCGCTTTGAAGAAGACTTAGATGCGCCTGTGAAAACCAAGATGACTCCACGCGAGCGTTTGATCACAGTCAAAGAAGGTTGCTCGCTAGAAGAGGCAAAGCGCTTGATGAGTCAGCATCGCTTAGAGCGTGTGTTGGTAGTGAACGATAAGTTTGAATTGCGCGGCCTCATCACTGTTAAAGATATTCTGAAAGCCACTGAGCATCCCAATGCTTGTAAAGATAGCGAAGGTAAATTGCGCGTTGGTGCTGCGGTCGGTGTTGGCCCAGATAACGATGAGCGCATTGAACTCCTAGTTCGTGCAGGCGTTGATGTAATTGTGGTGGATACCGCTCACGGCCATAGCCAAGGCGTTTTAGATCGCGTTAAGTGGGTTAAGAAAAATTACCCTCACGTGCAAGTCATTGGTGGAAACATTGCTACTGGCGATGCTGCTAAAGCATTGGCTGATCATGGTGCTGATGGTGTTAAGGTGGGTATTGGTCCTGGCTCTATCTGCACAACCCGAATTGTTGCAGGTGTTGGTGTTCCTCAAATTAGTGCGATTGTGAATGTGGCTGCTGCACTCAAGGGCACAGGCATTCCATTAATTGCAGACGGTGGTGTTCGTTATTCCGGTGACGTTGCCAAAGCACTAGCTGCTGGTGCAAGTTCCGTGATGATGGGCGGTATGTTTGCTGGTACAGAAGAAGCCCCTGGTGAAGTGTTCCTATATCAAGGTCGTTCATACAAGAGTTATCGCGGCATGGGTTCATTGGGCGCGATGGCCGATGGTTCTGCGGATCGTTATTTCCAGAGTGATATCAGTGCGGCAAATGCCGAGAAACTAGTTCCAGAGGGTATTGAAGGTCAAGTGCCCTACAAGGGCAGTGTCCTTGCTATCTTGCATCAACTGACTGGTGGCATCCGTTCTTCAATGGGCTACCTAGGTTGCAAAACGATTGATGAACTTCATGAAAAAGCGAATTTTGTGGAAATCACTTCAGCGGGTGTACGCGAGTCACACGTTCATGATGTGAAGATCACCAAGGAAGCCCCGAATTACCACATTGATTAAGGCTACTCCTTCGTGCACGACAAAATACTGATTCTCGACTTTGGTTCACAAGTCACCCAATTAATTGCCAGGCGCGTGCGTGATGCCCGCGTCTATTCTGAGATCCACCCCTACGATTGCGATCCAGAGTTCATTCGCAAATTTATTCAAGAGCAGGGTGGCAAAGGAATCATTCTTTCAGGTGGACCAAGCTCTGTTACTGAAGAGGGAAGTCCTCGTGCGCCACAAATCGTTTTTGAATTAGGCGTTCCCGTTTTAGGTATTTGCTACGGCATGCAAACTATGGCAACCCAACTCGGTGGTGCCGTTGCTTCTGCTGAGTCTTTGGGTAAAGCTCGTGAGTTTGGTTACTCAGAAGTGCGTGCCCATGGCCACACCAATTTGCTTAAAGGCATACAAGACTTTTCTACCAGCGAAGGTCACGGTATTTTGAAGGTGTGGATGAGTCATGGCGATTCAGTAACGACAATGCCACCTGCATTTAAGTTAATGGCTTCAACAGAGTCTTGCCCAATTGCTGGGATGGCTGATGAAGAGCGTCGTTTCTATGCATTCCAATTTCACCCTGAAGTAACGCATACCTTGCAAGGTGAGGCCATCTTGGCTCGCTTTGTCCATGAGATCTGTCAGTGCAAACCGGACTGGGTCATGGGTGATTACATCAGCGAAGCGGTTGAGCATATTCGCAAACAAGTTGGCGATGAAGAAGTCATTCTTGGTTTATCTGGCGGCGTTGACTCTAGCGTGGCTGCGGCATTAATCCATCGTGCGATTGGTGAACAACTCACTTGCGTATTTGTTGATCATGGCCTACTTCGTTTAAACGAAGGCGACATGGTGATGGAGATGTTTGCTCGTAATCTCGGCGTCAAAGTGATTCGAGTGGATGCTAAAGACAAATTTATGTCTGAGCTTGCTGGTGTTGCTGACCCAGAAGCTAAGCGCAAAATCATTGGTAAAGAATTCGTTGATATTTTTCAAGCCGAGTCTGGCAAGATTCAAAATGCCAAGTGGCTTGCTCAAGGAACCATCTACCCAGACGTGATTGAGTCTGCTGGTAAGGGCAAGAAGGGCGCGCATACGATTAAGAGTCACCACAATGTGGGTGGTCTGCCTGAAGATATGCATCTCAAGCTGCTTGAGCCATTGCGTGAATTGTTTAAAGATGAGGTGCGTGAACTTGGTGTTGCTTTGGGTCTGCCACGGGAGATGGTCTATCGCCATCCATTCCCAGGGCCTGGCCTTGGAGTGCGCATCTTAGGTGAAGTGAAATCAGAATTTGCCGACTTGCTCCAACGTGCTGACGCGATCTTCATTGAGGAGTTGCGCAATACGATTGATGAAGCAAGCCAAAAATCCTGGTATGACCTCACCAGCCAAGCCTTCGCAGTGTTCTTGCCAGTGAAATCCGTCGGTGTAATGGGTGACGGTAGAACTTATGAGTATGTTGTTGCGCTCAGAGCCGTTCAAACACAAGACTTTATGACCGCGCACTGGGCTCACTTGCCACATGACTTGCTAGGCAAGGTATCTAATCGCATCATTAACGAAGTGCGCGGCATCAATCGCGTGGTCTACGACATCAGCGGAAAACCTCCGGCAACTATTGAGTGGGAATAAGGTCGCAATCAGCCTATTGCTTTTGTACTTCTTGCTGTAGATTTAAATAGAAATCTAACTTCTTAATATTGGTAATCAAAGCCTAAGCAGGAGGTCTTTAAATGCATTATTCCAGATACTTTTTTTGGCTCTCAACTGGCATACTTGCCCCCCTATCTTTTTCGTATAGCCCATATTTAGCTATATTCTTTTCTCTATTATTTTTGATTGGTCTAAAAGATTCAATTCAGAAGCGACATTCAATTTTGCGCAATTACCCTTTGATAGGGCATTTTCGGTTTTTGCTTGAATATATCCGCCCTGAGATACGTCAATATTTCTTGGAGGATGATGAGGAGAAGATCCCTTTTTCAAGAAATCAACGAGCTATGGTTTATAGCCGCTCCAAAAAAGACAATGATAAGCGGGGATTTGGTTCAATTAAGTCGATGTATGGTCCTGAGGGTGAGTGGTTAGGGCACTCAAATTCTCCATGCCATCCAGACCCAAGTCAATTTCGCATTCAAGTCGGCGGTCCAAGCTGCCTTCAGCCTTATTCTTTATCGGTATTTAATATTTCTGCGATGAGCTTTGGATCGCTCTCACCAAATGCCATTAGGGCTCTTAATAGGGGAGCAAAGCTCGGTGGTTTTGCTCACGACACCGGTGAAGGTTCAATTTCCTCATACCATCGTGAGTTTGGTGGCGATATTATTTGGGAGATAGGATCTGGTTATTTTGGTTGTCGTACTGAGAATGGTCGATTTTCTGAGGAAAAATTTACCGCTCAGGTAGTCGATCCGCAAATCAAGATGGTGGAAATCAAGCTATCTCAGGGTGCCAAGCCAGGCCATGGCGGCGTACTACCTGGCGCTAAAGTGACTGCTGAAATTGCTGCCACTAGAGGCGTGCCGATTGGTGAGGACTGTGTCTCTCCAGCCCATCATGCTGAATTTTCCTCTCCTGTGGAGTTGATGCAATTTATTGCGCGTTTGCGTAAGCTGAGTGGCGGCAAGCCAATTGGCTTTAAGTTATGCGTCGGTCAGCCCTGGGAGTTTTTTGGGATTGCCAAGGCAATGCTAGAGACTGGTATTTGTCCTGACTTTATTGTGGTTGACGGAAGTGAGGGTGGTACTGGTGCTGCCCCTGTTGAATTTACAGATCATGTGGGGATGCCACTTCGTGATGGCCTAAGGCTAGTTCACAATACTTTAGTTGGAATCAATAAGCGCAGCGATATTTCAATTGGAGCGTCTGGAAAAATTATTTCTGGCTATGACATTATTCGTGCCATTGCATTAGGGGCTGATTGGTGTAATTCTGCAAGAGGGTTTATGTTTGCATTGGGCTGTATTCAGTCACGAACATGTCATACGGATAAATGTCCTACAGGTGTTGCAACTCAGGACTTGATTCGCCAGAGAGCATTGGTTGTTCCTGATAAAGCTGAGCGAGTGTTTGCATTCCATCAGAATACGGTTGCATCTTTAGCGGATCTAATTGGATCTGCAGGTCTAATGTATCCCTCTGAAATTACACCTGATTATCTTTTGTCCAGAGATAGTTCTGGAAAGATAAGTTCGTTAGCATCTCAGCTCACAACCCTGAGTCCTGGAGTGTTATTGCCAGGGTCTGACGCTTCTCTGCGAAAAGATTTACCTCAGGAGTATGTGGAGTACTGGAATAGGGCTCAAACGAGTAGATTTGGCTTAGCCCCGGTATCAACCCCATGAGGTCTCATCTCTGTCACCATGCTTGAATTACGAGAAGCCGCCCTCGCAATACTGGCAGACACCGATGTGCAATCTAAGGTTAGTCAGCTAGCTAGCTTGTTTGATGACTATCAGACTAAGAAAATTGCACTCAATATTTCCTCTAGCCTCGATAGTCGGGATATCCGGCTTCCAGGCCGACCAGCTAATCCAGATTTAGTTGCACCAAAGTTTGTTCCTAAAAGAAAAATGGATACGGTTGAGGGGAGGGCTATTCTTTGGCATTCCTTGGCACATATTGAATTTAATGCCATGAATTTAGCTTTAGATGCAATATGGCGTTTTCCGAATATGCCTCAGGCGTATTACGAAGATTGGCTTAGGGTCGCAAAAGAGGAGTCATATCACTTTAGCTTGATTAATGCCCATTTAAAGACCTTTGGATTTAGTTATGGGGACTTCCCGGCCCACAATAGTTTGTGGGAGATGGTTGAGAGAACGACAGATTCGGTGATTGCTCGCATGGCTCTAGTCCCACGAACTATGGAAGCAAGAGGGCTTGATGCAGTTCCAGAGATTCGGGATCGGTTTAAACAAATCAAAGATGAGCGTGCTGTAGAAATTCTAGAGATCATTCTCCATGATGAGATTGGTCATGTGCTTGTGGGCAATAGGTGGTTCAACTTCTTATGTGCCAACAAGGGCTTATCCCCAATTGCGACTTATCGAGAGTTGGCCGAAAAATACCGTGCGCCCACTTTGAGGGGGCCGTTTAATTTTGATGCGCGTGAGCAAGCTGGCTTTACTTCTGAGGAATTGGAGATATTGGAATCTCTGAGTGAGAAACGGACCCAAGCGGCATGAAGATCCTCAGTCTCATTCCGCCGATGACGCAGCTCAATACGCCGTATCCATCAACCGCTTATCTGACTGGCTTTCTGCGCTCACGAGGTTTCGATGCAGTTCAAGTGGATTTAGCATTAGCCTTGGTCCTAGGTTTTTTCACTCCATCTGGTTTGCAAGAAATTCAAGAGCAAGCATTACAGCTTCCTGAAGAAAATCGCAGTGCGAGCGTCAACTTCTTCCTGGATTACTTTACAGATTATCAAAGCACCATTGCTCTAGCGATTGCATTTTTGCAAGGGCGTGACAGCACTCTGGCTCACCGAATCAACAGCCGTGCTTTGTTGCCTGAAGGTCCGCGATTTGCATCTCTAGATGCTTACGATGAAGAAGAGGGCGGTGATTCATTAGCATGGGCATTTGGTGCACTCGGTTCTCAGGATCGAGCGCGTCATTTAGCCACTCTCTATCTCAATGATTTATCCGACGTATTGCGGGATGCTGTAGACGAGCGTTTTGAGTTTGTTCGCTATGCAGAGTCTCTGGCAGGTAGTCAGCCTACCTTTACACCTTTAGCGGACGCTCTGGCTGCAAGTCCTACATTAATGGATGTGCATTTACAGGAGCTGACAAGGTCTTCGATCGAAAAGCATCAACCTGGCTTGGTATTGCTCTCAGTACCATTCCCTGGGGCAATGTACGCCGCATTACGAATTGCTCAAACTATCAAGCAAGATTACCCCGCTATCAAAATTGGTCTCGGTGGTGGCTACGTGAACACGGAGTTACGTGAGCTGACCGATCCGCGCATATTTGATTTTGTAGACTTCATCACCCTAGATTCTGGTGAGCGACCTCTACTGGCTCTGTTGGAACATTTGAATGGCAAACGCTCTGTGGAAAGACTCGTTCGTACATTTATCCGAACCGCTAGCAATAAAGTTCGTTATATCAATTGGCAAGAGCCGGACATTCCTTTTGAGGAAGTTGGTACTGCCACCTGGGATGGTCTACCACTCAATTCTTATTTATCGCTGCTGGATATGCTTAACCCCATGCATCGCCTGTGGAGTGATGGTCGATGGAATAAGCTCACGGTTGCTCATGGCTGCTATTGGAAAAAATGTAGCTTCTGTGATGTCAGCTTAGATTACATCTCTCGTTATGAAACTGCTTCTGCAAGTCTATTGGTTGATCGCATTGAAGCCATCGTTGCTGAGACTGGGCAGAGTGGATTTCATTTTGTAGATGAAGCGGCGCCCCCAAAAATTCTAAAAGCCCTTGCCGAAGAATTAATACGTCGTAAGGTGGTGATTTCTTGGTGGGGCAATATTCGCTTCGAGAAGACCTTTACACCTGAGCTATGTGAGTTGTTAGCGCAAAGCGGGTGCATTGCCATGTCCGGCGGACTGGAAGTTGCCTCTGACAGGCTTCTTGATCTCATGAAAAAAGGCGTTTCAGTAGAGCAAGTGGCTCAAGTGACTAAAGGATTCTCGGATGCAGGAATACTCGTGCATGCCTATCTCATGTACGGCTTCCCTACGCAAACCGTCCAAGAGACTGTTGACTCACTGGAATACGTTCGTCAGCTTTTTGAAAATGGCTGCATCCAGAGTGGCTTCTTCCATCGATTTACTTGTACGGTGCACTCTCCAGTTGGGCTTGATCCGGCAGCCTATGGCATTGAGCTTGTGCCATTACCCCCCATTAGCTTTGCCAAGAATGATGTTGCTTTTCTTGATCCCTCTGGTGTCGATCACGATCTTCTTGGCGTGGGCCTTAAAAAAGCAATTTACAACTTTATGCATGGCGTAGGCTTTGAAGAAGATGCTCATCAGTGGTTTGATATGTCCGGCATTCCAAAAGCCTCAGTGGGGCGCAATAAAATAGCTAAAGCACTGAAGCATAATTAAATAACCGTAAACTTTATTTATCCAACTCATTTATTTAAATTACCGTGGGTAGCAATATGAACTTATCTCGTCGTACTTTTATCGTTTCTGCCGCTTTAGCTCCAGTTGCCTGTGGTGGTCTCTCATATGAGCATGGCATTCCGGTTGCTCAACCAAAACCACTGCCGGTGGTTCGCCCCCCACAAATTGGGCAAGAGTGGACTTATATCAAGAAAAATATCTTTGATGGCAAAACCCTGGATGTGATTACTGAGCGTGTTTCTAATATTGGCTCCACGATTGTGATTGATCGCATGACGGCTGATGGCTTTCGCTTACCTAGTGAAATTCAGACTTCATGGGGCATGGTTTCTACAGACACACAGTGGTCGCGCTTGCTAAACTTCAGCCCATCTTTGCCGCTTTGGCCTGAGCAGCTATCGACTACCTGGGCAAAACAGTTCAATACCAAGTACAGCATTGCTGGTTACTCAGACTCGCGAATGAACTGGCAAGAATATATGAGCGTGCAAGGCTGGGAAAAAATTACTGTTCCTGCTGGAGAGTTTGTAGCACTCCGTTTTCAGACTCTGATTAATTACGAGAGTGAAGATCCCAACAAGGTCGATTGCATTCGTAAAGAAACAGTTTGGTTTGCTCCGCAGATCGGTCGCTGGGTTGCACGTGAGGCATCTGGCTCTTATCAAATACAGGGACAAATTGGTGCGGTGATTCTAGAGGGTAGCTACCAATGGCAATTGAGTTCTTACAAATAAATACTGTACGTAGGCTCCTTTTACTTCTGTCGCCAGCTTTGTTGGTGGCTTGTATTGCTTCGCAGCCATATCCAACTTCAACGCCTTTACCTCAACCTATTAATCCTCCCAAGGTAAGGGCGCCACAAGTGGGTCAGCAGTGGGTCTACAACGTGCGCAATGTCTTTAACCAAGAGTTGGTGGATATTGTTACCGAGAGAGTCGCTTCTATTGGGCCTCAGGTTCGGATTGAGCGTAGTGGACTAAAAGCCGGGCGACTCCCCGATGAAATCCAGCAACCTTGGGGTTATGTCTTACAGGATCCCCACTGGAATCCCCCTCAGAAGTTTTTGAAGCCGATTCCCTTGTGGCCCGAGCAACTCGTCCCAGGCTGGTCTGGTTTCTATCGCGACCGCTATCAAGTCGTGGGCTATCCCGATAATGACTACTACTGGGGATTAAATGTAACGGCTCTTCAGTGGGAGGGTGTCAGCGTGCCCGCGGGGCAATTCCCAGTCCTGAAGTATCAGAATGAGGCGCCTTTCTTCACTAGCAATGATTTTTCTCGAGTAGCCAACTATCGTCAGGAAGATGTTTGGTTTGCCCCGGAAGTCGGCCGTTGGGTTATCCGGCGTGGCTATGGGCGCTATTTATGGGGAGGCATGTTCTGGAGTGATGCCCTTTGGGAAGACTACTTAGAGTGGGAGCTTGTGTCCTGGAAGTAAGCAAAGCGCTTAAAATCAGCACATAGCTATGTATACCGTAAAAGAACTTTTTCCAACCCTTCAGGGTGAGGGTGCTCACGCAGGTCGTGCAGCCGTATTTTGCCGCTTTGCTGGCTGCAATCTGTGGAGTGGTCGCGAAGAAGATCGTGCTTCAGCGGTTTGCCAATTTTGCGATACCGACTTTATTGGTAGTGATGGCGTAGGCGGTGGGAAGTTTGAAACTGCTGCGCTATTAGCTGACACTATTGAAGAGGTTTGGAGTAGTACCTCAGCAGGACCACAGCAGCGTTATGTTGTTTTCACGGGCGGTGAGCCACTACTGCAACTCGATGCGGATTTAATTGATGCCTTACATGCCAAAGGCTTTGCTATTGCCATTGAGACCAACGGCACGATCAAGGTCCCTAAAGGCGTTGATTGGGTGTGCGTCAGCCCTAAGGCTGGATCTGAGCTGATTGTTTTGCAAGCCGATGAAATTAAGCTGGTGATCCCTCAGCAAGGTCATAGTTCCATTGAGACCTTACTAGCCCGATTTGAGAAGATGGATTACCGCAATCGTTTCTTGCAGGCCATGGACGGTCCAAGCCTCCAAGAAAACCTTGCATTGGCAGTTCGGCTGTGTCAAAAGCGACCTTTATGGCGTTTGAGTATTCAGACCCATAAAATGATCGGTATTCGATAGTATTTCTACCAAGCGATATTTAAGTATTTAGAAAAGTAACCATGACTGCCAAGCAAGAAGCCATTTCCATTACCCGTCGACTAGAGTTTGATTCAGGTCACCGTATTCCAAATCATGATGGGCAATGCCGTCACCTGCATGGCCATCGTTATGCTATTGAAGTCACCCTGACAGGTGTGATTGCGGATCATCCTGGTAAAGCAGACGATGGCATGGTCTTGGATTTTGGGGATATCAAGCGCCTCACGAATCAATATGTAGTGGAGCCTTGGGATCACGCTTTTTTGGTAGCTAAAGAGGATGCTGGATTGGTAGAGTATTTAAATTCCATTCCGAATCACAAGACGGTAGTCATGGAGCATGTACCTACTGTTGAAAACTTGGCTAGTGCCGCCTTTAGGGTATTGCAGCCAGTTTTTGAAAAAGCGTTTGATGGTCGACTCAAGCTAGCATCCATTCGTCTTTATGAAACCCCCAATTGCTGGGCTGACGTTTCTCACTCATAAAAAGCAATATGCAAGCAGAGCTTGATCGCCAATTTATGCAGCAAGCTTTGGATCAAGCCAAGCTCGCTGCCGCTGCTGGTGAAGTGCCGGTTGGTGCTGTATTGGTGCGTGATGGCCAAGTGATTTCTACAGGCTTTAATCAGCCAATTACTAATAGCGATCCTAGCGCTCACGCTGAGATGATGGCATTGCGTGCTGCCGCCTCGGATGAGTCTAATTACCGCCTACCTGGTACAACCTTGTATGTAACATTGGAGCCCTGCACTATGTGCGCAGGAGCAATGCTGCATGCCAGAGTAGATCGCGTTGTATTTGGCACTACCGACCCTAAAACGGGGGCCGCAGGGAGTGTGCTCAATGTATTCTCAGAAAAGCAGATTAATCACCAGACAGTAGTTGAAGGTGGCATCATGAGCGAAGAGTGCGGACAAATACTGCGCGATTTTTTTAAGGAGCGGCGTTGAAGCAAATTCATTTGATTGCTCCTTCAGGGGCTAGTCTGGATAGTCGCAGTCCATTGGCTGGAATCGAGTGGCTGAAGAAGCAGGGTATTGAAGTTCTCAATACTGCCTGTGTTGATCGAGTCGAACAACGTTTTGCTGGATCTGATGCTGAGCGTTTAACCGAGATCAATCAACTCGCTAATCTCTCTCCTGAGATTGCTGTTGTCGCTATGCGGGGTGGCTATGGCTTACATCGCTTGCTCCCAGATATTCAGTGGAGTGCGATTGCCAAACCTATCAAGAATGGTCTACAGATTTGTGGACACAGCGATTTCACAGTCTTTCAATTGGGTTTATTGGCAAAGACTGGCGCAGTCACTTTGGCAGGCCCTATGCTCAATTTTGATTTTGCTTGTCAGGGTGAGCAGGGCGAGGGAATTACTCCCAATGCATTGATGTGGACGCATTTCCAACAAGCTATTCATGAGCGTAAATTAGATTGCACCATTAAAACCAATCAAGCTTTCTTAAAAAATTCTGCCGCTGGCCAAATTTCGGGATTGCTCTGGGGCGGTAACCTTACAGTACTCGCAGGCTTAGTTGGAACACCTTACTTACCTAGCAAAGAGCAAACCCAAGGCGGCATTCTATTTCTAGAGGATGTCAATGAGCATCCTTACCGGGTTGAGCGCATGCTGATGCAATTATTGGATTCAGGCATATTGGCCAATCAAAGCGCCATCCTCTTAGGTGGGTTCTCAGCCTATCGTCTATATGACAATGATCGTGGTTACACACTGGAAAGTGCGATTGAGGCTATTCGTCAGCGTCTTCCTGACAACATCCCTGTACTGACTGGTTTACCATTCGGCCACCAAGCCGAGAAGCTGACTTTGCCAGTAGGTGCGCAAGCGCACATTCAATATGATGTGTCAGGATTTACTATTCAGTCTCAGTGGTAGTTATTTCAAATTAAGGACATCTCCTTGCGAGTTTTAGTATTCCTCACCAGCATATTGATTGCGAGCGCTGCAATGGCAACCGAAGAACCAAAGTTCACCCTTCTCGAGAAATCTGAGCCATTTGAATTGCGTGCCTATGCGCCACTGATTGTGGCGGAGGTCAAAGTAGATGGTGATTTAGATGCTGCCTCTAATCAAGGGTTTCGTTTGATTGCAGCCTATATCTTTGGAAAAAATCAGGTATCTGAAAAAATTTCTATGACTGCACCTGTAGGCATTGAGTCTAGCGATCAGAATAAGAGTGCAAAGATTGCAATGACTGCCCCTGTAGGAATTGAGAACAGCAATCCTTCTGAAAATGCGGGCAATCAATGGACGGTATCTTTTGTGATGCCTGCAGAATACACATTGGCGAGCTTGCCAAAACCAGTAGATCCAAGAGTCAAAATAAGAGAAGTGCCCGCAGAGAAAAGGGCAGTAATTACTTTCTCTGGTTTTTATAATCAAGAGAAAGTAGAAGAAAAAACTCAAGCATTGCGGGACTGGATCAAGCTGAAGAATTTAAAGCCAAGCGGTGAGCCTCAGTTCGCTCGCTACAACCCGCCCTGGACATTGCCTTTTATGCGTCGTAATGAGGTGATGATCCAAGTCTTGGATTAAGCCTCAAAACTCTTTAGTACAAATCCAGCGCCACCATCTTGTCCTAATGCCTTGACAAGAATAGGCAGACTTTCGGCTAACTGCTTTTCTAGAGTCCATGGTGGATTGATGATGAACATACCGCTAGCCTGTAGTCGACGGTCTTTAGGGGCATTCTCAACTCGTAGCTCAACATGTAACCACGAGCGTTTATGAGCCGCAGCAATCTTTTTCATATGATCGGGTAGGGCTGCTGATTCTCGTCTGGAGAGGCATGGGTACCAGATTGCATAACATCCAGTGGCGAAGCGTTGTAGCGCTTCCTCCATAGTCGTTTCAAGATAACGATAGTCTTGCTTATCTTCGTAAGAGGGGTCAATCAAAACGAGTCCACGCCTACTGGGTGGCGGCATCAATCCCTTTAATCTTGCAAAGCTATCTTCCGCATAGATATCAATCTGCTTAGATTGTTTGAGCTCGCTGATATTGTGGCGCAAGATATCAATTTCTTTGGGATGTAGCTCAAAGAGCTTTAAGCGATCTTGTGTTCTGAGTAAGCGTGCCAAAATAAATGGGGAGCCGGGATAGATCGTGATCTCATCGTCAGCATTCTCCGCTCGAATGCAATCTAAATAATGATCAATACCAGAACTTACGGAATTATTTTCCGCAAATTTGGCAAGGTGATAAATACCTTGATCTGCTTCTTTGCTGACCGCCGCAAACCCGTCAATCAGGCTATAGATACCGGCACCAGCATGCGTGTCAACAATAGTGAGTGCACCGGGCTTTTCTTGAAGATATTCGACCAAATGAATCATCACGAGATGCTTCAGAATATCGGCATGGCTGCCAGCATGAAAAGCATGACGATAGCTAAACATCTTTAGATAGCCCTGGGTTTTTGCGCTTTAATAAATAAAGCCAGAGTGATGCTGATTAATGCTGCGCAAGCATATTGCAAGGACTGATTTAACTCGGAGTCTAAAGTTTGAGTTAGTAAGACATAGATCGTCGCAAGACCTCCCAAGGCCAGCAAGCGAGGCCCGATTTTATTGGGGGATAGCTGACCATCAGGAATAAACCGAACCACTAAAGCCCCCAGCATGCCCGACCATATTCCAATAGCGCAACCTGCTAGAACATCAGTGAGCCAGTGAGCGCCCAGCGCGTTTCGAGAGATGCCAGCAAAACCAGCGATGATGAATATCCACCACAGAGAGTTTCTTTTATCTCGATCGCTAGCGAAGTAAATTCCAGAAACCACTGCAAAAGCAGTGAGCGTATGTCCGGAGGGCATAGCTCTATGTAACAAAGGCTCACCAATGCGATAAAAATCCTCTAAGGCCAATACTCCAGCAGGGCGAGGAAGTGCCAAGAAAGGTTTAATAATTTGACTAATAGTGCCGCCAATCAGAGATGCCAATAGTCCGGCGCTCAGCAATCTAGGGGCGAGCAGCAAGAGTGGAAAACACAGTGCAAAAATACCCCAACCATTGCCAATGAAAGTAAGCCATGCCCATAGGGTATCCGGCAGTATCTGGGTGTAACGATTGATGAATAAAAAAGTCGGGGTTTGTAATTCACCAAAGTAAATAGCGATTGCTAAACCAAGGGGTAGCAGCGGAATACACCAAACCCAAATTGATGCAATTGCCAAAACTGATTTGCGCTGCTCCGTCATGCGAATTAACGCGCTCGCTCTTGATCGGCTTCATTGAGTTGATGCAACATCTTCTCTAGCACTTGAGAAACTGTAATGGCTTGCATACAGACATTGTCGTGGCATGGAGTCTTGCGATGATTGGCAGCGCTGACACAAGGTGAGCATGCAAGATTAGCTGTGATTGCAATGGATTTGCCAACGGAACCATAGAGCGCTGGAGTTTCAGGACCGAATAAAACCACTGTGCGCAGAGGAGTAACTGCCGAGAAGTGACCAGGTCCAGAATCGTTGGTAACCATCACATCCGATAGCGTGTAAAGCGGTGGTAATTCTGCGAAACTGACTTGGCCTGCAAAGTTCAGAGCATTTTTAACATTAGCAACTGAGCGTACTTTTTCAACATACTCAAATTCAGCAGGAGAGCCAGTAATCAGAATGAGGTCATTAGGGTAATGTTGATTTAATCCCTGAATGAGTTCAGAGAAGCGCTGTTGTGCCCAACGTCTTTGTGGCAATAAGTCACTTGCATTGGGGTTAACCAAAATTAGGCGTTGTGCACCTTGTTTGTATCGTATGCCAAAACTCTCACTAAGCTTCTCAATGCGCTCGCGAACTTTATTTAATACCGCAGGATCAATTGCCGCTTGCTCTAAACGAACTTCAGAGTCTGCAATATGAATTTTGCTAAATGGCACCTCAATCTCTTTAGCAAATGCTGCATGAATGAGAGAAAGAAAATTCTTAGTAATGTGGATATGCGGGTTGTAGTGGACTTTGCGAGTCAGCATAAATCCACGCCATAAGCCTTCACCGTGAAAGATGTGATAGCCCACGCGACGACGTGCGCCACAAAGACCAGTCAATAGAGCGGTAAAGCGGGAAAACAATTCCAAATCAATGACGGTATCGATGCGATGCTTGCGGGCTAGCAGTAAAAATTTGAGCGTGTCTTTAATTAAGCCGCCTAGGCTTGAAGAGTCAATTGTAAAGATATTCTCAGGCTTAACGGTATTTAATAAAGTCAGGCTGGCACGATTGCTTTTAAAGATTAGGAAAAATAATTCAGCGCCACGAGCTTGTGCGTTACGCATAGCTGGGTCAACCAAGATTGCGCTTCCCATTTCAGATAACTCAATAAAAAGTAATTTGCGTGGCTCATCTGTCCCATGACTAAAGATATTTTTGACGCTATCAATTAGAGCTACTAATGGGCTTGCTACCGCGCAGAGAGGTACACCAACCCAATGGTCGATGGCACGCATGGTGTTGACACTAATACTCATAGTGGGACTCTAAAAGAATTATTTCCGTTTTAATAAAAAGTAAGCGCCAGGCAATACTGATAAGACGGTGATGGCGCCGTAGCTAATAGATGCTAGTACCGTCATAGAAGGGCTTACACCCCACAATGCCAGCACAGAGGAGAGAGTGGCCTCGCGCAAGCCCCAGCCAGAGATGCTGATTGGCAGCATTAGTAGGAGGCTCAGTGCAGGCAGACCAATCATGAGTGCTTCAATTGGCGCATCCACTCCATAGGCCTTGAGGCAGAAAAGTAGCGTCAAAATGGTGAGCGAATGAATCCCAATTGCAAATGCTGCTTGTGCCACATTCATGGGCCAAGAAAAAGCTAGCTTAATACCAGGCAGGGCGTGATTCATTTTGAGGCGGTCTAGTAATTTTTGCAGCAAGTTGCAGCTAGGACCCCAAGCCAAAATTGCGGCTATAAGTAAGCCAGCAAAAATCATAATGCCGGTTACGGCATAACCTAAATCGGATCCCCAAGTAGCTAAAGTTGCGCCACCCAAAATGAGGCCAAGTCCACCTAGTAAGTTGTTCCCCGCTAAGCCGAGTAGGCGATCCACTAAAACCATAGAAAAACTCAGTCGCAGTTTTGGCGTGGCATGTTCCAAGTCAACTGAGTGATGCAGCTCTTCATCGAGCTCCTTTGCTTCAGTGAGTTTGCCGCTGCTATTTAAATGGGTTGCAGTTATAGCGCGATAGCTATCGCCACCCAGCGTGCTGGGTAAGCCTTGATTAATAAGTCCCCCAGCAAAATAGAGTGCTACAAAATTGGTGAGGCTTCCTTGAAACCCTACTTTGCGCATTAAAAATCCCCAGCGCAGTCCACCGCAAATAAATGCTGAGAGCATGGTCAGCCCTGCTGCTAAAAACCACCAAGGTTGCATCCGAATTTCAGAATCTAAAATGGCGTGCCAATCGATTCCGCTGGTGGCTTTCCAGAGGAGGGCGACCGACAGCAAAATCCGAATTGTGGGCCAAGCCCGTTTGAGGATTGCTTTCCACCCAGGTGTGGCTTTTGGGGTGGCTTGGGGTTGTGAACTCATAGGCGTAAGGATAATGCCTAGAGAGCCTAAGGTCTTGAATTGGGGAATTAACGCGCTGCGCCGGCATCCCGCCAGTTCCGGCAGAGGCTATAGTCAAATTTAGATAAAACCTGCCCAAATCGGATGATTTCTAAGCTGTCTAAGGGTTCGCATCGCTCAAAGGCTGTATTCCCTTCGGTGGGTGGCTTAAATGCCATGCCAGACCAGTTGATTAACAAGACACTTGCACCGGCTGGTAATTGCCCAAACCAGAGGTCAAACTGATCTTGCCTTTGATCCAATACAAAAGTAGGTAATGGGCTGGCATACCAGGCAGCTCTGCTCCCCAAAGTCCAGTTTTGTACCGCAATACCGTTTACTTTGGTGGCTTGCGCTAGTTGGGCTGCTTTCTGGCCTGCAAGCTTCCAGCCATAGAGGTCAGCAATTGGGTTGGATTTGATAGCGGCAGTGCTGATGCCTCCTGCCAAAACAAAACCAAAACCTAGCAAGCAAATGACTATCTGCGCAATAGATAGGATGCGAATGGTTATGCGATGTTGCATAGCCCACGCTTTAGCTAGGCCAATGCCGGCGAATGGGGCCAGGCAAAACCAGGCCGGAGTGGTCCAGTGAGGCAGACTACCTCCTCCAGAGAGCGCAGCAAAAATTGTGAAAGGAATTGCAAAGAAGCTCAAGAGCGCAATCAGAACCAACTTTTGCGAATGAAGACAATATTTAAGAAAGATGTAGACGCCTAAAAGCACTAAGGGCCCAAAGCTCACAATCTGAATGCCCACAAAGGCTGCCACTCTGCGCCAAGCCCAGGCGCCACCACTGCCATGCGCAATTTGATATTTGAATGAGATCCAGTCATTGATCCAGTTCCAATACAGGACAGGACTAATCACTAGCAAAGCGATGACCGCGGCTATCCAAAAACCGACTTTGGTGATCCAGGCCTTCTTGGGTGAGGCCAAGAAAACAAAGAGCAGGGCAAATGCGGTAAACGCTGCGGTGTACTTGCTAAGACCTGCTAAGCCCAGTATCAAACCAGTCACGATCCAGTCGGCCAAGGAGAAGTGATCTCTTCGAGTCCAGCGTAAAGCCATCAACATCAAGCCAAGACTTAAGGGGGTAAGGAGCGTATCGGGCAAAAGACCGATTGCTAAAACATGGGGTAATGGGGCAACAACGATAGTTAAAACTGCCATCAATCCACAGAGATTGGCAGACGGCAGTGTGGTGGTTAAGTAGCCCGCATTGCGCCCCTGCAAGAGGTGGTGAATTTCTACAGCTACTTGGTATACCAAGAAAGTAGATAGCACCCAAAGCAATTCTGGGATTAGGCGAATGATTCCCTCGGATGAGGTCAATAAAACCAATGGCCACTGAATCCAACCCACTAGTGGTGGGTGGTCAAAATAACTCCAAGCGAGATGTTTAGCGTAGAGGGCATAGTGGGCCTCATCCACGGAAAACTCAACCGAGAAGCCAAGAGCTAAATGCACTAATGCAGCAATACAGATGCTGATAGCAGCCCAGCTAGAGGGTGATTGTTGGCGCATGCAATGATTTTAGACTTAGCGCTCCATTCTTTGGGACAATTCAAGTGATGCCTATAAATAAGCGCCTTCGATCCCTGTTGCTCTTGACTGCACTGGCTATGGCTTTAGCGGGCTGTGCGGGCTTAACCGGGAACTCCCTTGAGAATGAGGCTGGTCAAGCATTTAATGCTGATCAATTACCGGCGCAGGAGGATTTACCGAAATTCTCTGCAGAGAAGCCGCGAGATGGCATGCCGGATGGTTGGCATTTCTATCGAATAGCGCCTTATAAGAAGAATACGATTTACCGACTGGAGAAGTATCAGGGTCGCACAGTCCTGGCGGCCAATTCCAAAACATCAGCTTCCGGTCTTGCAGTCAAACTTCGCCCCCGCTCAGCACAAAACTTGATGCTTCAGTGGGAGTGGAAGGCGGTAGGTGCCATTCCTCAGGCAGACAATGCGGAGAGTCAGAATGACGATGCACCACTCCGTATTTTGGTGGCGTTTGACGGCAATAAATCAAAGCTTCCTTTAAAAGAAAAGCTCACCTTTGAGATGGCTAGTTTAATTAGCGGCCAAGAGATGCCTTATGCCACCGTGATGTATATCTGGTCAGGCAAAAATCCCGTGAATACGGTTTTAAACAACGCACATACGTCTCGCGTGAAGATGATTGTGGTTGACTCTGGTTGGGATGGTTTGGGTGAGTGGAAAAAGCATGAGCGAGATCTCGCTGCAGACTACAAGCTAGCCTATGGAGAGGCGCCAGGCAATATTATTGGCATTGCACTTCTCACCGATACAGATAACACTAAATCAGAGACACGTGCTCTCTACGGCGATATTGAGCTAGTTCGCAAGAATTCTAAATAGTTTAAGAACGCTGAGGATGCCAGCGCTTGAGAAGTAGGGCGTTACTCAAGACGCAGAAGCTAGAGAGAGCCATGGCACTTCCGGCAAGCATCGGGGATAGGTAACCCAAGGCTGCCAGCGGTATACCAATCGTATTAAATGCAAATGCCCAAAATAAATTTTGACGAATCTTATTCCAAGTCTTTTTGGAGATGTCAATTGCATCTGCCACCAAAGCAGGATCACCTCGCATTAAGGTGATGCCAGCGGCTTGCATTGCGACATCAGTCCCAGTGGACATCGCCATGCCAACATCCGCCATCGCAAGCGCTGGTGCATCGTTAATACCATCGCCAACCATTGCCACAAATTGTTTCTGACCTTCAGGGCCAATCTGTAAGCTATGGATGATTTCTGCTTTATTGCTCGGCATGATTTGCGCAAAGACTTTATCAATGCCGATAGTTTTTCCAACGCGGGTAGCCGCAGCCAAATTATCACCAGACAGCATGACTGTCCGAATATGTAATGCATGAAGTGCATCGACTGCTGATTGAGCATTTGGCTTCAGCTCATCCCCAAAGGCAATCACAGCAATTGGTGATGACACTTCGCTACCTTCACCACTTACATTCATTAAAACGGAAACAGTTTGACCATGCTCAAAACAAGCCTGTGCTTTTTGCAAAACAATATCGCGCTGAGAGCTTCCCTCGAGAGAAGCTACGCTTTGCAGGCGAAGTGTTTGACCCATAAAAGGACCTGCACTGGGTACACCCTCAATTCCAATACCAGGCAAGCCTTTGCTCGATGAGGTAGTAATTGGTGGGATCCCTTCATCCTTAGATGCACCCAAAAGCGCTTTAGCTAAAGGATGCTCGCTTCCCAATTGCAAGCCCGCAGCGGTAGCGAGGATTTGATTAGTGTCAGCAGGTGAATTATCAAATGGAATAAGGGCAAGCATGCGTGGCTTACCAATGGTTAATGTGCCGGTCTTATCAAAGGCAACGATATTGAGTTTATGAGCAAGCTCTAATACTTGGGGGTCTTTGATCAGAATGCCAAAGCGGGCGGCGATGCCAGTGCCGGCCATGATTGCCGCTGGTGTAGCTAAACCAAGTGCGCAAGGACAAGCAATGACTAGGACTGATACGGCACGTAAGATGGCGATAGAGATGGAGTCTAAGTAAAGCCAGTTGCCGATGCCAGTGATGAGCGCAAGAACAATTACGGCGGGGACAAAAATTGCGCTCACCTGATCAACCAACTTTTGAATTGGTGCCTTTTGGATTTGCGCTTCCTCTACTAAGTTAATGATTTGTGACAGTACGCTTTCAACACCAACAGCCTGAGCCAATATCACCAGAACGCCTTCACCATTTAAGGCGCCTCCAATCACTTTTGAGTCCAATGCTTTCTTAACGGGCTCACTCTCGCCAGTAAGAAGAGATTCATCTACATGGCTAGCGCCAAGCAGAATGACACCATCAACCGGAATGCGTTCACCGGGGAGTACCAAAACCCGATCGCCTGGAAGCACTTGATCCAAAGGTAAGTCACGGTATTGATCTGTGTCGATGCCTGTATTCATTTGAGGATCAACATCGGCACTTAAAACTTTTGCATGTTCTGGCCAGAGCTTTTGTAGGGCACGAATAGCTTCACTGGTTTGTTGCTTGGCGCGTGCCTCCAGCCATTTGCCCAATAAGACCATGCAAATAATGACGGCTGATCCCTCAAAATAGAGTTCATGCGCATGACTCGAAGTGAGCAATATATATAGACTGAGTCCGTAGGCAGCGCTAGTGCCGATTGCCACCAGCAGATCCATATTGCCGGCACCAGCCATCAAGGATTTGAAGCCCGCCCTATAAAAGCGCCATCCCAAGATAAATTGCACTGGAGTAGCCAAAGCCAGCTGCCACCAGCCCGATAAAGACCAATGAATGCCAAAAGGCATTAAGAACATCGGTAAGAAGAGGGGGGCGGAAAGCAAGAAGCTGAGGATGACGCGACCCAAGCCGTCAGCGGCCCAAAATGACTTGGCGTTTTTCTGATACAAATTACCGCGAGCTGAACTTTCTCTGGCTTCGTAGCCCGTCTTTTTAACCAGCGCGATGATCTCAGCTAGGCTAGAAGAACCACGTTTCACCCGAACTCTCGCCTGTTCTGTAGCCAAATTGACGGTGGCTGCCTCAACCCCCGGAATCTTATCTAAAGCTTTTTCAACCCGACTGACGCATGAGGCGCAGGTCATTCCGCCGATATCAAGGCTAAAAAACTCTGAATTGCTGGATTCTGTGGGGATCATGTAGAAGATAATCTACCGTAAGGTGAAAAAAGGCCATCAACAACAGTATTTTGACAGTTTTTAAGGGGTGACTATGTTTACGCTAAAGGTATCAGGAATGACTTGTGGTGGCTGTATTAATGCCGTGACCCGAGCGGTACAAGCCCAAGACCCCCAGGCTCAGGTACAGGCGGACTTGGCGACCCAGTTGGTGACGCTTGAAACAACTCTTTCCCCTGAATTAGCCGCCGGGCTTATAACAGAAGCTGGATTTCCCGTATCGAATTAAGGCATTGTTTAGAATGTGCTTAGCTTATTAAATCTCGCAGCTTTCGTTTCTAAAGGATCGTGAATTATGTTCTTCAGTAAGTTAATGCCTCACGATGGCAATTTCTTTGAATTGTTCAACGAACATGCTGTGCATATCGTCTCAGCATCTGAATCTTTCCTCAAATTCATCGAGCATTACAACGATGAAGCATTGCGTGCGAAATATACGCAAGAAGTGGATAGCGCAGAACATGCTTGCGATGATGTGGTGAAAGAAGTGCACCGTCGCCTCCACAAAACTTTCATTACTCCGATTGATCGCGATCAGATTTTTGACCTAATCAACACCATGGATGACGTTGCTGATTTGATTCAGAACGGCACCGAAGCAATGCATCTCTATAACGTTAAGCAGATGACCGATGAGATGCTCCATATGGCTGAGCTCTGTAACCAATGCTGTATTGGTATGAAAAACGCTGTTGGTATGCTTAAAGACATCTCTGATCCAGAAGTTGCTAAAGCAGCTTTAAAGACCTGTGATGAGATTGATCACTTGGAGTCTGGCGCAGACCGCTTGCTCTCAACTGCGATTACTAAATTATTCCGCGAAGATATCGAAGTGCGCGAACTGATTAAGCTGCAGCGTATTTATGAGTTGCTCGAAGAGGTTACCGATAAATGTGAAGACGTTGCCAATTTGGTTGAAGGCATCGTTCTTGAAAATTCTTAAGGTTAAATAAGTTGGCCTCAATAGAAGTCGCATTTTGGGTGGTAGCGCTTTTAGTAGCGCTAGCGTTGGCATTCGATTTCATGAATGGATTTCATGATGCTGCCAACTCGATTGCTACCGTTGTATCTACTGGGGTGCTCAAGCCTCAGCAGGCAGTTGTATTCGCTGCATTCTTTAACTTCCTAGCAATCTTCATTTTCCATCTCAGCGTTGCCGCTACGGTAGGTAAAGGGATTGTTCATCCTGCTGCAGTAGATTTGCATGTGATCTTTGGGGCCTTGGTGGGAGCCATCATCTGGAATGTGATTACTTGGTATTACGGCATTCCTTCAAGCTCTTCCCATGCGCTGATTGGTGGCCTCGTCGGGGCTGCCTTGCCTAAGGCTGGCGTTGATGGTTTGGTGTGGTCAGGAATTATCAAGACCGTGTCGTTTATCTTTATTTCACCAATGGTGGGATTCTTACTCGGCTCCTTAATGATGTTGTTGGTGGCTTGGGTTTGTCGCAACGCCAACCTTTCAAAAACAGATCGTTGGTTTAGACGCTTACAGCTAGTTTCCGCAAGCGCATATAGCTTGGGGCATGGTGGTAACGATGCCCAGAAGACCATCGGCATTATCTGGCTCTTGCTGATCATTACTGGTTACGCTGAAGCGGGCGCGAGTATGCCGCCTACTTGGACGATTATTTCTTGTTACATCGCTATTGCGATGGGCACGATGTTTGGTGGCTGGAGAATTGTTAAGACGATGGGTCAGAAGCTAACTAAGCTCAAACCTGTCGGTGGTTTCTGTGCGGAGACAGGCGGGGCAATCACCTTATTCATGGCAACGGCTCTTGGGGTTCCAGTATCTACTACCCACACAATCACTGGGGCTATTGTCGGTGTTGGCTCAACTCAACGCGCTAGCGCAGTTCGTTGGGGGGTTGCTGGCAATATCGTTTGGGCCTGGATCTTTACTATTCCTGCTACTGCCTTGATGTCTATGGCGGTTTACTACCTTAGCCTCCTCATTTTTTAAGTCGGTTCAACGGGATTTCCCAATCTCGTTTTAAGCAATTTTTTGCATGTGCGGTTAATCTACCCACTATTCCATTATTTGTAATACCTCCCAATAGACTTTATTGGGATCCCCTTGTGGGATTGTTCTTCTTAGGAGATGTCGGTGGCGCTTACTGTAGAGGCTGTGCAAGCAGCATTAAAGGGTTTAATTGACCCAAACACACAAATCGATTTTGTGTCGGCAAAGAGCGTCAAAAATCTGAAAGTCGATGGCGGCGATATTAGCCTAGATATCGTTTTGGGTTATCCAGCGAAAAGTCAGTTTGATGCTATTCGTAAATCCGTCATTGCGGTACTTCGTGAATTGCCTGAAGTTAAAAATGTGAGTGTTAATGTGAGCAGTCAAATCGTTGCACATGCTGTGCAGCGCGGCGTCAAGTTATTGCCGAATGTAAAAAATATTATTGCTGTTGCCAGTGGTAAGGGCGGGGTCGGAAAGTCTACTACTGCGGTTAACCTGGCTTTAGCTTTAGCAGCTGAAGGTGCTCAAGTAGGTATGTTGGACGCAGATATCTACGGTCCGAGTCAGCCAATGATGTTGGGTATCACCGGCAGACCAGAATCCATTGAAGAAAACACAATGGAACCAATGGAAGGTCACGGCCTTCAAGCAAGTTCAATTGGTTTCTTAATCGATGACGATGCGCCAATGGTGTGGCGTGGCCCGATGGTGACGTCTGCTTTAGAGCAATTACTGCGTCAAACCCGTTGGCGCGATCTCGATTACCTGATTGTGGATATGCCTCCTGGTACGGGTGATATTCAGTTAACGCTGGCTCAAAAGGTACCCGTTACTGGCGCAGTCATTGTGACTACCCCGCAAGATATTGCTTTGCTGGATGCGCGTAAGGGCTTAAAGATGTTTGAGAAGGTTGGTGTTCCGATCGTGGGCATCATCGAAAATATGAGCACCTATGTCTGCCCAAGTTGCGGTCATGAAGAGCATGTTTTCGGTACTGGCGGCGGCCAAAAGATGTGCAAAGAATATGGCGTTGATTTCTTGGGTGACTTACCCCTGAATTTATCGATTCGTGAGCAAGCGGATGCAGGTCGTCCAACAGTGGTAGCGGATCCTGATGGCGCGATCAGTGCGATTTATAAGACGATTGCAAGACGAGTGGCCATTAAGGTGGCGGCGCTTTCAAAAGACATGAGCAGTAAATTTCCTAACATCGTGGTTCAAAACACCTGAGGTCTTATGCGTTTTGCAGTGCTCATGCGTAAGCAGTCTGTTGATAACCCCTGGGTTTCCTTTCGTTGGGCACCTCAAGAGGTAATGCCAGACTTCGGGCAATTTACCAACGCAGTTAGCGCAGAGAACAAAATTGTTGGGCAGTTTTTAGGGCGCGATGATCAAGGTGAGTCTTGGTTATTTACTGGCTATGAGCTCAATCTTTTCCCGGATGAGGCTGAGGGCTACTACCTTAACCTCTCTGCTGTTCAGCCTTGTTGGTTTGTGATGTGGCGCCTGGAAGAGGATGTTGAGCGCTACGTGGATACTCAATCTATTGAGTTGGCTAAATCTGAAGCAACAATTGCAGTTCCACATCGCATTTGCGTAAGCTATAACGAAGCAGCGCGCTTGTTGGATGGTGGCGAATCAGTTGATAGCGTTCCCTTGTCTGCAGAACATGCTTCTTGGCTGCAAGAGTTTGTAAATGACAATTACCGACCTGAACCTAAGAAGCGTCATCGCCCCGAATCATTCAAGGGTGCTAATCGCGGGACGGAGGATTAATGGCTGGTGGATTTCTTAATCGTTGGTCGCGTCTGAAGTCTGGGGAGAACCTAGAGCCTGAGAAAAAAGTAGTCGATCAAACCAAGCCTGAGTTAACAAGCTCTCCTGAATTAAAGCAGGAGTCTGCTGACACTAAAGAACTTACGCCCTCGGCAACATTAGAGGATGTAGAAAAGATTGATCGATTTGCGCCTGACTTCTCGGCTTTTATGAAGCCAGATGTAGATCCTGCAGTTCAGCAGGCCGCCATGAAAAAGATGTTCTCTGATCCGCACTTCAATGTGATGGATGGTCTGGATATTTATATTGATGATTACTCTAAGCCAGATCCCATTCCACTGGAAATGCTCAAGCGCATGGTGCAATCGGACATGCTCAACATTTTCCGCAAGGATAGTGACGATGAGACCCCGGGCACCCAAACTGTTGCGAATAAAGAATCTGAGCCGGAAGAACAGGCTTTACCCCTAAGTCCACAGACTGATTTAACATCCACACCAGCAGCCATTCAGGAATCGGGAGATAAAGACCCCGTGCCCGTGGATAAGAAAACCAGTTAAGAAGAAATCAATGAGTCAAAAATTAGTCTGTAATTGCAATGGAACCATGCCTTTGGATTCAAAGGTCCTTGGCGTCACCATGCACACCTCCTTATGTAGGCAGGAAATTGGCTCAGTCATTAAGGCATTTGATGGCAGCGACTCTATCGTGATTGCCTGTACTCAAGAACGTGCTTTATTTGGTGAGTTGGCTGAGCAATCAGAAAAGCCTTTGGTAGCACCATTACGTTTCGTCAATATTCGTGAAGTAGCTGGTTGGACTCAAGAGGCTAAAACCTCCACACCGAAGATCGCTGCATTGCTTGCCTTGGCCGATATGCCGGAGGCAGAGCCTGTACCGGTCGTAAATTATGAAAGCCAAGGTCGCTTACTAATTGTTGGCCCTGGAGACCAAGCTTTGCCTTGGGCTGAAAAGCTCAGCGACTCTCTCGACGTATCTGTTTTATGTACAGAACCGGGCGCGTTGCCGATTGCAAGAAACTTCCCGATCTATACAGGCGAAGTCGTTAAGTTAGATGGTTATCTGGGTAAATTTTCTGTCGATTGGAATTTGCAAAACCCGATCGATCCAGAAATGTGTACTCGCTGTGGTGCCTGTGTTGAGGTTTGCCCAGAAGGTGCAATTGATGATTCATTTCAGATTGACTTAGATAAATGTAAATCCCACCGCGCTTGTGTCACTGCCTGCGCTGGTATTGGTGCGATTAATTTTGATCGAGTAGAACGTCAGCGTAATGCTGAGTTTGATTTGATTATGGATCTGCGTGCTGATCCGAAGATGCGTATGAGCCAAACTCCTCAAGGCTACTTTGCTCCCGGAAAAGATCCTCTTGAGCAAGCTTTGGTAGCAAATCAATTGTTGGGTTTAGTTGGTGAATTTGAAAAGCCTAAATACTTTTCTTATACCGAAAAGATTTGCGCGCATGGCCGCAATGGCAAAGTAGGATGCAGTGCTTGTATTGATGTCTGTTCTACAGGCGCCATCTCCTCATTGTTTAAGAATGGACTGGGCACCGTAGAAGTTAATCCTAATTTATGTATGGGCTGTGGAGCTTGCTCAACAGTTTGCCCATCAGGTGCGATGCGCTACAACTATCCAAGCGTCAGTCATCAGGGTAAAGAGATTAAAACTCTCGCGAATGTATTTACTGCCGAGAGCGCCAAGATCAAACAGGCGCAAGCACCTGCGTTGCTCTTGCATACACTTAAGACTGGAACTCAAGCTGTAGATTCTCTTGGGCGCTTGGCCCATTTAAGACCAAAGCAGTTTGAGGGATTGCCATCTTTCGTACTACCTTATGGAATCGAGCACATTGCATCCACTGGTTTGGACTTGTGGCTTGGTGCACTGAGCTATGGTTTTGGTGAGGTGATTCTTCTGCTGACTGGCGATGAAGACCCAGCCTATCGCGCAGCACTTGAAACACAAGTTGATTTGGGTAATGCAATTTTGGTGGCGTATGGATTTGATGCCAGACTTTCACTAATTCAACTTACTTCCGCTGATGATCTGCAGCCCATATCAGCAGCAATGGGTAAGCTGCGTCAGCGTGGCGCTCTGCCAGCCATTTGTTCGCCTGCCAGTTTTGGTCTAGGTAATCAGAAGCGTGAAACAGTTGAAATGGTTTTAGAGCACTTACAAAAGCAAGCTAAAGCACCGCTTCCAGCAGGTGGCGCTGCTTTGCCAAAATCATCCTTCTTGGGTGGCCTGAATATCAATAAGGATGCCTGCACGCTTTGCATGTCTTGTGTGGGAAGTTGTCCTGAAGGTGCTTTGTTGGATAACCTGGATGAACCCAAACTTTCCTTTATTGAGAAGAAGTGTGTCCAATGCGGTATCTGCGTTCAAACTTGCCCAGAAAAAGCCTTGTCCTTAGCGCCTCGCTTGCAAACTGTAGAGGAGCGCAAGCAAAGGGTAGAGCTCAATGAGACCAAACCTTTTCATTGCATTAGTTGTGGCAAGGTCTTTGGAACGGCGAAGATGGTAGATCTGATGCTAGTTAAGTTGGGTGCGCATGGTGCCTTTGCTGGAGCAGGGTTGGATAGACTCAAGATGTGTGGGGATTGTCGCGTTGTCGATATGGTGAAGAAAGAGCTATGAGTGAACAGATAAAAGAGGCTGCCTCTACTGAGGTGGGCGATGTGGGTTTGCCTGAGGATTTGGCCAGGGCAGATTTATACGGCTTAATTGCAAGACTCTTTCATCAACCACCCGATCAAGAGTTATTGGATCAAATTGCCGCCTCCATTCCGGATGGTCAAGAAAGTCAGGCCGATGATGCGCCTCTGGCCAAAGTGTGGAATAGCGTAGTAGAGGTTGCCAAAAATAATCCTGCCAAGGCTTGGCATGAAGAATTTGATCGCAACTTCATTAGCGTAGGTCGTCCCAATGTGATTCTGAACGGCTCTTTTTATATGGCGGGCCATTTAAACGAGAAGCCTTTAGTAGACATCCGCCGGGCTTTAGATACTTTTGGCCTTGAATCTGCTGAAGAGGTTACTGAGACTGAGGATCACCTATCCGCTTTATGTGAGGTCATGCGATACCTCATCGCGGGGGATGATGTAGAAATTTCAAACCTCACAAATCAAAGGGTCTTTTTCAATGACCACATTCGTCCTTGGTATGACGAATTGTGCGATGCAATAGAAAATATTCAAGACATGCATCTGTATCACCCAGTCGCCGCTTTAACTAGAGAATTTCTCGCGATTGAAGGGCAGAGTTTCGACATGATTTAATGTTGCGTTGCACAAGAGGAAAACCCCTAGAAGAAAAATAATTCCAAATATGCAAAAAATACAATTACCAATTACACTTTGATTCATATCAAATTTGCACTAATTAGGAGCATGCGATGACTACAAAATCCGCAACTGCAGTAAACGAAGACAACAAGCCTTCGCGCAGAAAGTTTTTTATCGGAGCGGGTGCCACAGTTGGTGCTGTTGCTGTTGCTTCGCAAACTTCAATCGGTAAAGCAGTTGTTCAAGAAATTGGCAGTACTGTTCAGGGCAAAGACGATGGTTATCAATTGTCTGCGCACATTCGTAAGTATTACGAAACCACCATGCTTTAAACCCAGTTGTGAATGAAGTCGTTTCCAAATAATTAAATAAAAATATTTTTCAGGGACAACATATGAGTCTGACTCGTAAATCCAATACCCCACAGAGCGGTCGCTCTACACCTGCATCCCGCCTCATCGGTAGCTTGTCACGTGGACTTCAATCCGCTGTGCCAACGATGGATCGTCGCACCTTCCTCAAGCGCTCAGGAGTTGGCGTTGGTGCTGGTATCGCGGCAAGCCAGTTGAGCTTGGTGCAAAAAGCGGTTGCTGAGCCAAGCAAAGCGATGCTGGACGGCAAGGGCAAGATTGAGGTGAAGAGAACGATTTGTACCCACTGCTCCGTAGGTTGCGCTACTGACGCGACTGTTGAGAACGGTGTTTGGGTTCGTCAAGACTCCGCATTTGATTCCCCGATTAACTTGGGTGCTTATTGCGCTAAGGGCGCATCTTTGCGTGAGCACGGACATGGAGATTTCCGTCTTCGTTATCCAATGAAGTTGGTTGATGGGAAGTATCAAAGAATTTCTTGGGACCAGGCTTTGACTGAAATTACTGCGCAGATGAAAGATTTGCGTAGCAAGTACAGCCCAGACTCATTGTTCTTTATTGGCTCTTCAAAGCATAACAACGAGCAAGCTTACTTAATGCGTAAGTGGGTTTCTTTCTTCGGAACTAACAACACAGACCATCAAGCGCGTATCTGTCACTCCACTACAGTTGCCGGTGTTGCAAACACCTGGGGCTATGGTGCGATGACTAATAGCTATAACGACATGATGAATGCCAAGGCAGCTTTGTACATTGGCTCTAACGCTGCAGAAGCGCACCCAGTGTCTATGCTCAGCTTGTTGCATGCAAAAGAAAACGGTTGCAAAGTCATCGTAGTTGACCCACGCTATACCCGTACTGCAGCTAAGTCTGATCAGTATGTTCGTATTCGTTCTGGTTCTGATATTCCATTCTTGTTTGGTGTTCTGTATCACATCTTTAACAATGGCTGGGAAGATAAGAAGTACATCAATGACCGTGTTTACGGCATGGATGAGATCCGCAAAGAAGTGATGGAGAAGTGGACTCCAAAGAATGTTGAAGAAGCTTGCGGTGTTCCAGAGGCTCAGGTTTACAAAGTTGCTGAAACAATGGCGAAGAATCGTCCAAGCACTTTGGTCTGGTGTATGGGTCAAACACAGCACACCATTGGTAATGCCATGGTTCGTGCGTCTTGCATCCTGCAATTGGCTTTAGGCAACATCGGCAAGTCCGGTGGTGGCGCAAACATTTTCCGCGGTCACGATAACGTTCAAGGTGCAACTGACGTAGGTCCAAACCCAGACTCATTGCCTGGCTACTATGGCCTTGCAGCAGGTTCATGGAAGCACTTTGCAACAGTGTGGGGTGTTGACTATGAGTGGATCAAAGGTCGCTATGCACCAGACATGATGGAGAAGTCCGGTACTACGGTTTCTCGTTGGGTTGATGCGGTGCTTGAAAAGAATGACATGATTGATCAGCAAACCAACGTAAAAGGTTTGTTCTTCTGGGGTCATGCACCAAACTCACAAACTCGCGGCTTAGATATGAAGCGCGCGATGGATAAGTTAGATTTATTGGTTGTTGTTGATCCTTATCCAAGTGCTACAGCCGCAATGGCAGCAATGCCACCTGCAGAAGGTCAGACAGTAAACAAAAATCGCAATGTTTACTTATTGCCAGCTACAACTCAGTTTGAAACAACCGGTTCAGCTACTGCTTCAAACCGCTCATTGCAGTGGCGTGAGAAAGTGATTGATCCATTGTTTGAGTCTGTTCCTGACCACGTCATCATGCAAGCATTTGCTGATCGCCTTGGTTTCGGTGAAGAGCTTTCAAAGAACTACAAGATGCTCAATTCCAAATTTGCTGGTAAGCAGTGGAAAGAGCCTGAAATTGAATCCATCTTGCGCGAAATTAATCGTTCAGTATGGACAATTGGTTACACCGGTCAAACTCCTGAGCGCTTAAAGGCTCACATGAGAATGGCGGGAGTATTTGATCCGAAGACATTGAAGTCACGCGGTGGCGTTGACCCGGTAACTGGTTACGACACAACGGGTGATTACTACGGCTTGCCTTGGCCTTGCTACGGCACTGCTGCCATTAAGCATCCAGGCTCACCAAACCTCTACGACACTAGCAAGAGCGTTATGGAAGGTGGCGGTAATTTCCGTGCCAACTTTGGTGTTGAAAAAGATGGTAAGAATTTATTGGCAGAAGATGGTTCTTATTCCAAAGGTTCAGCAATCACCACTGGCTATCCAGAATTTGATCACGTGCTCGTGAAAAAACTCGGTTGGTGGAATCAGTTGACTGAGGAAGAGCAAAAGCTTGCCGAAGGTAAAAACTGGAAGACTGACTTATCTGGCGGTATCCAACGCGTAGTAATGAAAAACGGTTGCCATCCATTTGGTAACGCAAAAGCGCGTGCAGTTGTATGGAACTTCCCAGATGCAATTCCAACTCACCGCGAAGCGCTCTACAGTACCAATGAGCCGATGATGCGTAAGTACCCAACATCTGCGGACAAGAAGAATTTCTGGCGCTTGCCGACTCTCTACAAAACAGTTCAGGATAAGAACTTGAATGAGAAGCTCTACGAGAAGTTCCCAATCATTCTGACCTCCGGTCGTTTAGTTGAGTACGAGGGTGGAGGAGACGAAACTCGTTCCAACCCATGGTTGGCTGAGTTGCAACAAGAAAACTTTGTGGAGATCAATCCTAAAGCCGCAGAAGATCGTGGCATTAAGAATTGGGATTACGTATGGGTTAAGTCACCAACGGGTGCCAAGATCAAAGTGCGTGCATTGGTAACCCCACGTGTTGATCAAGGTACTGCATTCGTACCATTCCACTTTGCCGGTTGGTGGCAAGGTAATGACTTGCGCAAATATTACCCAGAGGGCGCTGCCCCAGTAGTTCAAGGTGAAGCGGTGAATACTGCAACTACCTACGGCTACGACCAGGTAACGATGATGCAAGAAACTAAAACCACCATGTGCCAAATCGAAAAATTTGCCTAAGTTAAAAAATAAAGTCAGGAGAACATCATGGCAAGAATGAAATTTATTTGCGATACAGAACGATGCATTGAGTGCAACGGCTGTGTCACAGCTTGTAAAAACGATAACGAAGTACCTTGGGGTATTACTCGTCGCCGCGTTGTAACGGTGAATGACGGCGTAATTGGCCAAGAGAAATCTGTATCAGTTGCTTGTATGCACTGCTCAGATGCGCCTTGTATGGCTGTCTGTCCAGTGGATTGCTTCTACCGTACCGATGAAGGTGTCGTATTGCATGACAAAGACATCTGTATCGGTTGTGGTTACTGCTCTTTTGCCTGCCCATTTGGTGCTCCTCAGTTCCTGAGCAAGGGTGCCTTTGGTTCCCGCAGCAAGATGGACAAGTGCACATTCTGTAGTGGTGGTCCAGAAGCAAACGGTAGCGTTGCTGAGTTTGAGAAGTATGGCCGTAACCGCTTGGCTGAAGGTAAGTTGCCTTTATGTGCCGAGATGTGTTCAACCAAGGCATTGATTGGTGGCGATGACGAAGTGATTTCTTCAATTTACGCTAAACGAGTATCAGTTCGTGAAGCGAATGGCAGATACCCAAGTAACGACATCTTTGGTTGGTCAACAGCTTATGGTCCTTCAGGATCACCTGCACCTAAACCAACACCTGCTGACAAAATTCCAGGAGCAAAGTCATGAAATTGAATTTCAAAACTCTCGGTTTATGTTTAGCGGCTGGTGCTTTCTTGGTTGCCTGCTCAGAGCCTCCTGAAATTGCAGCGAAAGCTGCAAAGCGTCCTGACGTAGCCCCTTACATGGGTGCTGACAATGGATTTATGACAAAGGGCTGGACTCCGGGTGATCAAGCTAGTTGGACGGAGGCGATTAACAAGCGCAATCAGAAACAATCTGAGTATTCACGCGCTAAGTGATCAGTTAAACAACAATAAATAAAACGAAAACGTTTAAGGATATTTGTATGAATCGATCATTTTCAAGTGTTAGTCGCTCATGGTTGCTGGCCCTGGGTGTATCACTTAGCTTATTGAGTGGTGTGAGCTTGGCCGATCGCGCGCCAATGCAACCATTGCCATCACCAAGTGGAATTGATATTCCAAAAAATCTCAATGCGATTCCTAATGGAACTCAAGCTCAATCACAGCCAGCAAATACAGCTCCAAAAGAGGGTGCTATCTGGGATACAGCTAACAGCGATCCTTACAACTACGTCAGCATTCCTGATAAAGAGGCAAGTGTATTGATTCAGCGCTCTGGTCAGCAATGGCGCTTGATTCGTAATGGTGTGATTACTGTGTATGGCGGCTGGTTGCTTGCACTTGCATTCTTCGGTGTGATTGCAATGTATATGGTTAAAGGCCCAATCAAGTTGCATGAGCCTTTATCTGGTACAAAGATTAAGCGTTTTAATGGCTTTGATCGTCTCACTCACTGGACTATGGCATTTAGCTTTATTGCTCTTGCATTTACTGGCCTTTTGATTTTGTACGGCAAGTTCTTTGCAATGCCATTGATGGGTGGTGCGGCTTACGGCGCATTCTTGATGCTTTGCAAAAACATCCATAATTTCACTGGTCCATTGTTCACATTAAGCATTGTCATTTTCTTCTTCCTCTTTGTTCGTAAGAACATTTTTGGAGAAGGCGATATGGCTTGGTTGATGTCATTCGGTGGAATCTTCTCTGGTAAGCATGTGCCAGCTGGTTTCTTTAACTTTGGTGAGAAGTTCTGGTTCTGGTTTGGCATGGTATTCCTAGGCTTGATTATTTCTGCCTCAGGATTTGTGCTCGACATGATCGTTCCATTCATGGATATCCAATACTTGCGCGGCACTATGCAGTTGGCTAACATCATTCATAGCTCTGCTGCTATCTTGATGACAGCAATGGCGATGGGTCATATCTACATCGGTACAGTTGGTATGCAGGGTTCAATCGATGGTATGAAGACTGGCTACGTTGATGCAACTTGGGCTAAAGAACACCATGAAATTTGGTACAACAAGATTAATAAATAAGGACAAAGCCATGAAAAAAATCATCGCTTTCACACTCTGTTCATTTGCAACCGCGGCTGCATTTGCCGCCTTGCCACCTTTAACGCCTGAAGCTCAAGAGGCTGCAACCTTGGCAAAAGCTAAGACTGCATATGGAGATAAGGTTGGTGCATTCAAGTTATGCCAGGCGCAAAATCGAGTGGCCGACCAATTTAGAGTACCTGGCACTCCAGCTCCAGCAGCTTGTGTAGCTCCGCCACCATTCGTGGCACCAGTGGCAGCAGCTGCAGCTGCAGCTCCTGCGCCAGCACCAGCAGCAAAGTAATTAGTCTGAAAGTAACTCTTGATGTAAGTAGCGCTTAGCTGCTTGAGTCTGAGGATCAGCAAAGAAAGGACCTACGGGTCCTTTTTCTTTTATCTGACCCTGATCGATGAAGACGATGTATTCAGCCAACCTTTGTACTTGCGCAAGCTGATGTGAAGTAAAAATCACATTCGTGCCATTGCTCTGAAAATGACGAATGATTTCTTCAACTTGCTCAGTGGTGTTTGGATCAAGATTGGCTGTAGGCTCATCGAGTAAAACTAAATTGGGTTTTTGCAAAATGGCTCTCCCAAGACAAAGCTTTTGTCTTTCACCTGCTGATAGTTTGTGGGCAGGACTGTTGGCAAGATGACCTAAGCCAATCTGCTCAATGACTTCATCAATTTGGATTGAACCAATAGAAGAATCTGAGTCCCTCACCATAGCAAGATTGGTTCTTGCTGAGGCTTTAATCATGGGTGTGTGGTGCAGCACCAAAGATGAGCGGTTATTCCCACATGAATAATCCACCGTGCCTGAATCGGGCTTAATCAAGCCATCCAACAGTTTTAATAAGGTCGTCTTTCCAGCGCCGTTGGGCCCAATGCAGGCGCAAATGCGATCAGCAGGGATTAAGGCATGGGGAATATCCAAGATGACTCGCCCATTACTTTTGACGATGATGTCTTTTAATTCAATGAATTGTGCAAATTGTTCGTTGGCATTAACCATAGCGACGCTCCGCAACTTGACGGACTGCAAATGTGAAGAGATTTGCTAACAGCACTATGCCAAGCAAAACAATGCCCAGGGCAAGTGCTAGGGGGAGGTCGCCCTTACTAGTTTCAAGCGCAATTGCTGTGGTCATGGTGCGCGTGTAATGGTCAATATTGCCACCGACAATCATGACCGCTCCGACCTCGGATATTGCTCTAGCCAGTCCAGCCAGCACGGCAATTGTCAGGGAAAAACGGCAGTCCCAGATCAGCCATTTCAGTGAAGAAAGTCTGGGCAAGCGAAGAGCCATAAATGAGTCTCTATGAATTCTCCAGGAATCTTCCAGAATTTGGCGGCTTAGGGCGGCTATTAAGGGGGTTGTGAGTAGTGTTTGGGCGAGGATCATGCCTTTGGGCGTAAAAAGCCATCCCCAGACACCTAAAGGCCCTGTTCGGGAGAGTAAGAGGTAAACCACAACGCCTACGATGACTGTCGGAACGCCCATAAGGGTATTTAAGGTAACTGTGATCGTCTTTTTGCCAATGAATTCTTCGGTTGCTAAAACCGCTCCCAAGGGCAGACCAATGAGGGTGCCGAGCAGGAGTGCCGACAAGCTAACCTGAAGGGAGACTAAAACGATCCCAATTACCCCGGCATCTAAGTGCGTGAGAAGTGTGAGGGCGTCCTGAAAGGTCGTAAACATGGGCTTGATTCTAGCAAGGCAATGGCAAAATGGCATAAATGCAAACAATTTCCCTTTTTTAACTCATGGCTGAAGTCATTTGCCTCTGTAATGAGGTCCTCGATGTCGATCTTCGTGAATATCTCGACGAGCATCCGATCGACTCCATTGATGAGTTGCGTGAGCAGGCCTCGATTTGCAATAAGTGCATGCAATGCCAGGATTTAGTTGAAGGTGAAATTTATTTGGCGCGTGTAAGGCGACAACGCGCTGCGGGGCAGTTTTAATGACGCAAGTGCAGTTAGGTCGATTTAGTGTCATGACAATCAATGTGCATAAGGGTCTTTCTCCCTTACATAGAAAATCTACTATTTACGAGCTTCGTCAAAAAATGCGTAGCCACCATCCAGATTTACTTTTTCTGCAGGAACTTCAACAGGAGCATCGCGGCCGCATTCGACGATTTGGTCAGTGGCCATTGACGGAGTTAACTCATTTTTTTTCGGAAGACTTTTGGCATGATTGGCATTACGGTAAAAACGTCGAGTATCCCGATGGGCATCATGGCAATGCGATCCTTTCTAAAAGACCTTTGCATAAGGGCGAGAACTACGATATCTCTGCTTATCGATTTGAAAGGCGCGGCTTACTTCACAGCATTACTCAATTAGAGGGTGTGCCAACGCCGATCCATTGTTTTTGCGTGCATCTCGCTCTATTTGAAAGAGGGCGTGAGCGTCAATTAGATGAGATCATTCGCTACATTGATTCACTGGCGAATGGTGGCCCAACAATTGTGGCTGGGGACTTTAATGATTGGCGGAATCGCGTGAGCGCCCCGATGCGAGCGGCTGGTTTTAGTGAAGTCTTTGAAGCACTTACTGGCGCCCCCGCAAAAACCTTCCCCAGTGTGAAGCCAATGCTTGCGATGGATCGAATTTATGTGCGGGGTTTAAAAATCCATTCTGCAGAAGTGTTGCATGAATGGCTGAAATTATCAGATCACTTAGGTATTGCAGCAGAACTGGAAATCATATGAGCGTATTAAATTATCTACTGGGGTCTATTTTTGGCTTCTCCTTCATTTGGGTTCCGATAGCACATGCCATTATTGTGATCCTATTCGGATTTAGATTGATCTCCGTCAGAAGACCAGTAGGCGTTGTGCTTGCCTGGTTTTTGATTGTGATTCTCTTTCCATTGATTGGAATTAGTTTATATATTTTGATTGGTGAGCGCCCTGTTGGTCGCAAGCTCACTCGGAAAATTATTCGTATGGACAAAGAGTACGCTGCCATTACTGAGACTATGCGCAAGCGCTATCAGGCTGATAGGCAATTACTCCCAACTGAAGGCAGAGCCTTAAGTCTCTTAGCCGAGTCAATGAATGGCTCGCCGGTAATCGCAGGTAATCAGATTGAATTATTCACCAGCTCCCTGAAGATCTTGCAGTATTTCATTGATGAGATTAATCAAGCAAAGAAAACACTGCATTTAGAGTTCTATATATGGGCTTTAGGTGGAGACGCGGATCGGGTTGGCGAAGCCTTAATTGCTGCTGCTCAACGCGGTGTTGCTTGCAAGGTGTTATTGGACTCCTTGGGTAGTAAAGACTGGTTTAAATCTACCTGGCCAAGTCGCTTCAGAAAATCTGGTATCGAGGTCACAGAAGCTTTGCCAATTCAGGTTGGCCGCTTTCAATTTCGGCGTGCCGACTTAAGACTGCATCGTAAGATATTCGTGATTGATAACACCATCGTGTGGACTGGCAGTATGAATATGGTGGATCCGCGCACTTTCAAGCAGGACTCGGGCGTAGGTGAGTGGGTGGATGCCATGGTCAGAATTGAAGGCCCAGTTGCATCGCAGTTTGAGCTGACATTCTCATTTGACTGGAGTGTAGATAACCCTAAAATTACACACTTCACCGAAGTTATGCCGGCCTCTAGTCAATTGGAAGGCAAGGTATTGGCTCAAGAGTTTTCATCCGGCCCTGTCTATCGCGACGATATCTTGTATCAGGTTCTACTCTCAGCCATCATGGATGCGCGTGAGGAGCTCACTATTACGACGCCATACTTTGGCCCAGACGATGGTTTGATTCAGGCCTTGATGGCAGCTGCAGGTCGGGGCGTTAATGTAACCCTCATTGTTCCTAAATTAAATGATTCCACATTGGTCGCTTGGAGTAGCCGCAGCTTTTATGCTGATCTCATGAGTGCTGGTGTCAATATCGCTGAATTTCATGGCGGCCTATTGCATACGAAGAGCTTATTAATAGATAAGCGTGTAGCGATCTTTGGTTCAGTCAATTTCGATCAACGCAGCTTGCGTCTTAATTTTGAAATTAGCTTAATCGTATATAACGATGAGTTTTGCGCCAAACTCGAAACTTTGATTGACTCCTACTTGGCTCAATCAGATATGGTGAATCCAGTAAGCTGGGCTAAGCGACCACGGTGGCGCGTCTTGCTAGAGAACGCTGCGCACTTAGCCTCACCCTTGCTTTAAATTGCTCCTTGCGCTCGCATAGCCTCAATCTCGCTCGCGGCAATACCAAGTTCACCTAAGATTGCATTGGTGTGTTGACCTACCGATGGGATTTCATCCATGCGGTAGTCGTAGCTGTCATTGGTGCCAGGAGGTAGCATGGCTGGAATGGAGCCTACAGGCGAACCAACTTGTACCCAACGATCTCGAGCTTTAAGTTGTTCGTGATTCCATAAGCCCAGCATATCGTTGAGGCGAGCATTTGCAATTTGGGCCTTATCTAGCTTTGCAATCACCTGTTCAGTAGTCAGCTGACTAAAGCAGGCATCAATGATCGAGAGCAGTTCATCGCGCTTTTCATTGCGTTTAAAGTTTTTATCAAAGCGCTCATCTTTGGCTAGAGCTTGATTCTCGAGCACTACTTCGCAGAATAAAACCCACTCACGGTCGTTTTGTAGACCCAGCATTACAGTACCACCGTCGCCAGCTTTAAAGGGACCATAGGGATAAATTGTGGCATGGGATGCACCATTGCGAGGGGGTGGTGTAGCACCTTCATACGCGTAGTAAAGCGGGTAGCTCATCCATTCGCCTAAAGACTCCAGCATTGAGACATCGATAGTGGACCCTTTTCCAGTCTTACCTCTTTGCAGTAGCGCAGCCAATACGTTGGTATAGGCGTACATGCCTGCAGCAATATCGGCAATCGAGTTGCCAGCCTTACTGGGTGTTTCTGGAGTGCCAGTCACTGATAAAAATCCAGCCTCACTTTGAATTAGGAGATCGTAAGCTTTCTTATCTCGATAAGGACCATTATTTCCATAGCCTGAGATGTCGCACAAAATCAAACCTGGATTATCTTTTTGCAAGAGCTCTGCAGTCAGTCCCATACGCGCAGCTGCACCGGGCGCTAAGTTCTGCACTAATACATCCGCTGTTTTGAGGAGTGCCTTGAGGGCTGCTAATGCTGAAGCTTGTTTGAGATCTAAGGTCAAACTTTCTTTGGAGCGATTGACCCAAGTGAAGTGAGAGGACATCCCATTGACGCGCTCATCATAGGCGCGGGCGAAGTCTCCAGCACCAGGCCTTTCTACCTTGATTACACGTGCACCCAAATCTGCCAATTGGCGTGTACAAAATGGGGCTGCAATAGCGTGTTCTAAAGAAACTACGGTAATGCCATCTAGAGGCCGAATACTCATGTAATTACATATCCAAAACTGTATTAATCAAAAGATCTCATTAGAAAGAACGCGGAAGCCCTAGAATATGCTCGGCTACATAAGAGTAGATTAAGTTGGTGGAGATTGGAGCCACTTGGTAGAGACGGGTTTCTCGGAACTTGCGTTCAACATCATATTCATTAGCAAAACCAAAGCCGCCATGGGTTTGCAGGCACACGTTTGCAGCTTCCCACGAGGCTTTGGCAGCTAAGTACTTGGCCATATTGGATTCAGCGCCACAAGCTTGCTTGGCATCAAATAGCTCGCAAGCCTTAAAGCGCATCAGATTGGCTGCTTCAGTTTCAATATACGAATCTGCAATTGGAAATTGAATGCCTTGGTTCTTGCCAATGGGTCGATCAAATACCACGCGTTCATTTGCGTAGCGACGAGCCTTATCTACAAACCAATAAGCATCTCCAATACACTCAGCGGCAATCAGAACACGCTCTGCATTAAGTCCATCCAAGATGTATTTAAAGCCTTGACCTTCTTCCCCGATTAAATTCTCAGCAGGAATTTCTAAGTTATCAAAGAAGACTTCATTAGTTTCGTGGTTCACCATATTGGCAATGGGTTGAATCTCCATGCCTTTGCCAATCGCATCCTTGAGATTGACGATAAAGATTGACATGCCCTCTGATTTTTTCTTTACCTCAGCGAGTGGGGTGGTGCGTGCTAGCAAAATCATCAAATCAGAATGCTGGATACGGGAGATCCAAACCTTTTGACCGTTCACCACATACTTGTCACCTTTTTTGACAGCAGTGGTTTTGAGCTTAGTGGTGTCGGTACCGGTCGTGGGTTCGGTAACTGCCATGCTTTGGAGGCGTAATTCTCCAGTAGCGATCTTGGGTAAGTAGAGTTTCTTCTGGATATCCGAGCCGTGGCGAAGCAAGGTACCCATGTTGTACATCTGACCGTGACAAGAGCCTGCATTACCGCCAGAGAAATTAATTTCTTCCATGATGACGGAGGCTTCAGCAAGACCTAAGCCAGAGCCACCATATTCTTCTGGTATCAGGGCTGCTAACCAGCCAGCTTGTGCCATCGCATCTACAAAGGCCTCTGGGTATGCTCGTTCATGATCCACTTTTTGCCAATAGGCGGAGTCAAAACTACCGCAGAGGTCACGTAAGGCCTCGCGCATGTCTTGGTATTGGTCTGGCTTGGGGATCGGGTGATTCATGTGGATATCTATAAAAATGGTGGTTAATGAATGGGCTAATACCCACAGTTTAAGCAAGAATTCAGAATTGCGGGCGACTCATAAATAGCGTCACCAAGCCTCCTGATTATCGTTCTTGAAAGCGCTTGGGGCATACTTGGGGGATGACCAAGTCTTTGCTTACCAACCTTTCGAGATCCCTTAATTAATGGAGCAAATGCTGGTCCAGTTCTTCGACTTCTTTGGTATGCCATCGGTTGGTTTACCAGCGGTATTCATTAGTGCTTTTGTGTCAGCAACTTTACTGCCTGTAGGTTCGGAGCCCATCCTATTTGGCTATGTTTCAGTCAACCCCCATTTATATTGGATTGCCATCATTGTTGCCACCATTGGCAATACCTTAGGGGGTATGCTGGACTGGTGGCTTGGTGTACTCAGTCGTAACAGCTTTGAGTCATTAAAAGGTCCCTCTAGCGGCAGAATGCAGCGTTGGTTGGAGGAGCGGGGGCCTAAGATGCTTCTTTTGTCTTGGCTTCCTGGTTTTGGTGATCCTCTGTGCTTGGCTGCTGGGTGGCTTAGGCTGCCTTGGGCGCCTTGCTTGATCTATATGTGTATTGGCAAGCTATTACGTTATCTCACTATGACCTGGTTACTAACCTTAGTGCCTACAAGCGTGTGGCACCAGATAGGCCATTGGCTTCACATCATTTAAGTAGTCGTAAAAAGGATTAAACAGCGCAGTACTTTTGTTGAATCTCATCATTGTTCAACAGATTCTGGGCTGTATCATGGAAAACAATTTCTCCTTGATCAAGAATGTAGGCTCTGTCTGAAATCTTGAGCGCTTGCTGAACATTTTGTTCAACCAAAAGAATTGTTAAGCCCTGCTGCTTAAGTTTGGCAAAGAGTTCAAACATTTCCTCAACTAATACCGGCATGATGCCTTCTGATGGCTCATCCAAGAGGATCACTTTGGGCTTAGCAATCATGGCGCGCGCAATTGCTAGCATCTGCTGCTCGCCACCCGACATGGAGGTTCCATCTTGTTGCAATCTCTCCTTTAGGCGAGGAAAGGTTTCAGCGATTTCATCAACCATGGCACTCAGGTCACCACGGCTTTTTTGCGCAATCAGGCCCAACTCCAAATTTTCTTTAACAGTAAGTCCTGGAACAATGCGTCGATCTTCCGGGACATATGCTAGACCCAGGTGATAGCGCTCATGGGCTGCAAGCTCTAAAAAAGAGGTGCCATCAATGAAGGCTTTACCTTCTCTTTTTGAGAGTAGCCCCATTAATGAGCGAAGGGTAGTTGTCTTTCCAGCCCCGTTACGACCCATTAAGGTAACAATTTCACCCTTATTTACCTCTAAAGAGACGCCTTGCAGAACATGGCTTCGGTCATACCAAGCATTTAAATTTTCAATGCGCAACATATATAAACCTTCGTTAACCTTGGCCTAGGTACACACGTCGTACCTCTGCATTATTTTGAATTTCTTCAGGAGTGCCTTCAGCTAAAAACTCACCGTGATGAAGAACGATGATGCGCTTGCATAAACCCATGATGAGTTTCATCTTGTGCTCAACCAAAATAACCGTTCTCTCATTTGCAAGTGTACGAATGAGATCCATCATGACGAGGGTTTCTTCAGGAGACATGCCGGCAGTTGGTTCATCAAGTAGTAGAAGGCTTGGGTTGCAAGCAAGGGCCATCGCAATTTCTAAAGCACGCTGTTGACCGTGAGCCAGGTCACCTGTTTTTTTATTCCTGAGGTGTTCTAAATTGACACGGCGCAAGAGTTGATCTGCAAGCTCTATTGGCCCTGGGTAACTTTGTGCATTACGTAAAAAGTTATAGCGCGCAGTTTCCATTTGCGCAGCAACCCGTACATTTTCGTGAACGGTTAACTGTTTAAATACATTGGTAATTTGAAAACTCTTAGAGATGCCGATGCGTGCAAATTCGTATTGCTGCATACCGGTAATATCTTTGCCGTTAAATAGGATCTGACCGCTAGAAGGGGGAAAGGCGCCGCTGAGGACATTAAAGAATGTACTCTTTCCAGCACCATTGGGGCCAATGATTGCGGTGAGGGAGCCTGGCATAAATGTAGTGGAAACATCTTGCAGGGCCTTAAATTTCCCAAAGCTCTTACTGACATTGCGAGCCTCAAGAATAGGGGTTTGGTTTGAGCTACTCATTATTTCAAATCCTGATTGAGGTTTAGCTTGCTCAAGATGGTTCCCCAGATTCCCTTAGGGAAGAACAGAACAAAGAACATAAAGATCAGGCCGATGACTGCCATCCAATGCTTGGTGAAGGTAGTCACTACATCCTCTAGATAGAGCATGACAGCAGCGCCAACAAATGGTCCAAAGAAGGTGCCCATACCGCCCAAGATACTCATCATGACTGCCTGTCCAGACTGAAGATAGTGGAGTGAATCTATTGGAACAATCGAGAGATGCAGAGCGCGCAATGAACCTGCTAGGCCGCAGATTGCAGCAGAAAGTACAAATACCAACAGTTTTGTGCGGGCTACATCAAATCCGCAGGCAGCTGCACGCTTCTCGTTCTCACGAATCGCTTCCATGACTGCACCAAGAGGTGAGCTCAGGATTCGAGAGATGAGCCAGATAGCGATGACTACAAAAAAGAGAATGATGTAGTACTTCACAAGCGGGTTGAGAAAGTCAACTGGCATACCCAAAATATTGAAGGAGTCAACACGCACTCCCCTTAGGCCATTTTCGCCACCAGTTAAGCTTTCAGCCTTGTAAAAACAATAGAACACGATTTGACCTAATGCGAGCGTAACCATGGAGAAGTAGATGCCCCTGGTGCGGATTGCCAGAAAACCCATAATCAGTCCGCCGATAGCGGCACCAATAACGCCCACCAGAATTGCAGTGCCCCAGGGCAAGGTGTAGTGAACGATGCTGATACCAGTGAGATAGCTACCAATTCCAAGAAAGGCCGCATGACCAAAGGACAGTAAGCCCATATAGCCAAACAAGAGATTAAATCCCATGGCGAATAAGCCAAAGATCAAAATGTTGATAGCAAGTGCTTCGTACGGCATGATGAAGGGAAAAATCATCAATAAGAGACTGCTTGCTAGCACGCGATGACGTGCAATGAGTTGGAAAAATGATTTCATAAATAGTTCGGGGATTAGCCCATTGCCCCCGCTTTACCAAATAAGCCTTGTGGTCGTATTAAGAGCACTACCGCCATCAAAATAAAAATAGACAGTTCAGAGAGGTCGGGGAAAAACAGCGAAGTCATGCTGTAAACCACGCCAACTAACAAGCCGGCAACAACAGCACCTACTGGTGAACCCATGCCTCCAACTACTGTGACAACAAATGATTCTGCCAAGATTGGAATGCCCATTTCTGGGTTTACGGAGCGGGTTGGTGAGGCCAATATTCCGGAGAGGCCAGCGATCGCGCAACCTAGTCCGAACACCATCAACCATACCTTGGCGATATCCACCCCAAGTACTTTGACAATCTCTTGGTCAGCAGCACCAGCTTTAATAATCAGACCATAGCGCGTCTTTTGAATAAAAAACCAAACTGCGAAAATAATGAGGGCTGTAGCAGCGATAAGAAAGAGGCGGTACTTAGGAAAGAAGCCAATACCAACGTCTAGAGTGCCTTTAAGTCCATCGGGGGTAACAGAAGGCAGGCCCTCGATACCAAAGGTGACGCGCATTGCTTCTATCAACACATAAGACAAACCAAAAGTCAGAAGTAGCGGATAGTCAATGCCACGTCCGTAGAGTGGTCTCACCAAGAATCGCTCAGTCAGTAATCCAAGTACTCCAGTGGCAATTGGCGTAAGAATTAAGCTAAACCAAAAGTTACCTGTTACACCTAAGAAATAGACGCCCATAAATGCACCAACCATGAAGAAGGCGCCATGGGCAAAATTGACAACATTCAGCATGCCAAAAATAAGGCATAAGCCCAATGCTAGAAGTGCATAGATACTGCCCAGGGCAATACCTGTCAGTAACTGCATGCAGAGAAGTTCAAATGTAAGGCCGGTCATATATGTACTCAGAAAAACTCCCCTTCAGCCAAAGGCATCGGGGGAGGGTCCAGGACAAATCAGTTGATCTGTCCTGAAATTTCAGATTTAAGCCTTGTGGCCTAGCTCCGCGCAACTACGCATATTCTTCTCGGTTGTTGGTTCGATTGTCAGAATATTGAAGACGTCATACTTATCTTTCATATTCTTTGATTTGGACTCAACGATGATGACCGTTTGAACAGCCTGATGGTCACACTTGCGATAGTACTCAGGACCTTTGTAAAAGTCGTACTTGAGATTCTCTAGAGCATTGACCACTTTCATTGTGTCGGTAGATTTAGCAACCTTGACCGCGGCAAGAACAGTTTTTACTCCAGCGTAACCTAGTGCACCGTAGTCGGAAGGTACTGAGCCGTTATACATTTTGCGGAATGCATCATTAAATGTTTTGGCTGTTGGGATGCGATCCTCGAGACCCCAATAATACGAAGTGCCGCCGATAATTCCCTCGAACGCTTCTGGGCCACCAGCCAAGCGTGCTGTATAGAGCAGAACAGGGGTAACAATTTTCATGCTGGACTTCAAGCCAAAGTCTGTGCATTGCTTAGCTGCGTTCACAAGGTCACGACCAAAGTTACAGAGCACCAAAATATCTGGATTTAATGCCTTGATGCGTGGCAAGAATGCAGAGTAATCGGATGCGCCTAATGGATGGCGAATATCTGCCAAAGTAGTGGCGCCCATCTCCTTGCCGGCACGCTCAAAAGCGCGAACCATCTCGTGGCCATAAGCATAGTCAGCCGTCAAGAATACGATCTTCTTACCAAAACGGGGAATAGAGTACCGGGCTACTGCACCAGCTGTCATGGTTGGGTTCAACGCTTCATGGAATGTATATACGCTCCAATCTTTCGCCTCGTTAATCGCATCAGACTGGCTGATGGAATTGAAGAGTACCTTGCGCTCTTTACAAACAGCATTAATGGAGAGCTGAGTTGCGGCTGACAGTGAACCCACAACAAAGTTCACCTTATCTTTTTCAATTAACTCCAGAGTACGTGTTGCAGCTTCACCTGGATTCAGCTTGTCATCACGAACTAAGAGTTCAGCTTTGCGTCCATTAAAGCCGCCTGCATCATTGAATTCTTTGATGGCTAATTCAGCTGCTTTAACTTGATCCTGTGCTTCGGCAGAGAAGGGGCCCGTTAGCGGTGTAGGGAAGCCAATCTTAATGGTGTCCGATTGGGCATTTGCCATATTCATCCAAAGCGGGGTGCTTGCTGCCGCAGCTCCGCCGATCAACATTTTTCTTCTGGTTTGATTCGTTACTTTTTGTTTCATGGTTGTCTCCTCCATTTAAAACAGTTTGTGAATAAGAATACTTTTTGTTTCATAAATCTTAACTGAATGTTTCTAGTAAAGCTTAAATCTACATCTGATGATTAATACGACTCTGGAACCGCTTTTCCTTCTGCAAGTAACACGCTGATATCGATAGCAGTTTCTGCCATTACCGTATCTGCATTTCTTCTTAGGCTACTGCTATCTCGGGTACCCTTGCTCCCCTGTGCCTGCATGTAACGCCCAAGGTACTGAGCCCTGGCAACTACTTGTTGCCCAAGCTGCAATCGTTCTTTACTGTAGGCTTGAAGTGCAGCTGGAGTTGCCCCCAGTTGTGCAATGTGCCGTGCAATCACCATAGCTTCATCACCCGCCTTGGTAACGCCCATGCCGACATGGGGGCGGCCAACGAAGGCTGCATCACCCATTAAGGCAATTCTTCCAAAGACAATTTGCTCAGAGCGAACATCGTAAATTGCCTGCAAAAATGGTGAAGCAGTTTTTTCCAAAATTTCTGCATATTGAGGTGCCAAAATCTCGCGAGCAATCGTTCGCATCTCAGCAATATGCCTCCAAGATACTTTTAGTGGTGGGATACCTGTTGGGTAGTGGTGGCCATCTGCATCCGTTAAGAGTTTGACGAGCTCATTGTCTTCCGAGGCGGGTCGATACCATACAAAGTTATAGCGTCGCTTACCTGGTCTAGTGTCATTACCAGATCCTGCGACTGGGTAGCCCAGCATTTGCTCGCCATTGGGCAGGCAGAATCCAAAGTAATTAAAGAGTGTTTCAAGCGTGTAATTCGAGAGATGGCTTTCATCGCAAACACCGCGCCACGCAATATAGCCAGCATATTCAGGCTGAATCTCTGGCGCTACTTGAGATCTGACCGCGGAGCGTATGCCATCTGATGCAATTAATAGCTCTGCCTCATAAGCGCTACCATCCTCGCAAAGCACCTGTACAGCGCTGGAATCCTGAGTAACTTTTTTTACATTCTTACCTTGTAAGTAGCGCTCACTTGGAAAATTTTCCTTCAGTAGGTGATACAGGCGACTCCATGAAGTCAGAATTTGAGGGAGTGGCATTTCACCCAAGCTTTCCCCATCTGCGCCCAAGGTAACGCGCTTCGATACAGCAACTCCCAGGCCGTCATCAATAGCAATACCCGATTCACGCAAAGCATCTGCGAGTGCATCGTGTGTCACAATGCCGGCGCCTCTGCCATCAAGAGAGCCAACCGCTTTTTCTAGTAGCGTGACATCGTGACCCTGGCGCAGCAATATATTGGCTGCAAATAAGCCTCCAAGAGATCCACCGATGACTAGAATTTTTGCCATTTGACTTATACGGTCTTGGCATCCAATGCTACTTTTTCTGCAGCAGGGTAATTCAATTCAATCACGATCCCATTAGGGTCATCTAAGAAGATTTGGTGTAACTGCAATACGGGCACTGTCCGCTGTCTGCAAGGAACGCCTAACTTTTCAAGCTGTATAAGCTTTGCTTCCAAGCCTTTGGCAAAGAAGGCAATGTGATCGACCGCCCCAGAACCAAAGAGTGAACTAGGGTCGCGCTCCCCGAGGTATTGTTTTAAGCCATTGGGATCATTCTTATCAATCGCAATGAGGTGCAATACTGCATTGGCCCAATCATTTTCATCCCCGTTGTAAAGCCAGACTCCTGGAAATGGAAACTCTGGGCGTGGCCCCACGGTCAAGCCAAGTACTTCACTGTAAAACTGCGTGGTCTTTTCAATCTCGAGGCTGCGGATTGAGAAATGATTCAGGCTGAGGTTCGTCATATTATTTTTTACCAGTAGAAAATAAAGTTTTTGCTGAGTTGAGGTAAGAGCTAATTCGATCTTGAATGATTTCTTGCTCTGTATTGGGGTTTCCGGAGTCGTAGATTGCTTGGCCATAAATCCAGCGACGCATCCCGATATAAAAGATGCCACCATGCAGGCCCATTAAAAACTCCAACTCCCGCTGCGAAGGCTTCCCGCGGTTGGTGCGACCACAGTGTTTGCGGGTTTCTCGTATGAGTCGAGGCAGGAGGCGGTCACGCAATAGTTCAAAGAATCTGTCGCTGATGGAGTGGTCACTCAAGCCTGAGAATATAAGGATGCGCACGAAATCATAGGTGAGTACAGTATTGGAGTAGTCGATATAAAAGGCGTTGAATTTTTCTTCTGGTGAAAGAGTCTTATCGTCTAAAAGTTGCTCCCATTCAGACTTCCAGCGGGACTCAAAGACATCTTCATAGACGGCTTTGATTAAAGCGTCCTTAGTGGGGAAGTAGTGGTAAAGCAGAGTATGGGTAACGCCCAGACCTTTTGTGAGGTTCCTGAGTTGCCCATCAATCCCATGCTTCGCAAAGTACTGAATTGCACGATCGAGTATCTGGCGCTTACGATCTGCCGTACTCATTCTGCGACGAGTAGGCGCACCAGTTGCAGCTACTTCAGTAGCGTCACTGTTGCTGGTGCTGCGATCTCGATCCAAACTCATTGTTGTCAGGGTTTATCCGAATTTGGCCTTATTGACCAAAAGTTAAATAATGGTACATTGTTGAACAATTGGTAGATAAGACTCTATTCGTACAAACCCCAAGGAGAAGTAATGGAATTAAACGGCGAGCAACTCATTGCGGCTCCAATCCCTGATGTATGGAAAGGGTTGAACGATATCGATGTTCTCGCCAAGTCGATTCCTGGTTGTGAAGAGATTAGCCGCATTTCCCCTGAAGAGATCCATGCGAAGGTGATGTTCAAGATTGGGCCTGTAAGAGCCAGATTTGCTGGGAAGCTCTTATTGAGTGACGTTATTCCTGATCAATCCTGTTCAATGGCATTTGAGGGGTCTGGTGGTGCCGCAGGATTTGCAAAAGGGCGCTCACGGGTGGAATTAAAGCTCGTTGATGGTGGCACCTTAATCTCCTACACAACGGAGGCCTCTATTGGAGGCAAGCTGGGACAAATTGGCGGGCGCCTTATTAGTGCTTCAGCCAAAAAGATTGCGGACGATTTTTTTCAGCGCTTTGCAAAAGAATTGGGTGGCGAAGTGCTGCCTCTAGAGTCGGACGCACAGGCTGAATAAAGCTTGGCGATATAAATATAAAAGTAGTGGAGGAGACGTAATGAAATCAGCCGCATTTGATTATGCAAAACCAAAGGCCCTGAGCGAAGCCTTAGCTTTACTGGCTGAGGCGGGTGAAGATGCCCGTTTGATTGCCGGTGGCCAGACGCTTTTGGCTACGCTCAACCTGCGTCTTTCTGAGCCCAGTGTTCTGATTGACATTACCCATCTAGATGAACTCAAGGGAATTTCTGTAATCGGTGAGCAATTGCGCATTGGCGCTTTAGTCACCCATACTGAGATTGAGGATTCGAAGTTAATTGCACAACATGCTCCGCTCCTCAAGGCTGCCGTACCGCACATTGCGCACAGAGCGATCCGTAACTTAGGGACTTGGGGCGGATCCCTGGCTTACGGAGATCCTGCAGCTGAATGGCCCGCCTGTAGTTTGGCGCTCAATGCAACGATGTTGATTGCAGGCCCTGCTGGCGAACGTCGTATTTCGGCTCAAGACTTTTTTATTGATCTGTACACCACCTCCTTAGAGCCTGATGAAATTCTAGTGGCAACTGAATTTCCAGTGGCAAGCAGCAATCAAGTTTTTTATTTTCATGAGCTGGCTCGTCGCCATGGGGACTATGCGGTTGCAGGACTTGCCTTGGTTGCCAATAAAGTCGGTAATGTTCTGAGCGATTGCACTTTCACTTTCTTTTCAGTTGGTGCAACACCCGTTATGGCAACTAGGGCTCAAGCATTAATTGATGGTAAGCCTCTGAATGAAGATCTGATTGCTAGTGCAGTTGCTGCTGCAAGAGCAGAAATTGATGCAATTGCAGATATCACCAATAGTGCAGAAACAAAGCGGCATTTGATTGGTGTTTTGTTAGAGCGTGGCTTAAAGCATTTGATTGCTTAATTAATAAAAATTAATACAAGATAAATCGAGTTCGGAGATTGAGATGAGCTTAAAGAAAAAAATTACGATGACCGTCAATGGTTCGGTAGTCAATGCTGAAATTGAGCCGCGCCGCCATTTGGTAGATTTTCTGCGTGAAGATTTGCATTTAAAGGGGCCTCACCTCGGGTGTGAGCAGGGTGCTTGTGGTGCCTGCACTGTTAAGGTGGATGGTCAAATCATTCGTGGCTGCTTATATCTGGCTGTTCAAGCTGATGGCTGTGTAGTGGAAACGATTGAGGGCTTGACTAAAAGTGGTGCATTGGCAGATCTTCAAGAAGCTTTTATGCGTCATAACGCAATGCAATGTGGATTTTGCTCCTCAGGCATGCTGCTTGCAGCTGCAGAGTTGGTTGAAAAGCAACCAAAAGCCACGCGCGAAGAAGTGCGTGAATGGATCTCTGGCAATTACTGCCGTTGCACTGGCTACCACTCCATAGTAGATGCCATCATGGCCGTGCTTGAAGCTCGTGCCAAAGGTGAAAAAATTAAACCTGTTGTTGCCCTCGCTTAAGAAGACTGGGAAAACATTATGAATAAGCCAGCAGATCTCAAAGGATTAGTGCTTGATCCAGTTACCAATGATCAACGCTACATTGGTAATAGCGAACCTAGACATAAGGCGCGTCGACTCATCGAGGGTCAGGGTACTTATGTGGATGATATTCAATTACCCAGAATGGGACATGTGGTCTATTGGCGTTCGCCAGTAGCGCATATGAAAATTGGAAAAATTCATACAGAACAGGCAAGCAAAATGCCGGGTGTTCTAGCAATAGTGGACGGCGTCAAGATGGCGGAGCTTTGCAAGCCATGGGTTGCCACCTTGGGTCATCTCGCTGGCATGAAGTCTGCCCCTCAATATGCTTTGGCAATTGATAGGGCTTGCTGGCAGGGTGAGCCTGTAGTTGCCGTTGTTGCTGAGACGCGTGCACAGGCAGAAGACGCATTGCAATTAGTTGATGTGGAATGGGAAGAGTTACCCGCAGTAGTTTCTATGGAAACCGCATTGGATCCCCAGACGCCAGTCATTCATCCTGAATTAGGTGACAACCTGTGTTTTACGCGTAGCTTGGATGTTGGTCAGGTTGACGAGGTGTTTGCAACGGCAGATGTCGTTGCAGAAGCTACCTTTGGGTTTGGTCGTCATACTGGTGTGACCTTAGAGCCTCGCTGTCAAATTGCTGACTACAACCCTGGTGATCGTCGTTTGACGGTGTATCACTCGCAGCAAGCACCACATATGATGCAGGATTTATATTGCCGTCAGTTTGGCTTGTCTGAGTCTGATGTCCATGTTATTTGTAAAGACGTGGGAGGGTCCTTCGGCATTAAAGTGCACGCGTATCCTGATGACTTTGCAACGGTAGGCTTGGCGATGATGTTGGAGCGCCCGGTCAAATTTGTAGCTGATCGCCTCGAATCATTTACAAGTGATATTCACGCACGTGAGCATCGAATTAAAGGACGCATTGCGGCAAATAAAGAGGGTGATATTTTGGCGTTTGAGATCGACGATCTCACTGCTATTGGTCCATATTCTATGTTCCCCAGAACGAGTGCGATTGAGGGCAATCAAGTTGTCAACTTAGTTGGCGGGCCCTATAAGCATCAAAATTACAGAGCTAAGCTGAATGTGGTGTTTCAGAATAAAACGCCTACATGTCAATACCGCGGAGTGGGGCATCCAATTGCTTGCGCTGTAACTGAGGGCTTGGTAGATTTGGCGGCGCAAAAGTTAAAGATGGATCCCTTGGAGTTTCGTAAGCGCAATGTAATTCCTGATGACGCATATCCATGCTCTGGAATTTCTGGAATCAAGTTAGAGGTCCTATCCCACGAGCAATGTTTGCGCACGATTGAAAAGATGATGGACTATTCTGCATTGCGTCAGGAGCAGGCTGAGTTGCGCAAAAAAGGCATCTATCGCGGCATAGGCTTTGCTACATTAATTGAGTTAACCAATCCAAGTCCGGCCTTCTATGGCGTGGGTGGTGCTCGCATTGCCTCTCAGGATGGGGCTTCCGCTCGTTTAGATCCTAGTGGAGTGGTTTCCATTTTGATCGGCGTTGGTGAGCAGGGTCAGGGTACCGAAGGCATCTATGCGCAAATTGCTGCCGATGCCGTGGGACTCTCAATTAAAGACGTCCGCATCATTACTGGCGATACCGATGTCACTCCATACGGTGGTGGCACCTGGGCTTCTCGCGGTGCTGGAGTTGGTGGTGAGGCTGTATTGCTCGCTTGCCAGGCGCTTCAAGAAAATATCCTGAAGCTAGCTGGCGCTATTTTGAATAGATCTCCTGAGGAGCTATCAGTTCGTCGCGGCCATGTATTGGATAAGTCTAGTGGAGAGCAATTGTTGCCGTTTAGCGAGATCGGACGGATTGGCTATTTCCGTACTGATACCTTGCCGGTGGGTTTCTCTGCTGACTTAATGGTTACACGTCATTACACCCAGAAAGAATATCCATTCATCTTTACCAATGGTGTTCAGGCGTCTTACGTTGAGGTTGATCCTGATACTGGATTTGTGAAGCTGCTAAAGCATTGGGCAGTTGAAGATTGCGGTCGCGTATTAAATCCGATGTTGGTTGATGAGCAGGTACGTGGAGCAATCGTTCAAGGTATCGGAGGCGTGCTTTTCGAAGAGTGCCTCTATGACGATAGCGGTTTGTTACGCAATGGAAGTATGGCGGACTATTTGGTGCCGATGGCAAATGAAATGCCTGATATTGAAGTGGCTCACGTGGAGACACCAACCCAGTCATCCAAGTTAGGGGCAAAAGGGGCTGGTGAGGCTGGTACTGCTGGGGCTCCTGGAGCGGTCCAGAATGCCATCAATGATGCTTTGGCGCCCTTTAATGTCGCTGTATTTGATCAGCCAATTACCTGTGAAAAGATTCTGAAGGCCCTTGGCAAGGTGTAAAGAAGAGTTCGCCTTCATTAGTGCATTCCCCGTATCGAAGGGCGTATCGCATCCTGTAACATCGAGTTTTGACCATACATCAATCCCCACTGGGGGTTGATGATTAACTTGATATAGCGAAAAGAACATGTCTCATTTAAAAGGTAAAACAGCTCTCGTCACCGGCTCAACCAGTGGCATTGGTTTAGCAATGGCTATTGGATTGGCGAAACAAGGCGTCAACATTATGGTGAATGGCTTTGGTGAGAAAGATGCTGCTATTGCTGCCATCAAAGCTTGTGGTGTTGAAGTCGACTATCACGGTGCCGATATGAGTAAGCCTGCCGAGATTGAAGATCTCATTGCTCAAACTGAGAAACGTTTTGGATCACTTGATATCTTGGTGAACAATGCAGGCATTCAGTACACCGCTAATGTTGAAGACTTTCCAGCAGACAAATGGGAGTCCATCATTGCGATTAACTTAAGTTCAGCTTTTTATACCTCTCACCATGCTCTGCCAGGAATGAAAAAGCGTAATTGGGGTCGCATTATTAATATCGCCTCTGTACATGGCTTGGTTGGCTCCATTCAAAAATCTGCCTACGTAGCAGCTAAGCATGGCATCGTTGGTTTAACCAAGGTGACCGCACTAGAGAACGCAAAAACCGGAATTACTTGTAACGCAATTTGCCCTGGATGGGTCTTGACGCCTCTAGTTCAAAAGCAGGTAGATGCGCGCGCAGAGCGGGATGGGATTTCTAATGAGGAGGCCAAGAAAGCGCTGGTTTCTGAGAAGCAGCCTTCAGGCGAATTTGTGGCTCCAGAGCAATTGGCGGCACTAGCTGTGTTCCTCTGTGGTCCTGACGCCTCTGAAGTACGCGGAGTGGCCTGGAATATGGATGGCGGCTGGACAGCCCAGTAAAACAGTCATATTGGAGCTTCAAACAAAAACACCATAATCGTTTATAGTTACACCGAATTCTTATACATAGGAGATACCTTTATGTCATCCATTTTGACCTCATTGGGACGCACAGTTTTAGCTGGCTTTGTGCTTCTCGTTTTAATTGTTTTGGCTTTAGGTGCAAACCTCAGCTCAATTGAATTGCCATTTTTATTCCGCTGGATTCACGTGATGGTTGGTGTGATGTGGATTGGTTTGCTTTGGTACTTCAATTTTGTGCAGATTCCTTCCATGCCAAAAATTCCAGATGAGCAAAAACCTGCGATTGGAAAAGTGATTGCTCCGACAGCATTATTTTGGTTCCGTTGGGCAGCCTTATTTACCGTTGTAAGTGGCTTAATCTTGGCCGTATTGAATGGTTACGCTCATCAAGCATTTACTTTACAAGCTCCGTTCCGTGCGATCGGTTTAGGTATGTGGATTGCTTTGGTAATGGCTTTCAACGTTTGGTTCATTATTTGGCCAAACCAGAAACGTGCCTTAGGTATCGTTGCAGTTGAGCCAGATGTAAAAGCAAAGTCTGCACGCATTGCAATGTTGACCTCACGCTTTAACACTATGCTTTCTGTACCAATGTTATTTTTGATGGTTGCTCAGTCACACAACACAACCTGGTTTGTAATCGTTTCATAAACAGACCGCAGTAGATCATGAAAAAGGCCCGCAGATGCGGGCCTTTTCTTATTCCAAAAATCCCCTAGATCATTGGGGTGGCCTACCTAGAGTCTCTCCTATTGCAGTATTGGCGGCAGCTCTTTTGTGAGGGCGCCACGTTGTGCTGTTGCCGTTCCTAGCAAAGCAAAGCCAAGCAACTGACCATCACCAGATTCAAAGCGGGCCTCAAGCCCACCTTCGACGGGGAGAATTTTCCAAGTGCCAACTGCATCTTTGGCTGGTGGTGAAACAATGGTCGGTAGTGCGGGGGTCTTGACCATCACCGGCATTGCAGGATAGGTGAGGGTGGCTTCTTGTCCAAGTAGGTTTGGTGCTAAAGCGCGTGCCGCTTGCATGATTGGCATAACGTACGGCAGTACTAGACCCTCCACTTCAGCGCAGTCACCGATAGCAAAAACATTTTTAGCGCTAGTCGCCAGCTGGCGGTTAACCGTAATTCCATTGCCCGTTGCAATACCGGCGGCGTGAGCTAAATCAATGCGAGGTTTGAGTCCTACTGCCGATAGAAATACATCGCTAGTAATAGTTGAACCATTGGCGAGCGTAATTGTGAGGCAATCACCATTGCGATCAATCGATTGCACTGTAGTGCCAAAGTGCCAGCGAACACCAGCTTCACTTAACTTGGCTTGTAGTGCTTGCGCTGCTTCATTAGGAAGTAAGCGGCCTAAAGCTTGTGGAGCCAAATCAATCACGTCTACCTCGTAAGATCCCAATACCAAGTCGTTTGCAAACTCACAACCAATCAGACCGGCCCCTAGTATGGCAACGCGTTTCTTGCCTTCAATCGCTTTACGAAATTTGGCATACTCCTCAAGGTCATTTACGGTGATTACTTCCTTGGCAGCATTACCCTGTAGCGGTAAGCGGATTTGATCTGCGCCCAAGCCAAGCACTAGCTTGCCATAGGAGATTTTTCCTTTAGAGGTCTCAATGGTCTGAGAGGCGGTATCAATAGCTGATACGTCGGCTTCTCCCAAAATCGTCACCTCTAGCTGAGTAGCCATACCTGTAGCATCGGTAGAAACCAATTGCTCCGCAGACTTGTTGCTAGCTAGCGCAGTAGAGAGCATTGGTTTTGAGTAAAAGTAGCCTGGTTCGCGAGTCACTAGCGTGATCGGCGCAGTCTTGTCCAGTTTGCGTAGTTCGCGAATGACTGTAAAGCCGGCTAAACCACTACCAATAATGACAATGCCGGATTGAGATAAATCTTTTTGATGATCCAAGGCTGGACTCCCTAATACTGCAGTTAATTGAATAGCGTTTTATTTAAATTAAGAAACTTGCACCATTTCAAAATCGGACTTTGCGACGCCACAGTCCGGGCATTCCCAATCATCAGGAATATCTGCCCAAGCAGTGCCAGGCGGAATACCTTCCTCTGGCAAACCTTTTGCTTCGTCATAGTTAAATCCACACACAATACATTGCCAAGTTTTCATCTGGGTTCCTTGCTGAGAAAGATTATGAGCAGTTTAAATTCAAATGCAGTTAATAGCTGAGAGCCGAATGTTTTGCAATGAGTGGCTAAATAGTGATTTATATGGTGGATAGGAATGATATTATTTATCTAATAAATTGATTATAGGGACATCTCCAAATTATGGCTGCTCTACCTTCATTGCGTCAGCTTCGTTATTTTGCGGCTGTTGCTCAAGAGCTGAATTTCACTAGGGCCGCTGAAGTCTGCTTTGTAGGTCAATCCACTCTTAGTGCAGGCTTGAAAGAGCTGGAGGATGTCTTGGGTGTTCGCCTGGTAGAGCGTGATAGACAAAATGTCGCCATCACTCCGATTGGTCTGGAAATTTTGGAGCGAGCAAAAATCATCTTGGCCTCCTCTCAAGATTTAGTGGAGTATGCGAGCGCATCTGGCCAATCAATGGCGGGGACAGTCCGACTGGGCGTGATTCCAACAATTGCGCCATTCTTATTGCCAAACGTATTGCCGGATATTCGGGTGCATTACCCTGATCTCAAAATTGCTTTGCGTGAGGACTTAACTGCAAACCTATTGGCACGTTTAGCGGACCATCAACTTGATTTTGCTTTGATAGCATTGCCTTATGACACAAGCGGTCTATTGGTCAAGGAACTCTTTATTGATGAGTTTTGGCTAGTTGCTGGTGCGAATGATCCTGCACTAAAAGGCAAGGAAATTCATCTACCTACCAAAATGGCGGAGAGACTGCTATTACTTGAAGAGGGGCACTGCCTTCGAGACCACACCATGCAGGCTTGCAAGCGTTCTGATATTCGCAATGTTGACGGTATGGAGGCAACTAGCTTGCTCACGCTATTGCAAATGGTGGAATCCGGCATGGGTATTGCGCTGCTTCCTGAGATGGCGATAAAAGGGGGTCTTTTAAATGGAACGACATTGCTTGCTCGACCATTAGCGCCGCCCACTCCCAATAGAGTGATTGCGCTTGTCGCCAGGGCTTCCACTGCACATCTTGAGGAATTCCAGGCGCTAGCTGAAAGCATTGAGTTGAGATTTAAATCTAGTCCAAGAACGAGTCGCGGCGCTCGCAAGAGTTTGCCGGGAGCCTAGTGTGGCATCTGCAGGACTCTGCTATCCCTGCTAAAGTTCATCTTCAATTGACGTATCCAATACCAAAGAAAGTAGTTCATGTCCGGAAAAGAAATCATGTTTACCCCCATCAAGCTTGGCTCTATTGAATTAAAGAACCGTCTTGTGATGGCACCACTCACCAGAATGCGCGCTATTGATGGTGACGTGCCAAATCCTTTGGCAAAAACATACTATGCCCAGAGGGCGAGTGCTGGACTCATCATTAGCGAAGCAACACAAATTTCTCCCATTGGAAAAGGCTATCCAGCAACTCCTGGAATTTATTCTCCTGAGCAAACGGCTGCGTGGAAAGAAATCGTGAGTGCTGTTCATGCAAAAGGCGGCAAGATGGTTGCCCAACTATGGCATGTAGGTCGCATTTCTCATTCCTCATTACATCCCGAGCAAGGTTTGCCCGAGGCACCTTCTGCGATTGCACCTACTGGTCAAACGTATGGTGCTGATTGGAAGTTGCATGATTATGAGACGCCCAAAGCAATGACGGCTGAAGACATTGCACGATTGCTAAAAGATTTTGAGTTGGCTGCGGCAAATGCAAAAGCAGCAGGCTTTGATGGTGTGGAAATTCATTCGGCGAATGGCTATTTACTAGATCAGTTTTTACAAGATAAAACCAATCACCGTGCCGATGGATATGGTGGCTCTATTGAAAATCGCATGCGCTTATTAGGCGAGGTGATTGAGTCTGTTGCCAATATATATCCAAGTGACTGTATTGGTGTGCGCTTGTCACCCTATGGCAGCTTTAACGACATGGCTGATAGCGACCCAATTGCCTTGTTTAATGCAGTAATTCAGAAACTCAATGGCTACCACTTGTCCTATGTGCATATGATTGAGCCACGCTCAACTAGTGCTGGTGGTAACGATAAGGTCAATGCAGAGGCGCCAATTACTTCAGAGATTTTCCGGGCTGCGTATCAAGGCAAATTTATTAGCGCTGGTGGATATGATCAAGCGATGGGTGAGGCTGTTTTAGAGGCTGGCTTAGCAGATGCAGTGGCGTATGGGCGTTTGTATATTTCTAATCCGGATTTGGCTGAGCGCTTTCAGCAAGGTGCAGTCTTAAATGCATATGATCGCGCTAGTTTTTATGGTGGCGCTGAGGTGGGCTATACAGACTACCCAACTCTCTGAGAGAGTAGTCGTATCAGTAGCGCTGAGTAAGGATAAATGAAGGGCAAGTAAAACGGGGTCTCTATCGAAAGATGGAGACCTTTATTTTTTGTCTTCAGGATCTTTTAAGAGATCAAAGTGGTTTGCAACGAGCAGCATGGCAATGGACGCGCAACCCATGGCAAAGAATTCCCATTGGTGCAACATGGCAGTGCCGATAACAGTCATGAGGATGGTCCAGCCTGCCGCCATCTTGGCTTTTTTGCTTAAGGGTTTCATATGTCTGAATTCAAGTAAAAAGTTATCGAATTGTTAGTCTAGCTTTGGCGCTAAGCTCATTCAGGGCGCCGCGCTTATCAATCTGAGAAAGCCGCAGGGCCTCTTGTTCAAAGTCAACTTGAGCTGGATGAAATTCAAGGTTACCTAAGTGGATGACGTACGTCCACACCAGTTCACGACCTCTATCTTTAAATACATCTACGACGCGTTTCATTATTTACCACCTATAGAGATTGCTGGGCTTTGCACAGAGTTCATATTGTGTTTTAAATCAAGTAAATTTCGTGGATCGATACGAATCACGCCACCACGCGGGCTATCAATGTCTGCAATCAAAAAGAATGAAACAGAAATCATTATCGGAAAGATCATGAAGAGGCCGACATTACGTCTAAAGTTTCTTGCACCAAATCCTACCAATATATTGGCACCAACAGCAATTGCTGCCATTAGCCACCACGCTGCAGTTGGGATGCGATTCCACCAGGCGGCCTGTGTATAACCATGTGAGTTAATAACATCATTGAGGCCGGAGATGACTAGCGCCATAGTGGGGGAGGCTTGTGAACGTGCAACCGGGAGTAGCTCATTCCACATGGCATTTTCCAGAGCTAGAGTGCGTTGAGTAATTTGCTTGGCTGTCTCTTGGTCTTGCTTTGAGTAGAACAAGATGCGTTGATCTAAGTATTCGTTTAGCAATCCCTTAATTGATTCCGCAGTTTTGCTAGGCAAGAGATCGGCCCTGAGGTATTCAGTACCGATGGCATTTGCCTCGGCCTCTTCATAAGTCTGCCTCAAGTCGTATCGCGCAATCGCCATAGAAAAGGTAAAGCCAATAATCAGACCAAGCAGGGTGAGTGTTGCAGTCTGAATAATTCCTAAATCTGCAGAGGTCTCGGTATCTTTTGTGCGGTGCTTGCTCAGAACGGCATTACCAAACCACACTGAGCCCGAGAGGGCGACAGTGGAAATAGCAAATACTAATGCGGGTGAGTTGACTAAATGTGGAATCTTAAAAAGTCCCTGGATACAAAATATCTTTGCTCACGTTTTGAATATCACGGTGCCCAGTAAAGGCCATCGTGATGTCCAATTCATTGTGAATAATTTCGAGGCATTTAGTAACGCCTGCCTCACCCATAGCACCTAAGCCATAGAGGAAAGGGCGACCAATCATAGTGCCTCGCGCACCAAGCGCCCAGGCCTTTAATACATCCTGCCCAGATCGAATACCGCCATCCATCCAAACTTCAATATCTTTGCCAACCGCATTGACGATGCCAGGCAAGGCTTTGATACTGGAGATAGCACCATCTAATTGACGACCGCCATGATTGGAAACAATCAAGGCATCTGCGCCAGAGTTAGCAGCAAAGCGAGCATCTTCTTCATCCAAGATACCTTTGATGATGAGCTTGCCGCCCCAGAGTTTTTTAATCCACTCCACATCATCCCAGCTGAGTCCTGGATCAAACTGCTCGGCGGTCCAAGAGGAGAGGGAGGACATATTGCCTACACCAGTAGCATGTCCAACAATGTTCCGAAAGGTTCTGCGGGGAGTCATCGCCATGCCCATGCACCAGCGTGGCTTAGTCATCATATTGATCATGTTGGCAATCGTCAGCTTTGGAGGTGCAGACAAACCATTTTTTAAATCTTTATGACGTTGTCCTAAGATCTGCAAATCTAGAGTTAGAACTAGAGCGGAGCACTTAGCAGCTTTGGCGCGTTCAATGAGTCGCTCAATAAAGCCGCGGTCTTTCATGACATAGAGCTGGAACCAAAACGGTTTGGTGGTGCGTTCTGCAACATCCTCAATCGAGCAAATGCTCATGGTAGATAAGCAGAATGGGACGCCAAATTTTTCGGCAGCACGGGCAGCCAGAATTTCACCATCAGCGTGCTGCATGCCGGTGAGCCCAGTCGGTGCAAGTGCAACTGGCATTGCCACCTCTTGACCTACCATGGTGGTCTTGGTGGTGCGGTTAGTCATATCTACCGCTACACGCTGACGCAGTTTGATCTTCTGAAAATCGGATTCGTTGGCCCGGTAAGTCGATTCAGTCCATGACCCGGAGTCAGCATAGTCATAGAACATCTTGGGGGTACGCTTTTGATGCAAAACTCGTAAATCTTCAATATTGGTGATGATTGCCACTAAAACCCCTTCGCATGGTGCTGATGTCAGATGTCTGACGCTAATTTAAGCTCTATCTTAGCAATACCAGGCATTTGTTTCTACAATGCGTAGGCAAAGCCCTTCTTGGGGCTCAAAATATCCACTTATTCACCTAAATTCCCCTGAATGCCCCAGCTACCCCTATCGACTGTCTTCTATTTAAGCTTAGCCACCGTTCTTTGGGCGGGTAATGCGATAGCGGGTCGGGTCTTGGTAGGGAGTATTTCACCAATCAGCTTAAGTGCAGTTCGTTGGGGTCTGGCGGCGCTCATCTTGCTTCCTTTTGGATGGAAGATCTTCAAGCCAGGTAGTGCCCTATGGCAAAACAAAGGCCGTTTCTTGGTCTTGGGGCTCTTGGGTGTTGGCAGCTATAACGTGCTGCTCTATCTTGCCTTGCAAACCTCAACCGCAATTAATGTCACCCTGATCGGGGCCAGCATGCCGATTTGGATGCTCTTCATTGGTGCAGTCTTTTATCAAGTCAGACCTACACTTCTACAGCTTCTGGGTGCCGTGGTTTCTTTGGTCGGGGTCACTGTAGTCTTAACGCGTGGCGAGCCGACTAGCCTATTGAGCATGGAGGTGGTCATGGGCGATTTGTTCATTATGTTGGCTACGATCCTGTGGGCTTTTTATAGTTGGATGATTAGTCGCCCCGGAGAGAGCACAGAACGGCAATGGCCTTGGGCTGAGTTTTTGATGGCTCAGGTCCTGATTGGTTTTATGTGGACCATGTTGTTCGAGGGGGCAGAGATTGCCACAGGGCATGCCTTCATTGATCTCAACTACTGGACTGGAGCATTAATTATCTTTGTAGCAATCGGACCTTCTTTAATTGCCTATCGCTGCTGGGGTCTGGGAGTGAATGGTGCCGGACCAACAGTGGCGGCATTCTTTGCTAATCTCATTCCTTTATTTACTGCGCTACTTTCAGCGGCTATTTTGGGTGATCCGCCTCAGCTTTTTCATGGCCTCGCTTTTGCCCTGATTGTTATCGGAATACTGGTATCTTCTATAGCGAAAAAAAGTAGCTAACCCATCTCATTTGCTCAAAAAGCTGGTTTTGAGGAGTTAAATACCCAAATAGCGCTAAATCAGTATCATTTAGGGCTAATCACACGATTTACTAGGAAATTACTATGCCAGGCTTACTCCCGAACGTTGATCCAGATGGTCTCTTAGAGTTCTCGGTTGTTTACACCGACCGCTCGCTGAACCACATGTCTGAAGAATTCAAAAAAGTCATGGTGGATATCTCTAGCGTTCTCAAAGATGCTTACAACGCTAGCTCAGCTGTCATTGTTCCCGGTAGCGGCACTTTTGGTATGGAGGCAGTTGCTCGTCAATTTGCCAATAATGAAAAGTGCCTGGTTTTGCGCAACGGTTGGTTTAGTTATCGCTGGACTCAGATTTTTGATTTAGCCAACATTACTCAAAACATTACTGTTATCAAAGGTAAGCAATTAGAAGATTCAGTGCAGGGTGTTTTTGCACCGGCACCTATTGAAGAAGTGGTGGCATTCATCAAGAAAGAGAAGCCAGCAGTGGTTTTTGCTCCTCACGTAGAGACCTCTGCCGGAATTATTTTGCCGGACGACTATCTCAAGGCGGTTGGTGAAGCAGTGCGTTCCGTTAATGGTTTATTTGTGCTCGATTGCATTGCTTCAGGTGCGATGTGGGTAGATATGAAAGCCTGCAATGTTGACGTAGTCATTACTGCGCCTCAAAAAGGTTGGAGCAGTTCGCCTTGTTGCGCTTTGATTGCTATGGGTGACAGAGCACGCGACCGCATTGAATCTACTCAAAGCAGCAGCTTCTCAATGGACTTGAAGAAGTGGCTGCAAATTATGGAAGCCTACGAAAAGGGCGGTCACGTTTATCACACCACCATGCCAACAGACGCGCTCAAAATCTTGCGCAATGTTATGAAAGAAACTCAGGCCTTAGGCTTTGCTGCACTCAAAGCAAAGCAGCAAGAGTTAGGTGACAAGGTTCGTGCTTTGTTGGTATCCAATGGCTATCACTCAGTTTCAGCAAAAGGCTTTCAGTCTCCTGGCGTAGTGGTGAGCTATACCAAGGATCCCGATATTCAGTCAGGCAAGAAGTTTATTGCCCTAGGATTGCAGACCGCTGCTGGTGTGCCACTGCAATGTGACGAGCGTCCTGACTTCCGTACTTTCCGCATTGGTTTATTTGGCCTGGAGAAGTTGGCTCATGTTGACCGTACAGTTGGTCATCTTGCAACTGCTCTAGAAAAGATTACTGAGACAGAAGCGCAGCCAGCATAAGTAGCAAAAGATTTAAGTCAAAAGGCCGTCTTAGGACGGCTTTTTCATTGCCTCTAATGCCAGTGGGTTTGGAGTAGCCTCGGCCACCTTGGTTAGCACATTGGTATCGAGATGATGAAAGGGTGCATCTTGCCCCTTGATCATCATCACCGTATCTTGCTCGTAAGACCAAGTGCCATCTTCCAAGATGGTAACCATGATGCGGTACTCAATAGTTTTGAATGCGTAGTCTAAAAAAGGGCTGGAAGAAATCCCCGCAGTCGGATCATCAATCTTTGCTACGCACTCAAACTGAGTTGCGTTAGCGGAAGCCTTTCCTGTCGCCATAGTGACCATCCCTCTGGGAATCGTGAGGGTGTGGACAATCGATCCGGTAGCGGGTTCCCAAAGCCAATAACCAACTTGGTCATGATAGGTTTTAACTTGATCTGGTTTGGTGATGTGAAGGTGATAACGCAAACCATAGAACAATTGCGGCCCATTGGTTTGTGGGTCAATGGGCTGCATCTCAATTCGTTCGGTGTAGACCTGCTTTTTGGGGCCCTCCGCTTTTGGCTTGATATCCAAACCCCGTTGACCTTCCCAGATTCCAGCAAGGCATGTCAGGGGTCCCAGGTTTTCTAGAGTATTAATTGAGTAACCCTGTGGCTCTGTGTAGATATCAGTCGGAAAAGCGTTCATGCGGATGCCTTGCTTAATTGGGGTATTGGTTAGAAATAATTGAGTATTATCAAATTATCCACAAACCTAATGGAGCTTTAAATGAACACCCGCTTTGCAAAACTAACATTGGCCACACTCATTTCCGCCTCTCTTGGTTTATCGCCATTGGGTGTAATGGCAGCCGATCCGGCTCCGGCCTCTGCTCCAGCAGCAGCGCCTTCTACTCCGGCTCCAGCAGCCCAAGCAGATAAGGCTGCCAAGAAAACTACTGCGAAGTCCAAGAAGGATAAAAAGGCAGAGAAAAAAGCCAAGAAACAGTCTAAGAAAAAAGCAAAAGCAGCTCAACAGCCTGCAGCTGCTCAGTAATCTATCCCTAGTTTTAAGTGAGGGGGTCGGATTCCCTTTGCTTGCTGGGCGCATCATTACGCACCAGCAGCCACATTGCTCCCATGACCAAGCTCATGCCGCCAATCTGAATCCAGGTAATGGCTTCAGAGAGTACTACCCAACCCATAAAGAGTGTTGAGACGGGACCAAGTATTCCGGCTTGGGCGACTAAGGGTGAGCCAATCCGATTGATTGCAATCATGATTAAGAGCATTGGAATAACAGTGCAAAGACTGGCATTGAGCAGGCTCAACCAATAAATCTGCTGTACTTGCACAAATACTGCTGTGGGATCGTATATCAGAATTTGAATGACGCTCAACAGTGCAGACGCAGAGCTTGCATAGACAACTAAGCGCACACTGCCTACACGCTTGACCATTTCTCCGGAGCCAATCATATAGATTGCATAGGAGCATGCGCTGGCAAAGACCAGCAACATGCCGAGCACGGCTAGAGAACCGGTGGAGCTAGCATCTTGAATAAACACAACGATGACACCAAGATATCCAACCAGCAGCGCATACCATTGCAGGCGGCTAATCGATTTATTTAATACAAAATAAGAAATCAGTAGCACGATGGTTGGAGTCAGGTACAGCACAATCCGCTCCAGACCTACGGAGATATATTGAAGTCCTAAAAAGTCGAGATAGCTAGAGAGAAAGTAACCCATAAAGCCAAGGACAAATATCTTCACTTGATCTCGCCAAGACAGTGGGCTCATCACTTGTCTACGTGCTTGCCACCAATAAATTCCCCAGAAGAGGGGGAGGGCCATTAGCATCCGTAATGCAATCAAGGTTTCTGCATTGGCACCATAGCCAAAGGCCAGTTTGATCAGAATGGCTTTTCCAGAAAACAGCACAGAGCCCAAGCCAGCCATGAAGAGGCCGTAGAGATAACGACGATGATGAAGGATTCCGCTAGCTGATTGCATGCTGTTTTATAACAGCTTATTTAAAAGACTCCGCATCTCCAAAATGACCTCAGATGGTGTAAGTCCAATTGGGCCAATCTGCTTATCTACCAAACTGTCTGCTGCAGACGCATGCAGTTGAACTCCAACACAACTGGCCTCCCACAGATTGAGATTGTGGCGTATGCCTTGGGCGGCAATGGCTGCAATACTACCGGTTAATACATCACCCATTCCGCCAACGGCCATGCCAGGATTGCCTTGTGCACATTGCACCGCTGATTGTGCGGGTGAGGCAATAAGCGTATGTTGACCTTTGAGAACCACGATGGAGTTGGTAAGTGCGATGAGCTGAGATAAAGCGCTCAAGCGATTTGCTTGAATGTTATCCGCTGCAGTATTAAGGAGATGTGCCGCTTCTCCGGGGTGCGGAGTAATAACAGTCTTGCCTGGGAATGTTTGATTGCGTTGTTTGAGTAGATCCAAATACTCGGGAGTATCAGCAATCAAGCTGAGTGCATCAGCATCAACTACTACGGGTACTGTTGGGTAGCGTAGAACAGTCATCAGCCAATCTCGTGCAATTTCTGAGAAACCCAATCCTGGGCCAATCGCAATGACATCCGGTGCTGTAGCTTGTAATTGCTCTACGGCATTAAAGCTGGCTAAGCGGACCATGAGTTCAGCTTGCTCCGGCATTGCATGAGCGGCTGTTGGATCGAGCATCTCCAAGATCGTCCAGCCAGCCCCCAAGTGCAGTGCAGCGCTGCCAGATAACATCAAGGCACCAGCCATGCCAGGCGCACCACCAATCAGCAATACTTTGCCAGCATTACCCTTGTGCTCTGAGGGCGCTCGCTTAAGGCGAGTGATGAGCTCAAGAGATTTCAGTTCGGCTGGGGCATTCATGTAAATAGTATCGCTCTTATGAGTGGCTTAACAATGGATTTTATCGGGAGTATGCTTAAACCATGAAAATACAATTTCTAGGTGCGGCAGGTGAGGTGACGGGTTCAAGACATTCCGTGCAGGCTAATGTTGGTGGGCGTGAGGTCCGATTCATGGTCGACTTCGGTATGTTCCAGGGTGGGCGCGAGGCCACCACCAAGAACTTAGAGTCTTTACCGTTTTCTCCTAAGGAAATTGATTTCATTGTGCTGACACATGCGCACATTGACCATAGTGGCCTATTACCAAGACTCTGTGCCCAAGGGTTCTCTGGTCCCATCTATTGCACGGATGCCACATTCGAGTTACTAAAAATCTTGCTGCCAGATAGCGCTCATCTACAGCGCTCCGACGTAGAGCGGGCAGAGCGCAGACAAAAGGCGGGTAAGTGGCGCGGTGACTTACCTGTCGCCTTGTACTCTATGGAAGAGGCTGAACTTGCTCTTGGGCAATGTGAAGTTCTAGCTTATGGAAAGCATCTAGAGCTTTGCAAGGGTATAGACCTCGAGTTTCAGAATGCAGGCCATATCTTGGGATCTGCAATTGCTGTGATTGATATCACGGAAGACCATGCCAAGAAAAAGCGCTGTGTTTTCTCTGGGGACATTGGCATGAAGGGTAAGTTATTGATGCCTGATCCTGCGAGGATTCCTCAAGCAGATGTTGTGGTGGTGGAATCAACTTATGGTGACCGTCTGCATAAAACTTTAGCCGATACTGAAGCTGAATTAATTGAAGTAGTAACTAGCACATTGAGTGCCCATGGAAATATCGTCATCCCTGCATTTGCAGTAGGCCGTACTCAAGAGATGCTGTTTCTGTTAATTGATTTGGTCAAGCGCAATTTATTGCCTCATCTCAGTATTTGGGTGGATTCCCCAATGGCAACAGCAGCTACCCATTTGACTCAGCGCTTCTTTGCGCAGCTGGATATAGAGTCCCAATCTACCTTTGAGTGGTTTAAGAAAAATCCTGGGGCTGTAGACCTACGCTTCATCGCGGATGTAGAGGAGTCTAAAGCGCTGAATAAGATTAAGGGTGGGGCGATCATTATTTCTGCAAGTGGTATGTGCGATGCAGGCCGCATTGTTCATCACTTGCAGAATAATTTGCCGCGTGCACAAAACGCAATTGTGATTACTGGCTTTCAGGCCTACGGTAGTCTGGGTCGGCGTTTAGTGGATAGGGTAGCTAAAGTACGTCTCTTCGGTGAAGAGGTTCCGGTGCGTGCATCTGTTCATACGATTGGTGGCTTATCTGCCCATGCTGATCAAGCCGGCTTATTGGATTGGTTGCAAGGATTTGAAGCGGCGCCCAAATCTGTTTTTGTGGTTCACGGTGAGCCAGAGGCTTCAGCGGTTTTAGCTCAATCCATTCGGGATGAGCTTGAGTGGAAGAATGTCATCATTCCAGAGCGACTACATACTTATTCTTGTTAAGACTTATTCAGCAACTTTGGCACCCTGAACTTGGTGGCGTTGCATTGCCTCTCTAATAAATCCAGAAGCCTTTAGTGCTTCGATCTCAGTGCTGAGGTAGGCATTGGTTTTTTCAAAATCCACCCGCGCTTTAGGAATGCCAATAGCTTGATTGATCACCATGAAGCGACCTGGCAGCAAGCGCAAGCCTTCATAACGTTGTGCATCGCTTTCTAATTGTTGTTTAACTCCGGCGGCAACATTCCCGACTCCGGACATAAAGTCATCAACTACTGCTTGAGAGTTGGCTGAGCGTAGCAAGCTCGCTTGTTTGATTTCACGGGTGAGATAAAGGTCATAGGCACTGCCTTTACCAACCACAATTTCATTGCCTGGCGCATCTACATCTTCATTCTGATGCAGTGGCGAAGAGTCCTTCACCACATAAGCCCCCTCAATCTGAATGTAAGCAGGTGTATAGCTAATATCGGCTCCACGGACTGGATCGATTGCCACAAATACCAAATCTACCGCTCCCGATTTGACAGCCTCAACAGTAGCTCCTGCCATTGGGTAGCAAGTAAAAACTATTGGTAGCTCTAGCTTGCTGGCAATGTGATTGGCTATATCGACCGTAATCCCTTTGGGATTCCCTGTATCGCCATCTACGCTAGCTAAAAGAGGGTTGCCTAAATTAATGCCCACGCGCAAGATACCGGTGGGTGCAAAAGAGCTAAGTAATGCTGGATTAACTTGATTCATTTAAAAAGGGCGCAAATAAAAAGTTACAAAAAAACCGCGGCGAACCGCGGCTTATTTCTCTCTGGAAGAGATTATTTCTTAGCGTCGGCCGCTGGCGCTGCTGCAGGAGCGGCTGCGGGCGCAACTGGAGCTGCCGGAGCATCCTTCTTAGCCTCTTCCATGTGTGCTGCCTCAGCACCATGCTTTTCGCCACCCATATCAATGTCGCCATCGCCTTTGATGAGTAAGTAGGCTGTAGCACCAAGTAATACTAGTACCATGATGATGATTGAACGGTTGCTCATTGCTTTTCCTTCGGTTTGGTTAATATCTTCTAATATTAACGCTTGAAGTGCTGGCGGTAAATCCGAATAAGCCCTAGAAGCCAAATTAATGCAATATTCTAGGTAGTAATACTAATTTTGATGGTGTATCTCTGGACCTCATCGTCAGGCGGATGATATCCAGAATCTACATGAAGCCATTTTTAAAGCTTGGAAAAAAGGTCCAAAGATGAGTCCCAGACTCCCTGTAAATAACTCTCAAACTATCACTGATTTTCTGAATCTTCAGAGAAGTCAGTTGGAAGAAAATAATTCTGAAGATTCCTATCGATTTGCATTTGATGATCAAGCCTTTTTAGCTCGGCGCGAGACTTTGGGCCTGCGCTTTCAGTTGGAGCTATTGAAGCCCGAGATCTTATTGCATGAGCATGGCATTGAACACACGATTACGGTATTTGGCTCTACGCGTTTTGTGAGTTGTGAAAAAGCCCGAGAGCTAGAAAATAGCGCGACAACTCCAGAAGCCATAGCTGAAGCAAAGCGAGCATTGCTGCACTGTAAGTACTACGATTCAGCAAGAGAGTTCGGCGCTATTGTGGCTGGCTATAACGCTACCCAATCAGAGGATAGAAATAAGTTGCATATCGCTACTGGTGGTGGACCCGGAATAATGGAAGCTGCCAATCGTGGTGCTTTTGAGGCTGGTGATAAGAGCATTGGTTTTAATATCAGCCTGCCGCGAGAGCAAAATCCTAACGCTTACCTAACGCCAGGCCTTAGTTTTCGTTTTCATTACTTTGCTATTCGCAAAATGCACTTCATGTTGAGAGCGAGGGCGATTGTGGCCTACCCAGGGGGTTTTGGTTCCTTTGACGAGCTCTTTGAGGTGCTCACCTTAATGCAAACTAAAAAGGTTCAGCACTTTCCGATCATCCTGGTTGGAAAAGCATTCTGGCAAGAGGTCATTAATTTCAAACAAATGCTAGAGCACGGTGTTATTGAGCAGGCCGACCTGGATCTCATCCATTTTGTTGAGACTGCCCCAGAAGCTTGGAAGGTGATTTGCGACTGGTATCAGTTGGCCTAAAGTGCCAGAGAGAACTGTAAAATACACGCACAGATACTATGACTATTCCCAATACCGTAACCCTCACCTCCGAACTGGACCTACCAGCCTATTTGTTTGGGATAGCCATGCTACTCGTGGTGATGCTAGTACATGGGCTTGCATTACTCCAAATTGCTAAGCGCTATGAGGTGAAGTCATTTCTATATCTTTCGGAGCATAAGTACTCTTCAGTAGCTCTCGTGTTTTATATCAGTGTCCTGTGTTTATTTCTGACGCACATCTTTGAAATTATTCTTTGGGGAATTTCGCTCAGAGCATTTAATCTCTTGCCCAATTTAGGTGAGAGTATTTTATTTAGTGGCAGCACCTATACCGCCATGGGTTTTATGGATGATCTCTTGCCTAGTGGTTGGAAAATGTTAGCAATCATCATCGCCTTCTCAGGCATGTTTGCCTTTGCTTGGACTGCTTCAGTGATGATCTCCATGACCAAAAATTTTCGGCAGGCTTATACCCGTTTGCATATGCAAAAACTCAAGCTGCCGACTGAAGTCATTGAGCGCTTTAAGTAAGCTGTGAGTAAAGTATGGGATGCCATCGTTATCGGTGGCGGCGCCGCTGGGCTCTTTTGTGCTGGGGTTGCTGGCCAATTAGATAAAACAGTTTTAGTGCTAGATCATGCCGACGTCTTATGTGAAAAAATTCGCATTAGTGGTGGAGGTCGTTGCAACTTCACCAATCTACACAGTAGCCCCGCTAATTTTCTTTCTTTAAATCCACATTTTGTAAAAAGTGCGTTGGCCCGCTACCCATCTCGGGAGTTCATTAAGTTAGTGCAGTCATATCGCATTGCCTATCACGAGAAACATCAAGGTCAATTGTTTTGCGATGATTCTGCCAAGCAGATTATTGAGATGTTATTAAGTGAGTGCGCTAAAGGGAATGTTGATATTCGTCACCCAGTGATAGTGGAGTCAATCTCCCAGGAAGCCGGTGTATGGATTGTAAAGACCAGTACTGGCACCGAGAGATCTAAGTCGATAGTGATGGCGACAGGTGGCTTACCAGTTCCCGCTATTGGAGCAACAGCCTATTCCCTAGATATTGCCAAGCAGTTTGGTTTGAAAGTGGTGGATCCACGTCCCGCTTTGGTGCCTCTCTCATTCACCTCTGGGGAATTTGATCATCTGATGGCCTTGTCTGGTCTCAGCTTGCCGGTTCGTATTGCTGCAGGATCAAAAGGCATGCGCTATGGAGCCTGTCGCTTTAATGAGGATCTGCTCTTAACGCATAAAGGCCTCTCTGGCCCTGCTGTCTTACAGGCTAGTAGTTACTGGGTGGAAGGCGAGGCAATCCATATTGATTGGCTGGGTGCAGTAGAGGCCAATGGGCGCTTCAGTTGTGATGAGCTATTCAATCATGAAGACAATCGCCTTAAGTTGACCGAGAACATTCTGGCCTCGGTGATGCCACTGCGTTTAGCAAAGGCATTTGCCGAACAAAGAAATCTCTTGGGTAAAAAGTGGGCTGAGGTTTCCAAAAAAGATAGACAGGCACTCAAAGAGCTCATCACCAATTGGTCGGTAAAGCCGGCTGGAACTTTAGGTTGGAAAAAAGCAGAGGTGATGCTAGGTGGGGTAGATACCAAAGAGTTAGATGGCCAAACAATGATGTCTCGAAACCATCCTGGTCTCTATTTCATTGGTGAGTGCGTTGATGTAACTGGGCACCTAGGGGGTCATAATTTCCAGTGGGCCTGGGCCAGTGGCTTTGCTTGCGCACAGGCAATATAGGGCCGCCCTAGAGTGGCCAATGTATTAGTTTGGCTGGTTTCTCATCCAGTCAGCTGTATTAAAAAAAGACTCCTCTAGCTGCGCGCCAATCTGACCATCAATGCCGCAGTCTTCCATGGCTCGATACATACAGGCCAGCCATTGATTGCGCTCTGTTAGACCAATCTTGAAGGGTAGATGCCTAGCCCGCAGCATGGGATGACCATACTTAGGTGAGTAAACGTCTGGACCACCCATCCATCCTATTAAAAAAAGCTTAAGTTTATCTCTGGAGTTGGATAGATCTGGGGAGTGCATGGCCCGCAACTCAGCAAAAGGCTCCTCTAGAGCCATCAAATCGTAGAAGCGGTCGACCAATTCTTCAACCTTTGCCGCACCGCCAATAATCTCGTAAGGGTTTTTTCTTTCGCTCATATCCTAATTTTAATGCCTATACAGCAGGGAATTGGCAAGTTTCTGATTTGGGTATAGAGTGGAAATGTAAGGCAATATCCAAATTCAACTAAGGGAGAAAAGTAATGGATAAGAAGGATATACAAGCTTGGCAACAAGAAAAGGCAAAGGAGTTATTTGCGTATTCCCATAAATTATTGGATGCAGCAAAAGATCTGAGCGCACACCATCTTGAAGAGATTCAGTGGGGCATGAAAAATGCCATGGAGAGCGCCAAGTCAGCCGCCAAAAATGATCTTACTAAGCTTAAGGAGCTGCAAGAGTCAGCTACTAAAGAGGCGGCAAAGCGTGCGACGGTGTATCAGAAGAAAGTCAAATCCGTCCTAAAGGATATTGGTGACGATGCTGCCGATGGCACTGAGAAACATTTAGAAAAAGTGCGTAGCTCTTTGGTGAACTGGCTTGAGGATGTTGAAGGTAAGATCCCAGGCCATGCCGATAAGTTATCCAAAGTAGTTCATGACATGTCGACCGCTGGTCAGAAGATGTTTAAAGAGGGCCGAAAGATTGTTAATCAAGTAGCAGATGCTGCTGAAAAAAACATTGAAGAGCTCAGAAGCTCTGCGGATACTAAGAAGAAAACGAAGTAAGAATTTCTGAGGTAGTTTGTAGTAAAAAAGCCGTCTTCACATAAGACGGCCTTTTTTTTATACCCAACCCTGAAGCCAGATATCAGTTTCTTTCAGATCTCGCCAGGGAATCACTTGTGTGCTCTTATCAAAGACGGCCTCTAGTTCGATGAATTCAATCGCAGCATCCGGAAGTTCAGGAAGAATGACTTTGCTGACTAAGAAATGTTTTCGCTTATGACTGGGTTTCACTGCCGTCCATTTGCTTAGCAGGAGTTTCTTTGGGTTTAGAGGATTTTGCTGTTTAGAGGGCATTGCACTGAAATTCATTTGTATTGCTAATCAGCTTTCCAGAGCTGGGTGTAAAAACATTGCTAGATGTCTGTATTTGAGCGGGGCACTTTAAATCAAAGTAACTCAAAGTACCTAGGCTGCCACAGTAATCAAATTGACGGTCCTGAAACTGCATCTGCGCTTTTTTAAGAATCATGGTTGACTTAGCCCCAGCGCTATCGGTGCATGTCCAGGTGGTGTAAGTCTCCCTGCTGCAGGCCAAAAGTCCGAGTGATAGGGCTAAAAGAGTAATTGTTTTATACATAAGCATTCTAAATTGGTGGCGCGTACTAGCGCCACCAGATTGGATCACAGTACCCAGAAGTGATGCGTGCCATCTTTACCCAGTTGCTCAACTAAGCCAAACTCCCAATCAAGATAGGCCTGCATTGCTGCTGGATCAACGCTAGTACCTTCGTATGGGCGCTTATAGCGATCTAATGGTGGTGATGCTAAATGGGTAGCACCCTTTTCAATTTCTAAACCGGCATCAATCCAAGCCTTATTGCCACCCACTAAGACAACGACTTCGGCAGTGGTGAGCGCCTGTATTTCTTGTGCAGCAAATACAGCAAGTTCACCTGTTGTGCTCGTGAGTACATAACGATTGGCTTGCGGCAGATTGTTCAATGCAAGCGAGAACTGTGAACGTAGTGCAAACCAGCTACCGGGTATATGACCCTTGACGTAATTTGCATGTGTGCTGAGATCGATGAAAATTGTGCTGCCATCTCCCGGCAACCATGAGGAAGCCGTCTTGACATCCACCGTTTGAATACTCGGCATGCTGGGCAGGGAAGGGATCCAGGAACCCTTCTCGCTGAGATCTGCAGCTTCGATATCGTCAATGACATATACATCCCAAGCCATCTGAGCAAGCCATGAGGCTGGCATATTTGCTCTCACGCCACCGGGATCGGATAACACGATGCGTGCGCCACGAACTGGGGCGACCATTTCGGTTTCTTGTACTAGTTGTCCGCCAGGCGTCGAGCGGAATCCGGGTAGGTGACCCGCTTCATATTCTTCAGGAGTTCTGGTGTCAAAGAAGTAGGTGGTTCGTTCAGATTGAGATTTCCATTTTTCAATGTCAGTCAGATTGACACGCTTCACACCAGCCCGATCAGCAACATCACGAGCGCGTTGAGCAGCCTCGATTGCAGTGCTTTCGCTAACTTCTGTAAATTTGCGACTTTGCCCTTTGTCTAACTCCTGACCGGCCAAGGTCCACCCAATTGTTCCATTACGTAAAGCTTTGACCTCGTTGGGGATGCCCGCATTAATCAGAGATTGGGTGCCAATGATGCTCCGTGTTCTTCCAGCGCAGTTGACGATGATCTTCGTCTTTGGATTGGGTGCGAGCTCTGGAAGGCGTAAGACCAACTCAGCTCCTGGTACGCTGATACCAGTCGGGATGCTCATGGTTTGATATTCATCAAAGCGGCGCACATCCACCACCACCACATCTTCTTTGTCATCAATTAACTTCTTTACTTCTTGTGCAGACAAAGAGGGCGTATGTCTTTTGGATTCTACGAATTCACCAAAAGATTTGCTGGGAACATTGACATCCTTAAAGACTTCTCCGCCAGCCGCTTTCCATGCTGGAACTCCGCCTTCAAATACGAATACTTCTGAGTAACCGAGTTCAGAAAGTCTTTGCGCTGCCAGCTGCGCAGCGCCTTCGCCATCATCGAGCGTAACAATGGGTACATCTTTTCTAGGCAGCTTGCTAAATGCATCGACCTCAATACGGGATAGCGGGAAGTTGGCTGCAAATAAAGGATGCTCTTGAGCATGGGGATCTTCTTCGCGAACATCTAGTAGTGCAATTTCTTCTTTTTTAAGCAGCTTGTTTCTAACAAAAGCGTAATTTTGATATTTGATAGTCATCTCTTTTTCTCTGTATTCATTGCATTTACCGATTGAAATTGGATTCAATCAGCAGGATTTACTTTGCCGCAGCACTGCTGCGCTTTATTTCAGGACTTGTGCTGCCCTGGAGTTAAAAGGGGTGTAACTGCCTGTTTTATCGGCAAAACAAGGGATATTTCTGAATTTCACGTGTGTCTCCGTTAGTTTTTATATTTTTTCTATTTTGGGGGTTTTATAGCATCTAAGAGTTATCCCTGATATTACCGGTGAAATCCAGTGGTTTTTATGGGGATATACTAATTCCGAGCTCAATACTCATACTTTGATTAGAAACATAGGAGACAAGATGTCACAACACGATACATTGTTGGCTGCTTTTGAAACATATAAAGCAGAAAACGAAAAGTTCATTGAAAAAGGCGTTAAGGCATCTGCAGCGCGTGCTCGCAAAGCTTTACAAGAGATTGCTGGGGCATGTAAAGAGCGTCGTAAAGAAATTACAGCCGCTAAAGAAGCGATGGAAGCTAAGAAGTAATTCGTCTTACTCCGAGTTGAATTCAGCCTGGCCCCCACAAGGAGCCGGGCTTTATTTTGATTCGCTGATGGAAAATAGCGTCAGCTTCATCGCCTTTGTTCTGATGGGTAGCAAATTTTGATATTCCGGGCTACTAGCCCAAGCCTGGGAGTCCGCTAGGCTAGGAAACTCGAGCTCCACAAAGGCGCTAAAGGAGCCACAATGTAATTCATTCCAGAGGAATGCATTAAAAGATCCACGTGATGCAATTTTTCCCCGATACAGGGCTACTGTATCTCCCACTTGAGAGCGATACTCCTCAAAAGCCTCTAGGTCATTTAACTGAATCAGGCCAATCACTTTGATGCTCATGCCATTCCCCGGTAATTTATTCGACAAGTTTATAAGCAAGCTATAGTGAGATCTTAGAACTGCATCATCTCATTAGGGGCATATATGAAAGTCGCATTCTTGGGTTTGGGTAATATGGGACTGCCCATGGCCCTCAATTTAATTAAGGCAGGGCATCAAGTCCACGGCTTTGATCTGGTGCAGGCTCAGCTCGATGCTTTTAAGGCTGCTGGTGGCGTTTCTGCGCACAGTGCATCAGAAGCTACTAAAGATGCTGAGGTCATCATCAGCATGCTCCCAGCCTCGCGCCATGTGGAGGCTTTGTATTTAGGTGATTCTGGTTTACTTGCTACGGCGAGCCCTAAGGCCTTGCTGATAGATTGCTCTACGATTTCTCCGAAGGTTTCTCAAGTTGTGGCTGCGGCAGCAAAAGCTAAGGGCTTTGCCATGATTGATGCACCGGTATCTGGTGGAACGGCAGGAGCCCAAGCGGGCACCTTGACCTTTATGGTGGGTGGCGATTCAGCTGCTGTTGTGCGTGCAAGGCCATTGCTAGAGCAGATGGGTAAGAATGTCTTTCATGCGGGCGCAAATGGTAGTGGCCAAACTGTTAAGGTCTGCAACAACATGCTGTTGGGTATTCAGATGCTAGGGACTAGCGAGGCATTGCGTTTAGGCATAGCCAATGGCATGGACCCCAAAGTGCTCTCAGATATTATGTCCAAGAGCTCGGGACGTAATTGGGTCTTGGAACTCTACAACCCTTGCCCCGGCGTTATGGAGAATGTGCCATCATCTAAAGCTTACGCAGGAGGCTTTGGCGTAGATTTGATGTTGAAAGATTTGGGGCTGGCGACCGAGAATGCAGGCGATCTAGACGCCAGTGTTCCATTAGGAGACTTAGCCCGCAAGCTTTACGAAGTTCACAGTAAAGCGGGTAATGGACAACTCGATTTCTCGAGTGTCTTTAATTTAAACGCAGATTAAAGCAAGACCTTTAGATGCTGTTCTTGCTTGTCCACCATTTTTCCAATGACGCGCGCGCTAGCAAAGTCGTGCTTCTGAAAGATTTCTAAAACAGCGTCAACACTATCTGCGCTGCATGATACGAGTAGGCCACCGCTAGTTTGAGGATCTGTGAGAAGAGCTTGTTGTGCAGGAGTAAATTGCTCTGGCAAGCAAACCTCTAATCCATAACTTTGCCAGTTACGATCTGATGCGCCGGTGATGATGCCTTGATCAGCCAGGCTTTGAACATGAGTTAGCAGGGGAACTGCTTGCCAATCAATTTGTGCGGTAAGTTTTGAACCTCGCGCCAATTCTAGGGTGTGACCCGCTAGACCAAAACCTGTTACGTCGGTTAAGGCATGCACACCGTCTAACTTAGCAAGTGCTGGCCCTGCAGAATTTAACTTCGTCGTATTGGCGATCATCTCTTGATAACCAGTATCGTCCAATAGATCTTTTTTGAGTGCAGCAGACAAAATGCCTACGCCTAATGGCTTGCCTAAAATGAGAACATCTCCTGCCTTAGCTGCAGCATTACTCTTCACGCGCTTCGGATCAACAATGCCGATAGCAACTAGGCCATAGATCGGCTCAACTGAATCAATGGTATGACCACCTGCAATCGGAATTCCGGCTGATCTACAGGCTTCAGCACCGCCTTCAAGAATCCGCGCGATAGTTGCATTAGATAGCACTTTGATTGGCATACCTACTAGTGCCAAAGCAAATAGCGGCGTGCCACCCATCGCATAAATATCGCTAATGGCATTGGTAGCAGCAATCTTGCCAAAATCAAATGGATCATCCACGATAGGCATAAAGAAATCGGTTGTAGCAACAATTGCTTGCGACTCATTAATTTGATACACAGCTGCATCATCAGAGGTCTCAATACCGATCAAGAGCTCTTTAGGAAATGGTAGTTGTGGAACGCTTTTCAGAATCTCTGAAAGCACCCCTGGGGCAATCTTGCAGCCACAGCCACCGCCATGTGAAAGAGAAGTTAGGCGAGGCTCTTGAGGGTGTGCAGTGTTCATGTTCATTAACTCAATAAATCAAATCGTATTGGTGCAATATTAGTGGGATTTTATCGATTAAAACTACGCTTTGGTGGGCTACCACGTTTAGCTGCAGGCTTGCCTCCGCCATTGCCCCCTCCAGCATTGCCTGGTCTAGGCTTTCTGGATTGTTGATGCTGTTGACTACGCAATTGAATGGGTTGTGCCACTGCATTTGGATCTGGTTCAAATCCAGCAATGACTTCTTGTGGCAGCTTTTGTTTAATGAGTTTTTCAATATCTTTGAGCATCTGATGCTCATCAACGCAGACCAAGGAGACTGCAACGCCATTCGAGCCCGCTCTACCGGTTCTACCGATACGGTGAACGTAGTCTTCGGAGACGTTAGGTAAATCGTAGTTCACCACATGGGGGAGTTGATCAATATCGATACCGCGTGCCGCAATATCCGTAGCAACTAAGACGGTGATTTTTCCATCTTTAAAGTCTGCCAATGCCTTGGTGCGAGCACTTTGACTCTTATTGCCATGAATGGCCATAGCAGTGATGCCATCTTTCTCGAGCTGGGTCACTAATTTATTAGCGCCATGCTTGGTACGAGTAAAGACGAGAACTTGTTGCCACTGATTACTTTTAATCAAATGTGCCAACAAAGGATGCTTTTGGTTTCTATCTACAGGATGAATGAGCTGAGCAATTGCTTCATTAGTGCTATTGCTACGCGCCACTTCAATTAATGCTGGTGAATTCAGTAAGCCATCAGCTAAGGCCTTAATCTCTGTGGAGAAGGTTGCAGAAAATAATAGGTTCTGACGTTGTTTAGGCAGTGCTGCCAAAATCTTTTTAATATCACGCAAGAAACCCATATCCAACATGCGATCGGCTTCGTCCAGAACGAGGATTTCAATATTGGCGAGTGAAACACAGTTCTGTGACATTAAGTCGAGTAAGCGACCTGGCGTTGCCACCAAGATATCTAGCCCTGCTGCAATAGCTTTGATTTGGGGGTTCGCGCCGACACCACCAAAGATCACGGTAGATTTCAGGCCCGTATATTTTCCGTAGGTTACAACGGACTCTTGAACTTGTGCGGCTAGTTCGCGGGTAGGGGTCAAAATCAACACACGTAATTGACGTTTGCCACCAGCTTTAGCAGTACTGCATAAGCGCTGAAGAATTGGCAGGGTAAAGCCAGCTGTTTTACCAGTGCCAGTTTGAGCGGCAGCAAGCAAATCTCCGCCCTTTAATACGGCAGGGATAGACTTTTCTTGAATGGGGGTAGGGCTGGTATAGCCTTCCTCGCTAATCGCGCGAAGAATTGATTCTGATAAACCGAGATCTGTAAATAACATAGGGGCCAAATAAATATTGACCCGTATTCAATTAAACGACTGTCCCGGTCAATGGGGTGAGCTGCCACACTTGCAGTGTTTGCAGAAAGAGTCGCTATTTTAAGCTATCAGGCTGCATTCCAAAGATTTGGTGTTACGAAATTGGCATAACCCGAGATAAATAATTTTTCCGCGCCTGTAATGGGATCAAACACCGCGCGCTGAATACGACCAATATTGCCGCCATATACATGGATGCTGATAGAGGTTTGGTCGCTTAATGCATTCTCTACAACGTGGATGTCATGTGTGTTGGGGGATACGGTAGCAACTTGACCTGGCTCACAAAGGAAGGATTCATCCGCTTTGAAGCTGCCATCAGTTTGTTGGTAGTAGTTTGCGCTACGCTCTTGCCCGCGTAATTGTCCGACCATCCCCCACACAGTATGGTTGTGAAGGGGTGTTTTTTGGCCAGGACCCCAGACAAAGCTAACGACAGAAAATCGATCTAGTGGATCTGCATACAGCAAGTATTGCTGGTAGTACTGTGGGTGTGGCTTGCAAAACTCCACCGGAAGCCAGTCATCAACACGAATCAGATTTTCCAGAAGCGCTTTCCCTTTGGAAAAAATAATCTCTTCGCTAGGCTTACTCTCTAAGAGTATTGCGAGTGCTTTTACAAAAGTGAGCAACTTACCTTCTTGCATTGAAGTCTCTTTAGTAATGATGTTATTGATCGGCTGCAAACAGCCAATCAGGAAGGCCCTTGGGTTTTAGGGTGGTGGTGTCAACACAGACAATATGAAGAACTGCGCTAGCAATCAGCTCTGGTTCAAGTCCCTCAACAATTCGTTTCGCTGTTTGCTTTACTGCGATTTGGGTTCGTCCACGATGCTCGATGACTTGATCAATGCTGAGCAGATCATCTAGGCGTCCTGGCCTATGAAAGTTCATGGTGATTTCACGAACGGGCAGAACGATTCCAAATTCATTAACCAATTTGCTTGGGCTTAAACCTCTTTGTTGAAGCCATTCTGAGCGACTGCGCTCAAAGATCTCTAAATAGCGGGCGTGATACACAAATCCTGCGGCATCGGTATCGGAGTAGCAGACACGAAAAAGGAAGGGTGGATGATTGGACTGAGTCATATGGATGATGATAACTTTAGATAATGAGCATCATATCGCGATGCGCGATACCTGCCTCGTCGTAGATATCGCCTTGGGCAATAAAACCAAATCGCTCATAAAACGGAATGGCGGATAGTTGGGCGTGTAACTCAAACTGAGTGATGCCTTGCGCTTTACCCTTGGTTATCAATGCATTGAGTAATTGACTCCCAATACCCTCTGATCTGTGCGCAGGAAGTACCGCCATGCGCCCAATTCTTCCGATATTCTCAGGCATGCTAGCTAGGCGAGCTGTACCAATGCATTGCGAGTTCAGGTAGGCAAGGGCATGTTGGGCGGTCAAGTCAAACTCGTCTAGCTCCATCTCTTCTGGAACCCCTTGCTCTTCAATAAAGACACGCTTTCGGATTGGCCAGGCTGCTTGCTTGGCATCTGCCCAAGATTGAATCAAGATCACGTTTTTCCTCTCTACTATTTGCCTAGAAGCTCAATACGGCTTCAAGGCTTCAATGTAGCAAATTGCTGCAATTTAGGCTCTAAATAGGCGTTCTAAGGCGCGTAAGTAGGGTGCTTCATGGTTAAAATGAAACGGTGGCGCCAGAGGATTGGCTCCCATCACAAACCCTTATCTAGGAGTAATCTTGAAGAAATCTTTATTAGCTACATTAGTTGCCTCACTTGGCTTGGTTGTTGCAGGCTCCGCATTTGCTCAAGCTCCTGCAAAGATGTTGCCTTTAGCAGCAGAAGCAGTTGTATTGTCAGCCACCGTTGATTCAGTGGATGTTAAGAAACGTATCGTTGTATTGAGAGATGCAAACGGTAACCTAGCTCAAATGAATGTATCCAAGCAAGTAAATGATTTGGATAAAGTGAAGAAGGGTGATGTATTTGTTGTTGAGCATGCTCAAGCGATTGCCGTTGGTTTGGTGGCAGCTCCTAAAGATGCAAAGCCAGGTGTTTCTGGTGTTCGTTCAGTGGTGATTGCTGGCAAAGGTTCTGCAAAGCCATTTGAAGAGACTACTGATACTGTTTATGCAACTGTCAAGATCAGCACAATCGATGCTAAAACTCGTGTTGTGACATTCACATTGCCATCAGGCGAGAAGCAAAAAGTAAAAGTAGATCAAAGCGTCTTAGGTCTTGAGAAATTCAAAGCTGGTGACGACGTGATGGTTGAGTTTGTTGATGACACGGCAATTGGATTTGTAACACCAAAGAAATAAGCATTAAAAACTAATTCAGCATGAATAGTGCTGTAGTAGTAAATAAAAAAGGCCCGCATTGCGGGCCTTTTGCATATCAACTAAAGATTAAGCGTCTTTAGCAATCATGACATCAGATGCCTTAATTACAGCCCAGGCTTGATCACCAACCTTGAGATTGAGTTCATCTACAGCCTCATTAGTAATGGAAGCGGTAACAATGTGACCGGCACCAATATCTAATTTAACGTGGGAAGTGGTTTGACCCATCTTGAGCTCAACTACTTTTCCGCTGAGAGTATTGCGTGCGCTGAGTTTGACTTTAAGTTCCATGATTTCTCCTAGTGGACGTATTGTTTTGCGTAGACAGCATCATTGTAGAGGGCTTCTTTGTACTGCGTCTTGCCATAATTGCGAATAATCGCCTGACCTTCATCGGATGCTACAAACTGAATGAACTTGGCGGCGATGTCACGATTCTCCGTCGCACCCACTGGGGCCACCAAAGCATCATAGGTATTGACTAGGTAGGGGTCGCCGCGATACAAAATTTGCAAGTCAGGCGCGATATTTTTCTCCGCAACCCAGGTGCTGCTATCTGTCATGAAATAAGCCTTATCTGCATTCGCTCTCTTAAGTGATGCTGTCATAAAGTCATTTGTCACGATATACCAATTGCCTTCAGGCGTAATCCCAGCTTTCTTCCAAATATCCATCTCTTTTTGGTGGGTGCCGGATTTATCACCTCTGGAGATGAAATTGGCTTGCGCCTTAGCGATCTTGGAATAAGCATCTGCACCGCTGGTAGCAGATTTAATTTTTGCCGCATCTGCTTTGGGTCCAACAATATAGAACTCATTAGAACCAATCAGAGTTCTGCCAGTCGCCCATCCCTCAGCAATTGCTTTGTTCACACCATCTGGCGCATGCACCATGATCATGTCTACCTGTTGGGTTTTTAGCAGGTTGAGGGAAGCACCACTTCCAGCTTTAATCCACACCAAGCGAGCGCCTTCTTTCTTGTCAAAAGCTTCGCCAAGTTGCTGCAGTAGCCCTAACTCCCCAGGACTACCAGTTGCCAATTTAAAGCTCTTGCTACCTTGACCGTAGGTTGCCTCTACTTTTGGGGGGTTGGATTGCGCTAGCGATGTTTGCATTCCAATTCCTATTAGTAATGAGGTGATTAGTGTGCTGATCAAGAGGTGTGGATTTTTCATCTGAATTATTTCTTAGCGTTAGGGAAGAAAAGCTGCTCGCCACCAATTTGATAGCTGGCAATCACGTCTTGACCATTCTTAGAGGTAATCCAGTCGATAAATGCTTGGCCTTCCGCTTTTTTAACATGTGGGAATTTAGCCGGGTTAACCAACATCACGCCATACTGGTTAAATAATTTGGGATCGCCTTGAACCAAGATTGTTAGGTCGCCACGGTTTTTAAATGAAAGCCAGGTAGCGCGGTCAGCCAAAATATAGCCGTTCATAGCAGATGCAGTATTCAGTGCAGGGCCCATGCCAGAGCCGGTCTCTTTGTACCAGGCGCTAGGCGCTACAGTGATGCCAGCATCTTTCCAGTAGCGTAACTCTGCAGCATGTGTACCGCTCTTATCGCCGCGCGATACAAATGGTGCTTGAGCAGCAGCAAGCTTCTGAAATGCAACTTTAATATCTTTGCCGCCAGCAACTTTGGCTGGATCGGATTTAGGCCCAATCAATACGAAGTCGTTGTACATCACTTCGATTCGTTTAGTAGCATAACCATCGTTAACAAACTTCTCTTCAGCGGGTTTGTCATGAACAAAGACCACATCAGCATCACCACGACGACCAATATCAAGTGCTTGCCCAGTTCCAACAGCAACCACTTTCACATCGATGCCGGTTTTCATTTTGAAGATTGGCAACATGAAGCCAAAGAGTCCAGATTGCTCTGTTGAAGTTGTTGAGGACAGCACAATACTTTTTTCTTGCGCGTAGGCTGAGTTGCCCAGCAGCGCAAGTGCAGTAATGGCGGTTACGAGAATTCGGTTAAATGAGGATTTCATTTGAGTTCACTTCCCTTGGGTAGGTTCGGTTAAGATTTGTCATATTACAAAACATCAATATGCAAAAAATTACATATGAGAATTCAGATTCGGCCAACCCTCGTTTTTGGTAGTAAGAACACAAAAGATCCAGCTGTAGTGGATTTGGTATGGTTGACTGCCATATTGAAGGATATTGATCATGGCAAAACACTCATGTCTGCCTGTAAAAAAATGGGTCTATCGTATAGAAATGTTTGGCAAAAACTCAATGATGTTGAATTAGCCCTAGGATTTAAGTTAATGAATCGAGTAAGGGGGCATGGGTCTCAGTTGTCTGAATACGCCAGATACTTAATTCAATTTACCGAGGACTTTGATCAGAAAACAATGCGACTGGGTCAAACTAGCTTATTGCACCTAGAGGAGGGCTTTGCTCAATTTCGGGTGAATACGAAAAAACAATTACGTTTTGCTAGTAGTAGCGATCCTATTATTCAAAAAGCAGTTATTGATATTGGCGGCTTTGACTTAAGTACTGCAGGCTCGGGTGAGGCATTAGAGCGCTTGCTCAACTATGAAGTCGATATTGCGGGTTTCCATGTTTCTGATCCACAAAGCTCTCAAACTATTGCCAAGCGCCTGCAAAAAGAGGGGATGCAAATATTTCCTGTTATGAAACGGGTGCAGGGATTATTGGTGGCCAAAGGAAATCCACTTAATATTATTTCAGTAAAAGATTTGCTCGGACCGAAGATCCGTTTTATCAATCGGCAAAAGGGTTCTGGAACGCGCTTATTGCTCGATACTATTTTGACAAAAGAGGGTATAGATTCTCATGACATTAAGGGCTATATAAACGAAGAGTTCACCCACTCAGCAATTGCTACGGCAATCTTGGCTAAAAAAGCTGATGTCGGTATGGGCGTAAAAAGTATTGCCCTAGAAAATGGTTTGGATTTTATCCAGCTCAAAGATGAGATCTTTTTTCTGGCCATGAACCAGGACTTGAGTGCCAATAGCGACATTGCAAAACTCATTCGAAAAATCAGAGCCCTCTCGGGTGCAAGCCCAGGCTATAAGTCGATAGGATTACGGAAGCAGATTGCTGGCTGGCTTTAGGGTATCCATAATGAGCTTTCTACTTGAGCGGGATTTTGGCTTGGTCTGTACATTGGGTTAAAAATTGAGATACATTGTGGTCATTCACAACATTTTGTATTGGTATCGACATGACCCTATCTCTTCGCCCCTGGATCCTTGCTGCTAGCGTTCTCAGCTTTTCTGCCTTTGCCGAGCCTGGCGAGAATACCTATAAACAGGTTTGCGCAGCCTGCCACGCCTCTGGCGTCTTAAATGCGCCTAAGTTTGGCGACAAGGCTATGTGGGCTCCTTTGATTGCTGAGGGGCAGCCGACCCTGACAGCTCATGCTTACGTTGGCGTTAGGGGCATGCCTCCTAAGGGTGGCAATCCCAATCTCACAGTTGAGGGTTTCTCTGATGCTGTGGCCTATATGGCCAACAAGGCGGGCGGCAATTGGAAGACTCCAGATGCAAAAACCTTAGCAGCAATTAATAAGGAAATTGAATCACGTAAAGCCAGCCTCAATAAGAAGCCGTAATCGCATGAATCTGCAGCCACATCAGATTGAAATCATTGGCTACTGCGCTGCTTTTTTGACGACGATTGCTTTTCTCCCGCAGGCCATCCAATCTTGGCGCACCCGAGATCTCTCGGGAATATCGGTAGGGATGTACAGCTTATTTACTACCGGGGTAGGTTTGTGGCTCGTATACGGACTCATGATTGAGACTTGGCCTTTAATTTTGGCAAACGCCTTGACCTTTGCCTTGGCCTTTAGCATCTTGGTTCTTAAGCTGCGCACTAAACATCAAAAATGACCTTCCTTTAAGTAATGTCATAATGAATTCACACATTAATTTATAAAAAAATAGACACCCATTAGAAAGGCTACTCATGAGCACCGCATACGTTATTGATCCACCGATCGTCCCATCGCTACCTGTAGTGGGCGATACCCGTCGGTTTGCTGTCAACCGAATTTATTGCGTTGGTCGTAACTATGCTGATCACGCGCGTGAGATGGGTCATGATCCTGATCGTGAGCCGCCATTCTTTTTCATGAAGCCAGCTAACTCGATTGTGGCTGATGGCAAAGATATGCAATATCCAAACCTGTCAAATGACGTCCATCATGAAATCGAGATGGTTGTTGCGATCGGCAAGGGCGGGGCTAATATTCCGGCGGATAAAGCCCTCGAACATGTCTATGGTTATGGCGTTGGTCTAGATATGACTCGTCGTGACTTGCAAGGCGAGGCAAAAAAAATGGGTCGCCCCTGGGATACCGGTAAAGCCTTTGATCAATCTGCTCCTTGCGCGGCGATTACTCCTGCTGCTCAGTTTGGTCATCCAAACAAAGGTGTGGTCAAGCTGTTAGTCAATGGTGAAGTGCGCCAAGAAGGTAACTTAAACCAGTTGATTTGGAATGTCCCTGACACCATCGCTTATCTTTCTACCCTATTCACGCTTGAACCAGGTGATTTGATTATGTCTGGTACACCTGCTGGCGTTGGCCCCGTTAAAAAAGGCGACGTTCTTGAGGGTAGTGTTGAAGGCCTTACCCCACTCAAAATCAAGATCATTTAAATCAATAAATGAATCACTTGATATTAAAAATAAAAAAGTAGTTCAAAGAGACAAAGGAGTGGGTATGAGATTAAAGAGATTAGCAACATCCTTGATTATTTGCATCGGTGGTGCAGTGCTAACTGCCTGCACCTCAGTGGAACAAACTAAGGTTGAAACCCCAGCCCCTAGTCGCTATGCCAATGCAAGTCCTTTGGATCTGCGCTTGAGCACATGGCCTTACCCATACCCCACCAAGGAATTTAAAACTTCTCTGCAAGGTCAGCCCGCCAGTATGGTTTATATGGACGTACCTGCGGCAGTGAAGCAGAAGGGCGTTGTTGTTTTATTTCATGGGAAGAACTTTTCAAGCGATTACTGGGCGCCTACGATTAAAGGTTTAACTGCGGCAGGCTATCGAGTTATTGCCCCAGATCAAATTGGCTTTGGAAAATCCTCTAAGCCTGATGTTGCATATCACTTTGACGATCTCGCTCGCAATACACATGCTTTGCTGAAATCCCTAGGTGTGAGCAAGACTTCTGTGATCGCTAACTCGATGGGTGGCATGGTGGGCATCCGCTTTGCGCGCCTTTATCCACAAACTGTTCAGAAGCTTGTTTTAGAAAACCCATTAGGCCTTGAAGACTACAGTAAGGATATTCCGCCGCAAACCAATGACAATTTGCTGAAGTTGGAGATGGCGCAAACAGAAACTAGTTACCGTCGTTTCTTGCAGTCTTACTTCCCAGTATGGCAGCCGAGCTTTGAGCAGTTTGTTGAGGTCTATGTCCGAATTCAAAAAGGACCCGACTATCCAGCTTATGCCAAGACTTCTGTTTTAACTTATCAGATGATTGCTGAAAAGCTAGTGGTAGGTGATTTGCCTCAATTGAAGATGCCAGTATTGTTGGTGATTGGTCAAAAGGATAGAACGGTGTTTGGTCGTCGCTTTGCTCCACCTGAGGCAGTGAGGTCTTTGGGTAATTTCCCTGAGTTAGGTCGTAAAGCTGCTCAGACGATTCCAAATGCCAAGTTAGTTCCTTTGGATAATGTGGGCCACATTCCTCACATTGAAGTGCCAGATATTTTTGTTCAAACGGTAGTGGATTTCTTAAACTCAAAATCCTAAATCATTAGGTCATCGACCTGGTCACCGATGCTTATTTACCCAGCCACCTTGGTGAGCGTCCTTCAAGGAAGGCATTAACCCCTTCTTTGAAGTCGACGCTGTTGTAAGTCTCCCTCATGAGTTCGGTGCAATCCGGTAAATTACTTTCCATTAAACGCGCTAAGGTGACCTTACTGGCTTTTTGAGTAATTGGCGCTAAGGCTGCCAACTTGCTGGCCAACAATTCAGCTGCTCCTGTAATTTCTTCTGGGCTGGTAGTTTGATAGAGGTAGCCAGCATTCATTAATTCAGGTGCTTTAATCAGTTCTGCAGTGAGCAACATGCGCTTCACCATCGGCACCCCTAAATGATGGGCAATCCAAGAAAGATTGCTGGGGGATAAGCAATTACCCAAAGTCTTGGCGACTGGAATACCAAAGCGTGCATCCGTAGTTGCTATTCTGAAATCACATGCTGTGGCAATTAGTAAGCCACTGCCAACAGCCAAACCCTCAATCAGTGCAATCGTTGGAATGGGTAGGTGTTGCAAAGAATGAAAAATGGCATCCACTGCAACTTCGTAAGCCTCATCTTCTTGTAGATCAACAAATTGCTGAATGTCACTTCCAGATACAAATGCTTTATCACCAGCACCTCTAAAAATAGCCACCCTGATCTCTGGTCTGTTTGCTATGTCATCGCAAATGCGTTTGAGCTCTTCATACATCGGCCAGGTAAGAGCATTGCGTGCCGCAGGGTTGTTAAAGGTGATTCGGGCGATGGGTCCGTCGAGGTGGAGGTCGATGCAAGGCGGGGAGGAGTTCATGGATGCATTCTATACAAAAGACCCTTTGATGCGCTTGTTTTTAAGGCAAAGACCTACCTGCGATAGAATTCATTCATGTACATGTTTCTACCTTTTCTGACAGCCTTTATCGGCCTTGTCCTTGTTTGGTTTGAGAAGCGTATGGCAGGTTTAGTGCTACTTGCTATCACCGTCGGGATCCTGATGTTCTGGTTCCGTATTCACGCTACCAACCACCTCAATATCAGTCTGTGAGGCAATGTGAATAAACATTCCCTTCCTTCATTAGCAGGTCTTGGTCATCAACTCGCTCTAGCTGCCATTATTGGCATGCTGTCTTATGCCTTTGTAGATCAATTGTATTTTGGTGAGCTGCCTTGCCCGCTTTGCCTAATGCAACGCATGGGTTTTGTGATCATTGGTTTTGCGCTGGTGCTGAACATTCGTTGTGGGGCGCATTCTGCCCACTACGGTTGGGGCATCATCGGCGGATTGGTGGGCATGATGGTATCTCTGCGCCAAGTACTGCTTCATATCTTGCCGGGTGATACAGGATTCGGTACAACCTTTCTAGAGTTGCACTTTTACACTTGGGCTTTTGTTGGTTATCTTGGCTTGATTGCTGGCCTTGCTATTTTGTTGATGTTGCCTAATCGTGATGTGCGCTCACGCTCCTTATTTGCAAATACTTTGGTGCTTGTATTCATCTTTTTAGTCTTTGCTAACCTAGTCTCCACACTACTAGAGTGTGGCATTGGCCCTTGCGCTGATGATCCCGTTAAATATGATGGATTGATCTGGCTACGCAACCGTTTTGGTTTTTAAGATATCCGCAGTGATTTTATGAAGATCACTTCTCAAATGCTCAAGAGCTTAGCAATTCTGCTCACTCTATTTAGCTTTACTATTCCCGCTCAATCACAATCAGCAAAGTCGAATACTGTTTGGCCTAAGCAAGCAATTCGGATTGTGGTGACTTTTACTCCTGGTGGTGCGCCTGATATTTTGGCGCGCGTGCTCGCTGAAAGTTGGCAGCAAAGTTTAGGAGTGCCAGTTCTTGTTGAAAATCGTCCTGGCTACGGTGGCAACATTGGTGCTGATCTGGTAGCCAAGAGTGAACCCGATGGCTACACGCTTCTGATCGGTACAGTAGGTATCCATGCTATCAATGGCGCTCTTTATGAAAAGATGTCTTTTCATCCGATCAACGATTTCACGCCCATTAGTTTTTTGGCAAGCACTCCCAATGTCTTGGTCGTGAATAAGAAGTTGGGTGTGAATAATCTACATGAACTCATTGAGTTGGCTAAAGCCAAACCCAATGAACTCACGTTTGGCTCTTCGGGTGTCGGTACTTCCTTGCACATGTCGGGTGAGCTCTTTAAAGAAATGACTGGCGTGCAGATTCGGCATATTCCATACAAAGGCAGAGCGCAATCTTTGCCTGATTTGATTAGTGGTCGGATTTCAATGCTCTTTGATAATCTCTCTTCATCACTGTCTTTGATTAAAGGTGGAGAGGTGCAGGCTTTAGCAGTCACCACCTTAAAACGGTCGCCGGCAGCGCCAGAGATTCCGACAATGGCTGAGCAAGGTTTGCCTGGATTTGAGGCGCTATCGTGGTTCTCGCTCATGGCACCAGCCAATTTGTCCCCAGCTCTGCAAAAGCGCTTAAATGCCCTCACTAACCAAACTCTCAATCAAGCTGATGTCAAGAAGAATCTACTAGCTAGTGGCTTAGATCCCGCCCCAGGAAGTCCGCAAGAGCTATCCAGGTTGATCCAGTCTGAGAGCAATAAATGGGGTAGAGTGGTTTATAAATCAGGCGCAAAATTAGAGTAGTCAGCCATTTCTGTAAAGTAATAAATATTCATATAAATAGCCAATTCTTGTCAGCTTGGATTTGTGTGAAGCGTTAAGGTATTAGGAGGCGACCAATTAATGGGGTCCACTATGAAAACAAGCCATCGGCAATTTAAATCTAGTCTTTCCAAAGTAGTTCTGAGTCTTCTGGCTGCAGCAGGCATCCTTGCTCTTGCTCCAGCAAGGGCGCAAGCAGGTAATGTTGCTTGGGCTGTCTCCGTTGGCGGTGGTTACGGCGGTGGCTATGGTGGCGGTTGGCGCCCAGCAGCTTATGGCCCAGGATGGGGTGGCGGTGGCTGGGGTCCAGGCTGGCGGGGCGGATATTACGGTCCCGGTTATGGCTATCCTTATGCTGCTGGTTACTATGCCCCACCCGTTGTTTACGCGAGCCCCCCGGTAGTTACTTACGCGCCACCACAGCAACCTTTAGTTTTGGCCTCTCAACCCCAAGCTCCGGTTTGGTATTACTGTGAAGCGAGTGGACAATACTTTCCTTACGTGCAAAGTTGCACATCTGGTTGGCAGACTCGGGCAGCAATGCCACCATCCGGCAATGCGTCTACAAAACAGCGCATTCAAAATTAAGAACATCACCTGATTTAAGGAATCAATATGAAACGTGCTGTACTCACTTTAGCTATCATCAGCTCTTTAGCTGCTTGCGTCTCTGCGCCAACAGGTCCAACAATCGCGATCATGCCGCGTGAAGGCAAGCCTTTTGAAGTGTTTCAGCAGGACGATCAACAGTGTCGTGAGTTTGCTGCAAACGCGATTAAAGATACTAGTAATGCAGCTCTTAAAGAAGGCGCTACTAGTGCAGCTATCGGCGCTGCTTTAGGTGCAGCTGCTGGAGCAGTCATTCAGGGTGGAAGTAGTCAGAATATCGGTACTGGCGCAGGTATTGGCCTGCTCGGTGGTGCCGCCATGGGCGCCATGAATTCCTCTGGCAAACAAAATCAGGCGCAAGTTCAATACAACATCGCTTATCAGCAGTGCATGTATTCCAAAGGCAATCAGGTGCCTAGCTTACCAACCCAAAGCTTCAATGGTAGTGCACCAAGTAGCGGAAACGGATACAACATTCCGCAAGGCAAACCCTCGATGCCGCCAAGTGGTTTCAAGCCCATTCAGTAAATCACATTACTAAATTTAGTCTCGCTTACACCTCGACCGGCGGATGCGTTTTCTCAAAGCGCGCCGCCGTTCTTCTGAAGAGGTAGAGCAATAGCATTGCCGCTAAAGCCAAACTCATACTGTTGCCAGCCCAAAACCCATTGGCTCCTTGTAAAAATTCTGGTGTATTACCAAAGACATTAAAGCCCATCAAGTAGCCACCACCTAAGCCAACGCCCCATAAGGAACCCGCGTAAATGACCATCGGCCAAAAAGCGATGCGATAGGCTCGCAAAATAAATGCGGCAGTAATCTGCAGGGCATCGAAGACTTGGTAAAAGGCAATAAATAAAAAGAGCGGGATAGAAAATGCTTTTACCTCTTCTGGTGGATCGTATAGATCTAGAAGCACTGTTCTAAAAATCCATACCGCCACACCAATGGCAACGCATAGGCTAGTGGTGAAGAAAACCGATGACCAACCAATTTCTTCTGCACGCTCTTGTTTATCGGCGCCAATAGATTGAGACACCAAAGTCATCGTCGCAATCGATAGAGACAAGGGCACCATATAAATCACGGTTCCCATATTGGCCACAATTTGATGACCAGCTAAAGCGGTAGTGCCTAAGCGCGCAATAAATAGCGACATAAAGGTGAAGGACGTTACTTCAATCAAATAGCTAAAGCCAATAGGCGCACCCAATTTCAAGAGCGTCCAGATCCGATGCCAATCTGGCCAGCTAAAGTGGGCAAAAATCTTAAAAGGTCTGTAAAAGCCATCAAAGAGCACAAAGCCCAGAGTGATGATGAGCCAAAACCAATTGATGATGACCGTAGCTACTGCGCAACCTGGCCCACCCATGCCTTCAATACCAAGACCGCCATAAATAAATAAAAGATTGAGTGGTAGTTTCAAGCCCAAACCAATGAGCTGCACCACAGTAATCACTGCCGGTCTAGAGACGGCGTTATGCAATGCCATCAGTACACGCATTGCCATGCTGGCAGGTAAACCAATGGCAAGGATATTGAGATAAAGCTTAGCCTTGCCCTCAATATCCGGTGTGACTTGAGAGATTTGCAGGAGATGATCCGCATTGAGCAAAATGGCGCCGCCTAATACGGTAAGTCCCACTGCTAACCAAGTAGCTTGACGCACCTCTTCACCAATCTCGCCAAAACGTTTTGCGCCAAAGAGTTGTCCCGCTATTGGCGCAAGAGCAGAGATTACACCGGTGAGGCCAACATAGATGCTAATAAAGATGGCAGACGCCATCGCAAGGGCAGCTAAATCATCTGCGGAGTAGCGCGCTGTCATGGCGGTATCTAAAACGCCAAAGGTAATGACTGCAAGCTGACCAATGAGTAGGGGTCCAGCGAGTTTTAATAGGGAAGGAACATCCTCGCGCAAACGCGATAATTTAAAGTGCAACACGTTTTATTCTTTACCGGCAGGGGTAATTTGATAGAGGCGTAGACGCTCATCTCGGTCAGATGCGCGGCGGTCTTCCCAAAGTAATTCAATTTTCTTTTTATTGAGGCTAGCGTATGCCTTAGCCTCTAAGGAGCTGTGAGTCAGCATGAGATTGCAACTGGGATCATCACGCAAAGGAAGTTTGGTGAAGTAACTAAACGAAGCTAACTGTGCAGGACCTAGATTGCTAGTATCAATACATCCTGGCGTGTTGGCAATAATTTGCACCAGACGATCGGACACATAGCGATAGGTTTTTGCGTAATTAATCGTTGGTAACCAAAGGGTCATTAACAAGACCCACATCAATGTAGTGCCAGAAGCCGAGATAATCAGGCAACGCCAGATTTCTTTTGGAGCACGAGAAGTTCTCCAACGCACAATCGCCAACCACACGCCAGTAATGAGAAGGGCAACCACAAAACCAATGTAGTCAAACTGAGCCTGAAAGCCTGGTAAGAGTCGCGCTAAATTCGCAGCAGTCGATTCTGGATAGCCAGTTACTTTAGCTAACCAGATAATCCAAATAGCCAAGGCGATCATGGTGAAGCTAAACATAGCAAACCAATCGATGAAGCTAATAAGGCTACGTTTAAGGATCGGTAGGCTAAATGCGGCAATGATCGACAAACTGGGAATCAAAATGATGAGGTCATGCTCATTGGCTTCTAGTCTGAACAGAACATAAGTCAAGCAACCAATAAATAAACTGAGCGGAATGCAAAGATGTGGTGCGCGCCATTGACCCGCTTCTTTGACTCGACCCCAGTGGGCAAGAGAGATGATAGCTAAGGGCCACACTGGCCAGGCATAGGCCCAAAAGTTCACACTCAAAAATCCGAGGGATTCAATAGAGGGCGTTGCACGCATCTCCGGCATATTGCGCCAGCCTTCTTCGGCGATGTGACGCCACTCTGGAGTGATGTTACCCAGATACCAAAGCGCAGGCCAAATTGCAAAACCAATTAGACCTAAGGCCGTGCTGCTTAAAGTCCAGCGAAAACGCAGTTTTGCATTGCTTGCAATGACGGCAATGATGGTGGAGATCACGATGATGAGGCTTAGCGTGAGATTGCTCGAGAGCGCAACGAGTGCAATGCCTAGGCCAGTCCACAGGCCACCTTGCCAAGGTTTGTCTAAACCGCGCACTGTGCCATACAAGACAATACTGATACCCATCAGTTGCGCCATCATTGGCGTAGTCTCATGCGCACGCTGTGCAAGACCAACGCATGCCAAGAAAATCAATAGTGCGCCATCAGCCAAAGTCATGCCATAGTTTTTGCGGCCAGGCTGACCACCAACAGCCAAGACCATGGGCTGTACTTCTTGGCGACGTCCTAATAGATAAGTTGCGTACCAAATCGCTAACGCAGAAGCAAAGAAGCAAACAGCTGCATATAGACGTGCGGCATTGGCCATGCCAATCACAGGACCAAAGAGATCCATGAGGGTGGCGCCTAGCCAGTAAGGAAAGGGTGCGCCAAGAGAAATATCGCGTCCTGCAAGATGCGGAACAATCCAGTCGAGTGCATTGCTATTCTGCAAGGCCCACATGCCACCAAATCCAATGGCGTCCTCATTCTTCCAAGGATCGCGCGCAAAAAGACCGGCAAAACCATAGACCAAGGTCAACGCAAAAATAATGATGCGTGGAATGGAGGTGGTGGCAGCGGCGGTGAGTTTGACCATAGAAAACTAGCAATAAAAAAGGCAGCAAACGCTGCCTTGATTATCTCGCAGGGGAGGGTGAATACTGAATATCCAAACCCCAGCCCCTTTGTTGAGTAAGCCTATTACTTCTTCTTAGCTGGCTTTTCAGCAGCTTTAGCTTCAGCAGCAGCAGCTTTTTTCTCAGCTGTTTTTGCAGCGCCATCACCGGTAGCTTTAGCAACAGCTTTAGTACCGAATTTCTGACGGAATTTCTCAACACGACCGGCAGTATCCATAATCTTCTGGGTACCAGTGTAGAAAGGGTGTGACTCAGATGAAGTCTCGATCTTGGCCAAGGGATATTCATTGCCATCTTCCCACTTGATTGTCTCTTTAGTAGACATAGTGGAGCGAGTCTTGAAGCTGAAGTTATTAGAAACGTCTACAAAGACGATTTCACGATATTCGGGGTGAATGCCAGGTTTCATTATTAAGTCCTATTAGCAGGCAGCCGTTTAAGTCCAAAGACCTAAATACTTACCCAGTTAAATGCAAATTATTAAAGCGGTAAAGGCGAAATTATGCCATGAAATCAACAACAAAGCGCACTTTTACCGCCTCTGAGAGGCTAAATTAGCCACCCTTACGCATTAAATCGAAGAATTCACCATTATTTTTGGTGGATTTGAGCTTATCAACGATAAAGTTCATCGCCTCGATATCGTCCATATCGGCCAATAATTTACGCAATACCCAGATTTTCTGGAGGTTTTCAGCCTTAACCAGCAACTCTTCACGGCGCGTACCGGACTTGTTAAGGTTGATTGATGGGTAAACACGGCGCTCAGCCAAACGACGCTCAAGGTGCACTTCCATATTGCCGGTACCTTTGAACTCTTCGTAGATCAGGTCATCCATACGGCTACCGGTTTCAATCAAGGCAGTTGCGATGATGGTGAGTGAACCGCCTTCTTCAACGTTACGCGCTGCTCCGAAGAAACGCTTTGGACGTTGCAATGCATTGGCATCCACACCACCAGAAAGCACTTTTCCAGATGAAGGAATCACAGTGTTGTAGGCACGAGCAAGGCGGGTAATCGAATCAAGCAGGATGATGACGTCTTTTTTCATCTCCACCAAGCGTTTGGCTTTCTCAATCACCATCTCAGCAACTTGTACGTGACGCACTGCTGGCTCATCAAAGGTTGAGGCAACCACTTCACCACGAACAGAGCGCTGCATTTCAGTAACTTCTTCAGGGCGCTCATCTACTAACAATACGATCAAGATGGCATCTGGATTGTTCGCAGAAATCGCATGGGCGATGTGCTGCATCATCACCGTCTTACCAGACTTAGGTGAAGACACGATCAAGCCACGCTGGCCATAGCCAATCGGGGAGATCATGTCGATGATGCGGCCAGTTAAATTCTCTTCAGCCTTGATATCACGCTCTAATTGAACAACGCGATTTGGGTGCAAAGGCGTTAAGTTCTCGAACATGATGCGGTTCTTCAAGGCCTCTGGAGGCAAACCGTTGATCTTGTCTACTTTGACTAAAGCAAAGTAACGCTCACCATCCTTAGGGGTGCGAACCTCGCCTTCAACGCTGTCACCCGTATGCAGGTTAAAGCGGCGGATCTGAGCAGGAGAGATATAGATATCGTCCGGTGAAGCCATATAAGAGGCATCTGGGGAGCGTAAGAAACCAAAGCCATCAGGCAATACTTCCAAAGTACCGTCACCGAAAACAGATTCACCTTCTTTAGCGCGCTTCTTGAGGATGGCAAACATCAACTCTTGTTTGCGCATACGTTGCGTATTTTCAATCTCCAGGCTAGCTGCCATTTCAAGCAGGGCGGATACGTGGAGTACTTTGAGTTCAGATAATTGCATGTGGTTCTCGGGTGTAGATAAGGATGTAAATGTGTTTTGGGGTATCGCTGTCTAGATGGACATCAGACAGATTGGAAAAACAGAATTTTGGGGAGTTTGCTAAAAAGAAGGGGAGGGAAAATTGCTAGAAAACGGGGCACTGAAAGTGCGATGAATTAGATACTACACTAAAAACAGCTAAAAACCACAGGCTCACCCAGTGAACCTGTGACCTGGGACTATTTACAGATGACTATCAATAAATGCAGTCAACTGAGATTTGGCCAAAGCGCCTACTTTTTGAGCAGCAACAGTGCCGTTCTTAAAGAGAATCAAAGTAGGGATGCCACGAATATTGAACTGGGCAGGAACGCCTTGGTTCTCATCCACGTTCATCTTCGCGATTTGGATCTTGTCGCCATACTCACCAGCCAGCTCTTCAAGGATAGGGCCGATCATCTTGCAAGGACCACACCACTCAGCCCAGAAGTCCAAAAGAACAGGTTTATCGGACTTGAGAACGTCTTGCTCGAAAGAAGCGTCAGTTACATATTTGATGCCGGCACTCATGAAAATTCCTTAATTAGTCTTATTTAGTTTTATTTAGTTATTGCACTACAACGCTTATATTAGCAATAAGCCACACTTTCTGCCCAAATTCTAAAAAATGCTCACAAACTAGCCCTAAAGCCAGCTCCAGAACTACTATCCATGCCGCACCCATTTCCACTCCTAAACGAGCAAAAGCAGCCACATGCTTGGGCAATTGCGCCCAATGCGGGTGCCCTGAACTTGCTCGCTGAGGGTATTTGGAATTGTGCGGTGCAAACCAATCAACGCCCATTAGTCGTGCTCAGTACTGCAGGCCCACTAATGGGGGTGAGAGCTGCATTAGAAAAGTATCGACCTAAAGATCTGCCAAGCCACATTGCATTCTTACCCCAGGTGATGAGTTTTAACGATTGGCTAGAAGCAGCACCAGGTGCATGGAAGTTCCCCAAGAAACAATCCGATCTCGAGCGTTGGTTATCTGTATACGCAACACTCCGTAAACATAAGCAGTTGCAAGCCTGGTTTAAAGCGGAAACTGAGGCAGGATCTTGGGGATTGGCACAAGCCATTATTGCCGCCTGCGATACCCTGTCTAATTCAATAGCTCCCAGTCTTCAGCAAGAACTACGCAAGCTGATCACAAATCAAGAAGAGCCCATCACCCAAAATACGGAATCTTGGATCGAGACTCTTGAACCATTCTTGGATCGCACTATTGGTCAGGCATATCCAGCCCTCGCTAGAAAAGTAGTGGATCAAGAAGCGCAAGTGCTGCTGACTTTCTGGCGATATATCACTAGCCCAAGTGATCCGGCCTTCAGAAAACAATTTGCCATGGCTGCCCATCTTGAGGCTGCCAAGAAAATTGCACAAGCAAATGTCAGGCCATTAATTTGGGTAGAAACAGCAGACCCAACTCCAATTGATAAGCAGCTGATTCAAGGGTATTTAACGGACTATGCGCAGTTCGCTCCCGCAGTTGAAGTGACAATGAACTGGGAGTCTGTCGCACTCTGGGCGGAAGCATTAGGTCCCCAGATGCCTGAAGCGCAAAAGCTGCAAGCTATCCAAACCAATCTTCATAATGCGCACTCAGCAGATTGGCATCTGATTGCTGCTAAGCGGTTTGAGGAGTTGGCATGGGCAACAGCGAAAACAATTGAACAACAGTTAATAGACGGCAAAACGAATATCGCTCTGGTGGCGCAAGATCGTCTGGTTGCCAGAAGGGCGCGGGCATTATTGGCGCGCCTTGGACCATCTCTCAAAATTCAAGATGAAACTGGTTGGAAGTTATCCACCACTAGAGCGGCAGCAGCGCTCAATAGTTGGCTTGAGTTATTGCGTGCACCACCTGAAGGTCCGAGTGCAGCGGACCTATTGGAGTTTTTACAAAATCCATTCTTAGATCTTGGTAAGTGTCTTAACGCGAACAGTACGCGTGATGCGGAGTCCTTAAATGGATTGGTGGCCCAGCTCGAGGATATTTTGATTGCTAGCCAAGCTAAATCCGGTTGGGAAACTTTTCATATGGCGATTGAGGGATCAGTCTCCCATGGTTCAGTTGCGCCCAATCCACTTCTACTAGAACTCCTGCAATCTATTCGTGGTCGACTCAATCGCTGGCGCGGAGTCAAGATTAATTGCGCTCTTGCGCATCAGTATCTGATAGATGATCTGATCCAAATAGGAATGACGCAGGGTTTAGAAAAAGATTCTGCTGGCAAGCAATTGCTTGAGCTTTTGGAAACATTTGATTTTGATGTAGAGCATCAGCAAATTGCGATGCGCTTAAATGAATGGCTGAGCTTATTAAAGACGGTGATTGAAGAGTCCTCTTATGAAGAGATGGGTGTCAGTGCAGCAGCTACCCTCAGCATCTTGCCTCTGAGCTCTACTCGTTTTAGAGAATTTGAAGCTATTGTGATGGTAGGCTGTGACGAACAGCAGCTACCTGCATTCTCAGAGCCGCCATTATTTTTCTCTGATGCTTTAAATCGACTCTTAGGTGGATCTAGCATTGAGGCGCAATTTGTTCAACAGGCACGAGATTTATCTCAATTACTCACCTCATTTTCGAGTGTCGATCTTCTTTGGCAAAGTAAGAGCAAGAGTGGGGAGCCCTTAAGAGCATCTGCTTGGATTCAGAGACTCCAAATGGATTTGCCCAATTGGCAGGCACAAAATGCCAGCGCCTTATTTGCACCTCGTAGTGGTGCGGCAATCCCATCACAAATGGCAATTGCAAAAATAGATTCAGATTTGCCCATGCCAGTTTCGATGAGCCCAAGTGCTTATAAAGCATTGCGTGACTGTCCATATAAATATTACGTACGTAGCCTATTAGGCTTACGTAAGCTCAAAGGCTTTGAAGAAGGTTTTGATGCTTCTCTTGCTGGTCAAACGCTGCATAAGATCTTGCGTAATTTTTATCACGCAATGAAAAGTGAGGCGCAAAAATCCTCCTCACCAATGACTGCTGATTTAGAGCTGCGTCGCGCCTGGATGCAAGATCAACTCACACTGATTTCTGAACAAGTCTTTAAACGTTTGATTGAGGGTGATGCTAGGGTCTTGGGCGTCTTAAGAGACTGGCAAAAACAAATTCCGAGTTTTATTCATTGGCAGTTAGAGCGTGAGGCCCAAGGTTGGCAGTTTCATGACGCTGAAGTTAAAGTGGGCTTTGATCTTCCATTTACCGATGTCGATGGCAATGAGCGCCATATTCGGATTGAGGGTTATGCAGACCGTTTTGATGTCAGTATTCATGATTCCAAAGCCGCATCTGTTATTGACTATAAAAACCAAAATCTCACTAAGGTCGAGTGGCGCTCTGAGGCTGTATTGGACGATCCACAATTACTAATCTATGCCAGAGCTTCGAATGAGAGCAAGAAGATCTCTGGGCGCGAAGTCAATGCGGCCGAGTGGGTGGCTTTAAAAGCCGATGTGAAGAAAGAGGGTGATGAAGCTGCGCGCACCGTTGCCATTGAAGCAATGCCAGAACTCATGCAAGAATTTTCTGAGCAAATGACTGAGGATGTGCAATCACTCTGGTCTGGCAAACCTCTTAAGGCATTTGCGCCCGATAGCGTTTGCCAGTATTGCGAAGCCAGAGGCATTTGCAGAAAGGGGATGTGGTGAGCAACACTACTTTCCCAGTCAATATTGCTTGCGATCCAAGTCGCTCGGTCATTGTCTCTGCATGCGCGGGTAGCGGTAAGACTTGGTTGCTAGTTACCCGTATGGCACGTCTCCTGTTAGCAGGCGCAAAACCTCAAGAAATCCTTGCCCTTACTTTCACCAGAAAAGCAGCGCAAGAGATGCGTGATCGCCTCTATCGCCTGCTAGAGGAATTTTCACAATCGAGCGATGAGCAACTCATTCAACATTTAACTGATCGTGGGCTGAGCGCAGAAGAGGCAAAGTCATTGCTACCAACAGCCAAGTCTCTTTATGCGAAAGTTCTGGCAAGTCCACAAGGCATTGTGATTGACACATTCCATGGATGGTTTGGAAGGCTCTTAGGTGCAGCGCCAATTTCAACAGGCATACAGCCTGGCTTTAGCTTACGAGAAGATGCAAAGCGTTTGCAGGAAGAGTGCTTGGATGATTGGTGGGGAAATTTGCCCGAAGGGATTCAAGCGCATTACGACACCTTACTAAAGACGCTGGGTGCAAGTGAGACGCAAAAATTCTTAATGAGTAATTACAGTCTCTTTAAACAAAGAGGTGCTTGGACATTCTTCTCACAAGCCTGTAAAGCTCATGGCAGTACTCCTATTGAGAAACTCAAAGCAGATCTACCTAGGCTGAAAATTGACAACCCGCTTAATGGAATTTGGAATGCCATTCATGCCAAAGCAGATTTAGAGTTTTTGCATCGCTGCTTTAGTAATAGTAGTGCTACTGAAATGACCTATGCGCCCATGATTCAAGCTGCCATCAATCTCAAATCTAGCGGCGGTGATGTGATGGAGATCGCACCTGTATTGCAGTCAGTATTTTTGACTCAAGACGATACCAATCGCACCTCGAATGATAAGGCCGCCGGCGATCTCAAAAAATACCTCAAAAAAGAGGGCGAGCTAGATCGTGAGCAGGAGCATGTAACTTATAAGCAAGCTTGGGCAACGGCCTTCTTAGAATTTGTTGCCTGGAACAAAGAGCTAGAAGCCTTTGCGCTAAATGAAGCTTGGTTTGCAATGAGCTCTGCAATGATGGACCACGTTCAAATCACCAAAGAGTCTATGCGTGTCCGTGACTTTGACGATCTGGAGATTGGTGTCAGTCAATTAATGGCGGACTCAGCTAATGCAGCCTATTTGCAGTCTCGATTAGATGCCAAGTACAGGCATATTTTGGTGGATGAGTTCCAAGATACCAATCCCTTGCAATGGCAGATTCTGCGCGCATGGCTAGAAGGCTACGGTCAGGATGAATCAAGGCCGACTGTCTTTATCGTAGGCGATCCTAAGCAATCAATTTATCGATTCCGTCGCGCCGATCCGAGATTATTTAATGATGCGCAGGCTTTCTTGGTAAAGGAAATGAACGCAGCCTCATTAAATCAAAATACGACCCGCCGTAACGCGCCGAAAATTAATGAAGCAGTCAATCAAATCTTTCGCATTGAGCAATTACCCGAGTCCTATCCGTTTACTCAACAAAAGACGTTATGGAAAGCGCCAGCAGGAGTTACTACAGATACGCCATATTCAAACGAGGGCGAAGCCTATTTATTGCCTCTTGTGAAATACGAGGCTGAAGAGTTAGAGCAAAGGGCAGGCAATGCGTTTGAGGAGGCGATTGTAGATGCGCGACAAACTGCCGACGTTACGCAGCGCTACGTTGAAGGGCAGCAGGTCAGCGCATTGATACAGCACCTTATTCAGACACGTCCTGTAGTGGATCACGTCAATGGCAAAGAGGTCTGGCGCAAGGCTAGAGAGAGTGATTTCCTATTACTAGTTAAACGTCGCAAATATCTTCCGCAATTTGAGCGTGCACTACGTGAGGCAGGTTTAGCGTTCGAGAGCTCAAGGCTCGGTGGGTTGCTCAACACTCTAGAGATTGATGACTTAATTGCGCTCCTAACGGTCTTGGTAACGCCGCGTCATGATTTGCCGCTTGCCCAAGTATTGAGAAGCCCTATTTTTGCATTTACCGAAAGCCAAATGCAGTCTCTCGCGAAGGTAATGGCCTTAAATCAATATCGTTCTTGGTGGGATGCTTTACAAGATAGCCCAGATGCAGGCTTGATGCAGGCGGCGCGTTATCTAGAGCACTGGCGTCTGCTAGGTGAGCGCCTGCCAGTTCATGACTTGCTCGACCGCATCTATCAAGAAAGTGATTTACGTATCAAGTATGCAGGCGCCGCTCAAGAGATTGCGCGGGCGCAGGTCTTGGCAAATCTTGATGCCTTCCTCGAATTAGCGCTCAATCAGGATGGCGGCCGTTACCCAAGCCTAGGCCGCTTTATTGAAGAGATCAATACCATTCGTCGTGGCGATGATGATGAAACCCCAGATGAGGGTGATGTTGAAGCAGATGCTGATCTCGTAGAGCTCGATGAAGAGAGCGAGCTATCTGAGGAAGATAAAAACAAGCGCGTGCGCATGATGACGATTCATGGGGCAAAGGGTTTGGAGTCTCCATTCGTGATCATGCTCGATGCCAACCACACTGAAGGTAAGGCAGATCATCGCGGTGTCTTATTAGACTGGCCGCCTGAGAGCGAGAGTCCAAGTCATTTGTCGATGTATACCTCAGCCACCTTAACTAATCCTCGTAGTGAAGTGCGTGAACGCGAGTTACTCATTGGTAAGAATGAGAACTGGAATCTGCTCTACGTTGCAATGACCAGAGCAAAGCAGGGCCTTTGGATTAGCGGTGTGGCAAAGGCACCTACTGCAAAAAATCCTATAGGTTTAGATGAGAAGTCTTGGTATGGCAGGGCGACGGTGGGTCAGTTAGCTATTTTGGAAGATCAACCTGTAGCGTCAATTAGCAAAAATAGTAAAGCACAGGCGCCAAGCAGTCAGAAGACAAATAATCCAACGGATTTCTTGATGGATGACTTTGAGGTTTCCTGGGATGCGGCTAAAGCCAGTCATGAGCAGCAGCTAAAAGATATCGAAAGTGGCGTAACCCTGGAAGTATTCCAGGATGAGTCTGGCGCACCAGATAACTCAAAAATATTGGAAGAGGGCGTGCACTTCCATCGTCTGCTAGAGCATCTCACTCTTCAAACTGGGGGAACGAGCCCAGAACGGATGAGTGCGGATCAAATTGCTCGCTGGCTTGGTATTGATGAAGAGCTGGCAAGCAAAGCGCTAGATCAAGCGAACACCGTTCTCACTTCTAAAGAGCTCCGGTCATACCTTACAGATAATCAGTGGGTGCAGGCTTGGAATGAGATTGATGTTGTTAGTTTGGATGCCAGAAGCTTTCGCCTAGATCGCCTAGTAGAGTTTGAGGACCACTTAGCCATTTTGGATTACAAGCTCACCATTCCGGAGGTGGGTAGTGAGGCCCAAGACAAGTACCGCGCACAGCTAAATAACTACAAACAAGAGCTGGGCAGAATTCGTCCAGATAAGCCAGCTAAGGCCTATTTAATCTCCTCTAAGGGTGAGATCGCTGAGATAGCTTAATTCCCAGCCCTTGAAATCCTCCTTAAAGACCCTATATAAGTAGGGAATAGCAAAAATCCCCAAACTAGGGATAATGAAATTCGCACGAAACATCCTACAAGGAGTCTTGATGAACATTCGTAAAGTAATCAATTTATTTGTTGGCGTACTCGCAGCAGCGGTACTGTTAACTAGCAATGCAGCGTTTGCCGAGGCAACCTTGCCTGAGGTATATCAAGCTGTGCAATCTGGGCAGATGGCCAAAGCCGATGCCATGATGAAAGAAGTTTTGCAAAATCACCCTAACAGCGCAAAAGCCCACTATGTGGCTTCTGAGCTTTACCTCAAAGAAGGTAAGTTAGAGGCGGCGCGTAATCATTTCATCAAAGCGCAAAACTTAGCGCCTGGTTTGCCATTTGCCCAACCTGAGTCTGTGCAAAAACTTCAAGTGCAGCTGGCAAGTGGTGCAGGCATCCCTGCAGCTAGTCAGACCTCTATTTTTAGTAACTCGCTGTTCTGGGGTTTGATTGCGATCTTAGTTATTGGCGTCATCATCGTGATGAAGCGTCGTAAGGCTGAGGCGGTACAAGTCTATAACGCACCAAGCGCTGGTTACCCTGGAACTCCGGGTGGTCCAGCTGGCTATCCCGGTGGTCCTGGCGGCCCTGGATACCCAGGAGCGCCAGCAGCAGGCGGTATGGGTAGCGGATTGATGGGTAGTCTTGCAACGGGCGCAGCATTAGGTGCTGGTATGTATGCTGGTCAAGCATTGGCAAGCAGCCTTATGGGCGGTCACGATAACGGCCACTCCAATGCCGGCTCCAACCCCAACTTAAATCAAGTGGGCGGTCCAGCATCTTTAGATCCTAACTTTGGCGTACGTGATGCCAGCTCTTGGGATGATGGTGGCGCCAGCTCATGGGATGACAGTGGTGGTGGCGATTTCATGAGTGATGTTTAATTCACTTCCAGTTTAGTAATTCAGATAAGAAGGTTTTATGGCAATTTCCATGTACCAAGCATCGGTTCCTCAGCTAAAGAAGATGTTGGTCAACTTGACCAACATTCTCACTAAGGCTGAAGAGTACGCAGCCGCAAAAGGAATCGATGGCAAGGTCTTGGTAGAGGCGCGCTTATTTCCTGATATGTTTCCTCTGGCTAAGCAGGTGCAAATTGCTTGTGATCAAGTGAAGTTTGGTTTGGCGCGCTTGGCCAGTGTTGAAGCGCCTAAATTTGACGATACCGAAAGTACCCTGGCGCAATTAAAAGAGCGGATCGCTAAAACAATTGCCTTTATGGATAGCATCAAGCCTGAGCAGATTGATGGCACGGAAACTAAAGAGATTAAGTTCTCCATTAAAGAGTGGAGCTTTGAGTTTGTGGGTGAGCAATATGTCCTGACTTGGGTTATTCCAAACTTTTACTTCCACATCACAACCGCTTACAACATCTTGCGTCATAACGGCGTTGAGTTGGGCAAGACGGATTATCTCGGCTAATGGATCGTTGGGCTGAGCTCATCGAAGTGGGGCATGCCTGGATCTATCGGGCAAGCATTTATGCCTCTAATGCTTTCTTTGATGACCCGGCCATTTTGGCCTTTGCTTTTTGTTAGCTTTGCCTGTGCACAATATTGGCGCAATCATGAACCGCTGCGCTAATACGCTATGCCATCTTCGTATAGACTTACTTCTTCGATAGAATATTTACTAAAATTAATAGCATTACTTAGAAGAGTTTGGCGCAATGACAGAAGGCTTGGTAATAGGATCACTGTTGGTGTTGGGCGGCCTAGTGGTACGCTATATGCAAAAGCACCCCTTTTATCGCTATAAAACCCAAAAACACAAAGAGCGCTATCAATCCAAGCTACATGACGCTCTAGAGCATAGGGGCGACAATACGGGTGCGTATTGGTTCTCGCGCGCCATCGCAGACTTTATTTTTGATTTTGGGCAGCGCACTTACCATGATTACCATGTCGAGCAATATGAAAAGCGCGCTGAGTCAGAAATCCCCCATCTGTACCATCTTCGTATTGAAGAGCCTGGCACTTTGTGTCAGCACCTAGTCGAGCGTGCAGTAGAGATGAAGGTTCCGGCCAGTGTTTTTGGTATGCATATGCGCGTTTTATGGAGAGGCTATCTGGTACCGGTAGGTCGAATCACTCCAAAAAGCGTTGAGAGTATTTCGGGTTCGGCAGCCTATTACTCTGAGCTTATCAATTTGCCAGCCTCTAAAGAGGATATGCAGCGCTTTATGGAAAAGACTGAGCATGCGTAGTCTATTTGCAAGATATCAATTGCAAACTCCACAAAAGTAGATTCAAAAGAGATCATCGCTTTTGTTCGAAGGGTAGACCCCTATTAATTTTGATATTCTTCTGAGCTAAGCTCAATTCAACTTCTATATAAAAGATTCAAAAAATGACAAATCGTTTAATTCTTGCTGTATTTCTTTTGGGTTTGCTTGGGGCTTGCTCTACACCAAGGGTAATTGAGACAACCAAGCTTTCTGACAGGGACTTGTCTTGTGAATCTTTAAAGGATGAATTTAAGCGAGCTGAGGAAGCTAAAAAAGAAGCTGAGGATGTAAAGGGTGTGACGGGCACGAATACCGCAGCCGCAATTTTCTTCCCCATTGGCATTATTGCCACTTATAGCAATGCCAACGAAGCTATAGCGGCGGCCGATGCAAGAATGTCAAGGCTGGCTGATCTCATGGATAAGAAAAACTGCAAATAGATTTTGAGTTAGCAAAAACACCAAAACCACCTTCGGGTGGTTTTTTATTGGATAAGCTTTCTTTGGGTTATGGGTGCCTTTTGCACTTCTGACACCCCTTAAAGGGGGTAAAAACCACGTTTTCGGAAAAATAATGCTCGGGTATTGAAATACTGTATGGATATACAGTATATTAGAACCCATGGCACTAATCGTACTTCCAAAAAGCTCCTCAGAAAGCACTCTGACCCAGGCTCCACAAGCCTTAGCGGAAAATGGCGCCTATGAGTTCAAGCTCCTGAGTCACCGCATTTCAGCGGGATTTCCAAGTCCGGCAGCCGATTATGCCGAGGAAGGTCTCGATTTAAACCACTATTTAGTCCAAAACAAACCAGCCACCTTCATGTTCACCGTGAAGGGCGATTCGATGATGGGTGCGGGCATTTGTGACGGCGATAAGGTGGTAGTCGATAAATCCCTCAAGCCAAAACATAAAGATATCGTGGTTGCCGTGGTGGATGACGAGTACACCATCAAGCGTCTCTATCAATTACGTGGCAAGACCGAGCTCCAGCCAGAGAACCCCAATTACGAGCCGATTACCTTTAACGAGAACAGCGAACTCCAAATCTGGGGTGTAGTCGTTGGGGTAGTGCGCAAGTACAGCCATGCTAGTAGCAGAAACGGGAGGTCCGCATGAACCAATCCGGCAAAGCCAATCAACTCTTTGCGTTGGTCGATGTGAACAACTTCTACGTATCTTGCGAGCGCGTATTTGCACCCAAGCTAGAAGATGTGCCGATGGTCGTTCTATCGAATAACGATGGTTGTGCCGTAGCACGTAGCGCTGAAGTTAAGGCGCTCGGCGTAAAGATGGGTACACCCTGGTTTCAGATGAAAGACTTAGCCAAGCAACATGGTATCCAAGCGTATTCATCTAACTACACTTTGTATGGCGATATGAGCGGTAGGGTAGTAGAAGTCTTAAGAAAGTTCACACCCAATTTAGAGGTCTACAGTATTGACGAGAGCTTTCTGCAAATCGAGACAGTGCTCAAGCAATATGCTGACCCGACTAGCTTAGGTCAAATCATCAAGCAAGATGTCAAAGATACTACCGGTCTGCCAGTATGTGTTGGCATTGGCGCGAGCAAGACGCTTGCCAAGTTAGCAAATCATTTGGCTAAAAAGAATCCCCAGTTTGCTGGTGTATGTGACATCAGCTCTATGCCTAAAGAAGTGCTCTATCAATGGATGGCCGAGACAGCAGTAGGTGAGGTGTGGGGTATTGGCGGTAAGACTGCCAAGAAACTCAAAGAACTCAAGATCAACAGCATATTTGATTTAGTACAAATATCACCACAAGCCATGCGCCAGCAGTTTGGTGTTGTGATCGAGCGCATTTGTTATGAGTTGCGCGGCGTATCTTGCTTACAGCTAGAAGAAGTAGCCCCAGCTAAACAACAAATTATTTCTTCAAGAAGTTTTGGCAAGCCAGTCACTTCAATGGAAGGGTTGGCTGAGTCTGTTGCTACGCATGCTGCACGAGGTGCTGAGAAACTCAGAAGCCAAAAATCAGTAACGGGCGCGCTCACGATCTTTGTGCAAACCAATCCACATAAGCCGTTCGAGCCACAACACCACCAAAGTATCACCGTCGTTCTGAGTGATCCTAGTGATAACACCTTAACGCTGACTAGCGCTGCATTAAAAGGGCTAAAGCAAATCTACAAAGCTGGCTTTAAGTATAAGAAAGCGGGAGTGATTCTCAATCTCTTAGCTGATAAACCCACGATGCAGCAGTCGCTATTTGATGACATGGAAGTAAAAGGCAAGTCTGCTGGACTCATGAAGGCCATGGATTCAATTAATAGTCGCTTTGGTAATGCTGCCATCAAAACTGCCGCATCGGGAACTAAACAAGATTGGCAAATGAGATCTGGTAACAGGTCACCCAACTACACCACGCAGTGGGATGAGTTACCGGTGGCACGATAAAAAAATAACTAACCAACTAACTAAGTAATAAAGAAAAAGTAAACAAGGAGAAATCAAATGGAACTATTAAATAACTTTAACGGCGCTTCACTTGCAATCATCATGATTTTGTCTTACTGCGCAGTATTGAAAAGCACTAAGCGTAATGAGCGTAGCAATACCCAAGTATTTGGCCGCAAGTATCAGTAAGTAATTAGAAGTAAACAGCAGAACAAGCAGCAGCTGCCTGGAAGGGGAATAAGGAAATCACGGATTCCTTATTCCCTAGTAAAGGCGCTTATTTGGTATTCAGCGCTTTACGTAAGTATTCAGAGACGTTGTCTTGACGCAGCATCCACTGCTTATAGTCTGACGGCACATCGCTAATCAATTCGCCTTTATGTTTACCAAAAGGCATGATTGTCGGAATACGTGCCTTCTCAGACATTTCCCATAAAGCATCAAGAGAGGTCGGTTTGAGCTTCTCAATAATCTGCCCCAAAATCTTGGAGCAAATCCAGACATCCGCTAAAGCACTATGAGCTTCACGCAGTTGCTCTCTAGCAGTAGCGCGTTCAAAGTGATAGAGCAGGGCGCTTTGAGTATGGCTATCTAAATCAGGCCAAAGGCTACGAGCAAGCGCAAGGGTGCAAATGCGTTTGACTTCAGGGCTACCAATGGCTTCCCAGTCAAAATCCACGCTATGACCAATGATGTATTTGGTGCCAGCGGGTAATTTGAATGAGCTACTAGATGGGCAGTTCACTAATTCCTCATCTATGATGTGGTGAGTCGCTAAGGCGCCTAAGCTAATGGGTTTGCCAGGGTTATAACGTTGTACCCAGGGATTACCAACCGTAAGCGGATTAATGGAGGTGATATCTAAAGAAGCAGCTTCAATAATGACGGCATCTTTTTTATCGGTTGCTTCAACATCAAAAATAATCGCTTGGGGCATAAAAGTCTTTAAAAGGGGAGGCTAGGGGAAAGCGAATGCGCTCAATAATGCGCACACATAGTGGTGCCTACTCAGCTATTTTTAGGTGATGAGTCATCTGAATTGGTAGGCGCTTCTTGGGCTAAACCCTTGGTTTTATCGTGCTCAGCTAGCTTTTGCATTATGCTTTGAGCCATTGGGGATAAATCTTGAGTGGGTTCAGGTTTCTTCTTTGCCTTCTTTCTCATTAACAAGCTTTGCAGAAGTGTTTGAAATAGCATGAAAGATCCCCGAAAGACAGTCGTAGTGACTCAAAATTTGAATATACAGTAATTGAAGGCGGCAAGATAGTCGCTTGGATTAAGAAAGATCAGGGAGAGCGTGTTGGGCAAGAATATCCAAAGTCTATTTCATGGCATGCGCGTTTCGGATTTTTTGTTTCTTTGGGTGATGTTTGCTAACTTGCTTTTAGTAGCCTACCTGGGAATTGGGAATTATCAGAACGGCGCAAAAGTTGCGACTTCACAAGATAATGGTGAAGAGATCGTGGCATGGTTTGGTGATCTCGCTAGCAAGCTTGAGGCCAATGAGCCAATTCAGCCGGTAGCGTGTACACCTATGGATGAAGAGAATAAATTCGCTAAGGGTGCGAAAGTAAATCATTGGAAGAATTGTGTTGAGGCACTCTTTGGTGCTAAGGGCCCCTTTGAGGGCTACACCAATCTCTTAAATCCAGATGGGCCAGCATATTCAAGCAAGTGCAATAAGCATGATCTTTTGACGAGCGGATCTTTTATCTTTGAGAAGCTCACTCCAAATCCTGCAGGACCTCCCGGCTTGTCACCCATGGAGCCCGGCGAAAAACTCGTGAGTGGCTTACAGGTTCGCCTAAGTCTTTGTGACACCGGCTATTACCTGATCAAAATTGGGGAGTTTAAGTTATGAGCCTCCAATCTATTTCACTTTCTAGTATGAGCTTGCGCGTGCGTAAGCGTATTTTTAACTTATTCTTTAATCATCGCATTAAGAAAAATTACTGCGATCAATTTGAGCACTTCATTACTTACATGATTGTGCTCAACATGGCTGGCCTAGTGCTTGAGCACATTCCGGTTATCTATGAGACTAGGGAGCATCTGTTCCATATTTTTGATGTTTTTTCACTAGTAGTCTTTTCTATTGAATACGTACTACGACTTTATGTTGCGCCAGAAGATCCTGCTTTTAGCTCCGCCAAATATCCTCGCCTTGCCTATTGCAAGAGCCCATTTGCGCTGATTGACTTGGCATCCATTTTGCCGTTCTACTTAGGCGCCTTCTTCGATGCGGACTTACGCGTTCTCAGGGCCTTGCGTTTATTGCGTTTATTTAAACTCTTCCGTTCCTTGGCGCCCGCAGTAAATGAATTTTTTGAGCTTAATAAAGATAAATCATACCGATATAAGATTTATGCGTTAGTAAATGAAACGCCGACCAGTGGCAATTTGCATCACATCTTTGATATGTTCATTGTGAGCTGGGTGATTTTGTCCGTGTTAGCCGTCATCCTTGAATCAGTCCACAGTATTCATTACCACCTACATTCTGAATTTGCGATTCTCGATACGATTGCGGTAGCAATCTTCTCTACTGAATATTTGATGCGAATCTACAGTAGTCCAGAAGATCCTAAGTTCCAGGGTTGGCTCAAGGGACGCTTACGCTGCGCAACCAGGCCGACGGGGATCATCGATCTCTTGGCGATCTTGCCTTTCTATCTAGAGAGTCTGCTCCATCACTTATTTGACTTGCGTTTCTTGCGAGTCTTCAGATTGATGCGTTTGCTCAAATTAGCTCGTTACTCCGGCGCGACACAATCGCTCTTCGTGGTGATTAAGCGAGAGTGGCCAGTCATGAAGGCGGCGGTTTTCATCATGCTTTTGCTGGTGATGCTGGCAGCATGCTTGGGTTACTTGTTTGAGCATGAAGCCCAGCCCGATAAATTTGAAAATATTCCACAAGCAATTTACTGGTCTGTAATTACCTTAGCCAGTGTGGGCTATGGCGATATCTCCCCGGTTACGCCAGCTGGTAGGGCGATCACGATTGTGTTGGCGCTTCTAGGCATTGGTATTTTTGCGATTCCAGCGGCGATTTTGTCTTCAGCGCTTAGTGATCAATTGCGTATTGAGCGTGAGAGCATGATGACTGAGCTCTACACCATGCTAGAAGATGGAGTGATCTCAGCGGATGAACAAGAACTCATTGAGGCGGAGGCTAAACGCTTGCATCTGTCCCAAGGGGAGCTTGCACGCCTATTGGAAAAAGCCAAGGTAGAAATGGGTGTAGAGCATGCACACGAGAAAGATGCCAAAAGTGGTAACCCTGGTAAGGCTAATACAGGTGAGATGAGCCTGGAGTTTTTATCTAAGCATCCTGAGCTTGCCGCCGAACAACTCAAGATCACCATCTCTAAATTGCAGCAAATTTTGAGCGTATCGGATCGTCAAGAATTGCGTAAGTACATCGACAATCCCGACAATGTCACTGCACTCCAGAGCAGCATGCTTCAGTTCTTATTGCACCATGATGGAGAAAAGGACAAGAATAAAGGCTAGGCGCTCTATTGGCCATTGGGAAGCGGTTGGCCGAGAGAGTTGAAAATCTTTATATCGGTAGTTCAATTTTGCCCCTGGCGACCAAGAAACACTAAAACCACCCTCGGGTGGTTTTTTATTTGGTCTGAGACGGGTAATCCCTAGGATGGAGATGTTAACCCCATGTTAGATTACTAGTCGGAGTAAAAAACTTTAATTACAAGAGACAAATGTGGAGAGACTATGAGCAACCAAAGACGTGAATTCCTAAAAGTATCTGTCTTAGCAGGCGGTGCTGCGCTAACCACCCCTTTTATTGCAAATCAGGCTGAGGCAGCTGGACCTGGCGCAGGCGCTATCAGGATTGCTAATCCTGAAATGGCAAAGAACATGACTGTTCTAAATTATAAAGAGGGCGATAAATATGTTTTAGGCGTAAAGACAGACAAAGGGATTTTAGATGTTGCTAAAGCAGCAAAACAGTTTAAGGTTAAGGCGCCAATTAATACTGATGATTTGATTCAGAATGGCGATCAAGGCCTAGGCAAGCTGGTGAGCCTAGCATTGAGTAAGGGTGGCCCAAATTTGTTTTTGGACGAATCTAAAATCGAATATGCACCCGCTATTACCAACCCCGAGAAAATTATCTGCGTGGGATTGAATTATGCAAAACATGCCAAAGAAACTAATAATCCCATTCCAACATTGCCAATTTTATTCAATAAATTCAATAACACACTTAATAGCCATAATGGTGTTGTAAAGGCATCACTAGTCAACGCTGAAAAGTTTGATTATGAAGCAGAGTTAGTTATTGTGATGGGTAAGCGCGCATATAACGTTAGTGAGGCCGATGCGTTGTCATATGTATTTGGCTATGCTACAGGGCAAGACTTTACGGCACGTGATTTACAGCAACGCAGTAGTCAGTGGATGATTGGCAAAACCAATGATGGTTTTGCGCCTATAGGCCCATATATTTTGACATCAGATTTAGTTGGAAACCCAAATCAACTAAAGATAGAGCAATACGTTAATGGTGAGGTTCGTCAATCATCCAATACTAACGATATGGTTTTTAATTGTGCTCAGATTGTGAGCTACGCCTCTAAAATTTTTACCCTTGAGCCAGGCGATATTATTTTTACCGGCACCCCAGAGGGTGTCATTACAGGCTACCCTAAAGAAAAACAGGTATGGCTAAAGCCAGGCGATAAGCTTGAAACGCGCATTGAGAAGCTTGGCAATCTTAAATTTATCGTGGCTTGAGATTGGTCGCATAAAAGGATTCAACATATACACATTACTTATTAATAGTGGCGCCTCATACAAGTACTAATTTAGTGTAAGCAATTAAGACTTGTAGTACATGAAAATAATGGAGAAATAGATGATTAAACTTATTAAAGTAATTGCACTTTTATATATTGGTTTCTTAACTGCATCTGTTGTATCTGCGGCACCCGCTGCTAAGGAAGCAAGCTCATCAAAGTCTGAAATTAAAATAATTTATGATGCTTTTGGAAAGCAAAGTGCTTACAAAAAGGATTGGGGTTATGCCGCTATTGTTGAAATAGGTGGAAAACGCATTCTTTTTGATACTGGCAATGACGGCGAAACTTTCAAACATAATGCTAAAGTTGCCAATGCTGATCTCTCAAAAATAGACTTTGTAGTGCTGTCACATCGCCATAGTGACCATATGGCAGGATTGAATAAAGTTCTTGAGGCAAATCCGAAAGTTAAAATTTATGCTCCGAGAGAAGGGTTTGGTATCTACGGCTCTTCCTTGCCCAGCTCCTTCTATCGTAAAGATGCTGAGCTAGCTAATGAGTATCGTTATTACGATGGATCACCACCCGAAACTATGAAATTTGGTTCGGCTTGGGAGAAGGCTAATTTTCAGGTAATTGATCAGACTACTGAAATTGCCCCAGGAATATGGGCTATTGCACAGGTATCAGATGCTCCGGGCACTAAAGAAATGAAAGAGCTCTCCTTAGCAATTGATACACCCAATGGACTAGTGATTCTTGTGGGTTGCTCACATCCTGGCATTGAGAATATTGTTCAGGCAGCTGCAAAAATTAATCCTAAAATTCATTTGGTAGCCGGAGGATTTCACTTGGTAACGGCTCCCGATGAAACAATAGCTAATGTAGCAAATGCTTTGCGTGATAAATGGAAAGTTAATTACATTGCCCCAGGTCATTGCACTGGGGAGCCTACGTTTAATGCCTTACGCAAAACGTTCGGGGATCATTATGTGTACGCTGGCCTCGGTGCAGTAATAAAGCTCGAGCCAAATGGAGTTATTGAAGGTGTTGCGATGAAGGCGGCGCTTTTCCAAGCCGATGACTTGGGACTTTATCGGCAGCTTGCTGCTGAAAGCCATGACGCAATTCATAATCATTTTGCTCATAGTCATCACAAACATTAACTTTATGCGACTGAGTATGGGATATGTTTTTCCAGTTAGACTCCTGGCCGTTATCAATAGATTTGCTAGCGTATATGAGAGATGCTTTTAAAGCATCGCAGCTTGGATGAGACATCCTAGCTCTTGGTTCGATTCCGCCCCGGGCCACCAAGAAACACCAAAACCACCTTCGGGTGGTTTTCATTTTGACTGGTAGTATTTTAGCCTTCTAAACCTTGATGTTATGGTTGTCGGATGAACTGTAAAGAATGCCAATTTTTCTACATTACCTGGGACAAGAAGTTTCCCTATGGCTGTAAGCTTTATGAAATTAAATCCAAGACAACTCCAGACGCTCAAGTTTTAGCAAATACGGGCACTGCCTGTCTGGGCTTTCGGCCCAAAATTACTAAAACTCCTTAACGCTGACAATCAACTAAAGCCTTAATCTAGAGAATCTCAGGCTGGGTGAGGTTTTGTCATAAAAACTTCACATATCTTATTTAACCTTTTGCAATGCACCATTTGTTGTTATTTCTATCAGCCTATTTTTATGGAGATTCACCATGTTTCAAACTGAGAAATTAATTGCAGTCCAAGCCAAAGCAATTGAGTCTGCTCAAGTTTTGGCCCAACTGGCTATTGAGAACGCAAAAGCCATGGCCGATATTCACTATGATGCAACTAAAGATGCGGTAGTCGCCACTCAACTCAAGGCTGCTCAAATCCTCACCATGAAAGATGCCAAAGAAGCTTTGGAGATATTCACGGCCGAAGAAGCTCAGGCAATCTTCTGTGAGGTATCAGCTATTCAGGGTAAGGTATCTGAAGTGATTAGCAAGAGCAACAAAGAAGTTGTGGACATGATTGAGTCCACAATGGATGAGTCTAAGCTTGAATTAAAAAAGATGGTTAAAGAGATTTCTAACGGTGTTCCTACAAGTGCAGCGCCAGCTATCAGTGCATTTGACTATGTATTTGATGCAACCTTACAGGGCTTTGATCAGGCCTATGCTGTATCAAAAGATGCTTATACAAGTTTTAAGAAAACAATTGAAAGCTCATTGAACTTGTTTCAAGATCAATATGTACCGAGCAAAAAGGCTGCTCCAAAGAAGCAAAAGGTAATCGCCGCTTAATTAGTATTTCTTGAATCCTAGGAAATGCGGAAAACCACCTTCGGGTGGTTTTTTCATTTGTATACACGATTGATATGTCAGTGAATGTATATTGATCATATGAGAAATAGAAAATCATCAAAAAGCCCGCTCCTATTTGAGGCAATGAGTATTTTTTTAGGCATGATTGCTATAACCACTCTATCTCATATAGTTGATGAGTACCTTGGTTTAGCGGGAGTGTCATTTCTATATTTGATTCTTGTCATCTGGGTTTCCTACAAAAGCCAATTAGCAACCTCCATTTTTGTAGCAATAGGATCCTTCCTTCTCATTAATTTCTTTTATGTAGAGCCGAGATATACATTTGTCATTGGGAGTATTGAGTCGTGGAGCGCGCTACTTGGATTTTTACTGGTATCGATTGCGATTACCTCTTTAGTGCACCAGCTAAGAAGGCAAAAAGAAATTGCCGAAAAAGAAACCTTTAAGGCAAATCTCTTAAGGGCGATTATTGAAATATTTTCAGTCGAGACGGACTCAATAGTTGCTTTGCAGAAATTCTGCCGATTGCTAAAAAGCGAGCTTGGTTGTGAGGTCGCAATTTTAAAGCTGGATTCCACTACTAAAGACAGCATTGAATTAGCAAGCTCCAGGCCAGGCGAAGTTAAGTTTGACTCCTGGTATCTATCACATGCAATTGAGTATGGAGCAATGCTAGGCCCACATACTGGAACCCTAGAGGCAATTGATTATTGGTGTGTTCCATTTGGAAGATTTTACAAAAGCCATGAGCTTCCAGCCTTAGTGATTGAGAGGGCGCACGAAGAGAATATAGAAGTGAGTCTGATTAGGGCGATAGCTGATCAGCTGTCTGTTCATTATCAAAAGAGAATGGCGGAAATTAAAGCAAAAGATGCGGGTGAATTGGCACATCGTGAGTCTATTCAAAAGGCTTTCTTGTCGTCCATCTCACACGACATGAGAACTCCTTTAACCACCATCATTGGAGCAAGCTCATCGCTATTGAAGCTGGGTCAGCAGTTGGGGGAGGCGCAATCCATCAAGCTATTGGAGCTCATTCATTCTGAATCCGTATATCTCAATGACTCAACTGAAAACATACTGTCTTTGGTTAAGCTGGGTATGTCTGATGGCAACCAGATTCGAATGGATTGGCAGTCGCCTGAAGAAATGATTGGGGCGGTCATGTCGAGATATAACAATAGGGAAGTAAAGCCCACATTAGAATTGGTAATGAGCGCAAAAGATGAGCTTATCTATGGTGATCAGGCCTTAATCGTCTTGGCATTAACCAATTTGATTGAGAACGCAAACAAAGCGCACCTAGGCAGTAACCCAATACAGATATTGGTTGATAGGGTAGATGATGAAATTCGGATTGGTGTAATTGATGAGGGTGCTGGATTTCCTAAAGATTTTGATAAGGAATCGGCAGGGCAGCAACAGTCATATCAGCGCAATAAGAAAGGATTTGGATTGGGTTTATCTATAGTTAGGGCGGTGATGGATAAGCATCAGGGATGGCTCATCATCGAATCTCCATTTGACGACGATAAGAAGACTTATGTCGGTATGGCCTTTCCTTATAGAGCAAACTAATGATCTCAGATTTCATATTAGTTGTTGAGGATGATGAGCAAATTGCTCATTTTTTAGTGGCAAGCCTGAGCGCTGCAAAGCATGTTCCTAAATTAGCCAAATCTTTGGAAGAGGCAAATAAATGCCTAGTGGAAAACACGCCAAAGCTCATGATTCTTGATTTAGGTTTACCTGACGGTGATGGAAAGGACTTAATTCGCCAGGTAAGAAGGCAATATGATTTTCCAATTATTGTTTTGTCAGCAAGACAAGAGGAGCAGGAAAAGATTGTCGCCCTAAATGAAGGCGCAGATGATTATTTGTCCAAACCTTTTAATGTTCAAGAGCTGTTGGCAAGAATTAATGTTTGCCTCAGGCGTACTCAAAAGATGTCGATGCGAGATCAGTGCTATGAATACAAAGACTTGCTTATTGATGTCTCTACTGGACTCGTAAAGCTCGAAGGCAATGAAATCCATTTAAGCCCTATAGAGCATAAGTTGCTGATGTTACTAGCCTCAAAGCCAGGAAAAATCTTTGCTCAGCGCCAATTACTTTCAGAGATTTGGGGTCCTGAATATGTGGATGACACCCATTACCTCAGAATTCATATGGGGAGATTAAGGGTCAAGATAGAAAAAGTGTCAGCTGAGCCAGAGTACCTATTAACTGAGCTTGGTATAGGCTATCGCCTGGCTATTTCATAGTTGTTTATGCGATTGATACATCGCACATGATCTGATGGCTTATTCAAATCACTGAGTAAGCCCATGTCTATTAGCAATCCTGAGTATTCACAGTCAAATATTCTCCGTCCAATAGAAATTAAGAGTGGCCACCACAGCAAGGGGAGCGTTCCTGCTCTAACTCTTGCGGCTATTGGCGTTGTGTTCGGTGATATCGGCACTAGCCCTCTGTATGCACTTAAAGAATGTTTTAGCCCAGAACATGGCATTCCTTTTTCTACGGATGCCGTGTTTGGCGTTATATCCATGGTCTTTTGGGCTTTTTTAATTGTTGTATCGCTAAAGTATGTTCTATTTGTGATGAGAGCCAATAACCATGGTGAGGGGGGAATACTGGCCTTGATGGCTTTAGCTCTCAGAACTGCGCCAGCAAATTCCAAGAGGGCGTTAATGATCATGATGCTAGGCGTATTTGGTGCCTGCATGTTTTATGGGGATGCCGTAATTACCCCCGCAATTTCAGTGCTGTCGGCGGTTGAAGGTCTTGAAATTGTTTCCCCTCAATTTACAAGGTATGTCATTCCTATTACGCTCACTATCCTTGTCGCTCTCTTTTTGATTCAAAAAAAAGGAACTGCTCTAGTTGGCTTTTTATTTGGGCCAATTATGGTGGCATGGTTCTTAGCTCTGGGATTAATGGGTGCTTACAACATCATTGATAACCCAAATATTTTGCTTGCGGCCAACCCAATGTTTGCTATTAATTTTTTGGTGGAGCATTCACTGCAAGCATTTATCGTTTTAGGCGCCGTATTTTTGGTTTTAACAGGTGCAGAAGCTCTTTACGCTGATATGGGTCACTTTGGCATTAGGCCGATTCAATATGCATGGTTTTTATTAACAATGCCTTGCTTGCTAATTAATTATTTTGGACAAGGAGCCATGCTCTTATCCAATCCAGAGGCAATATCCAATCCATTCTTCTTAATGGTTCCTGAGTCTTATACGCTTGGCCTCGTGATCCTTGCAACAATGGCTACTGTTATTGCTTCTCAGGCAGTGATATCTGGCGCTTATTCAATGACTAGCCAAGCCATATTGTTAGGATTTGTTCCGCGCATGAAAATTGCCTACACCTCAGATAAAGAAGTTGGGCAAATTTATATGCCAACAATTAACTGGATGTTATTGGCTTTGGTCATTGCTGTAGTGTTGGCCTTTAAGCAATCTAGTAACCTAGCTGCCGCCTATGGAATTGCCGTAACAACCACGATGGTAATCACTACATTACTAGCAGCCGTTGTGATGAAGGCTGTATGGAAGTGGAATTCCATATTAGTTGCGACAGTTATTGGCGCCTTTCTATTAGTGGACATTGCCTTCTTTGCCGCTAATGCGCTCAAAATAGCTGAGGGTGGTTGGTTCCCATTATTGCTTGGTGCTCTGTGCTTCCTCTTATTGATTACTTGGTACAGGGGCAGAATGCTATTGCGTCAAAAGGCAATCGAAGGCGGCATTCCGCTTGAAGCATTTATTAAATCTTTGCTTGTAAGTGAACCCATTCGAGTTAACGGCACAGCAGTTTTTCTAACGGCTCATGTTGACTATGTTCCCGTAGCAATGCTTCACAACCTTAAACACAATCAAGTTCTCCATAAGAGAGTCATTTTTCTCAAAATGAGTATTTGGGATGTTCCTTATGTTGAAGATAAGGATCGTATCAATCTCAAAGAGATGGGTGGAGGGGTTTACCTGGTTAGGGCAATGTATGGCTTTAAAGAGACTCCAGACATTAATCAAATTATGGATTTACTAAAGACTCAATACGACATCAAATGTGAGCCAATGGAAACTTCTTTCTTCTTGGCTCGTGATACCGTGGTGCCTTCAGCAATACCAGGAATGGCACTATGGAGAGAAAAGCTGTTCGCATGGATGTATCAAAATGCTGCCAAGCCGTCAGATTTCTTTTCGATTCCAACCAATAGAGTGGTAGAGCTTGGTGCGAAGGTAGAAATTTAAAGTTTTGATGCGGGCTAGATATTGATTCTGAGGTAATCAAACCTGCGTTTCTTCGTAAGAAGGTTACTCAAGGCAGAAATTCAGATTCACAAAAGTAATCATTATTAACTGGGTGTAGGAAGGCTCAATGCTTTCCTACATCTAAATCAGCTCCAGTCCCTGTGTTTTCCTAGACCAAACCTCTACGCTGAACTTTTCTAGCCAACAGGGGTTTGAAATGCAGGTTTCATTCGAGTGCACTCATAAGCAATTGCGTTTATTTAGATTGGTCATGGACGCGCGTACTGTTGCAGTCTTATTGATTATTTTTATGATTTGGCAAATCCTCAGAATGCTTCGCATTATTTAAGCCAAAGTATTCGGATATTTGCTGGAAAAGGGGGCTTATCAATACAGGATCCTCAAATCCTATGGACCTGAAAGAAGGCCGCAATTACCGGCTTATTTATAGAAATCCAAGGTAATATATGGACTTCACGTCTTTATATTGCATTGAGTCCCCACTATGTCCGAGTTAAATAACGCTGATTTTGCTGAAGGTTTACGTTTCCAGAACCTGGGTCTATACCCCCAAGCATTTGATGCTTTCATCACCATTGAAAGCGCAGGCTATGAGCGCACCTTCCGTAAGTGCTGCGAGATGGCGTGGAGCAATCAATTACAAGAGCGTCAAATTGACCGACTCTTTTACGAACTCGATACTGAAGTCAAGCGCAAGAACGGCGTAGCTATTTATAACTATGGTCTTGTGATGGAATATTTAAAAAACATTCCTAAGGCTACGGAGTTACTCAATTTAGCTGACCAATTAAAAGTGCCAGAAGCTCGCACTGCCTTAATGCGAATTTTGCTCCTACCAAAATAAGTAATCGCTTAGCTATGGCACTACCATTCCCTAAAATGAATTGCATTCATCAAGGGATTGGAGGCTTTTGTGGATGATGATCTTGTATATAAAAAGCCTCGCAAAGGTCCAGCTCTAGCACCTAGGGTTGATTCTCAATTGCCCACACTGGCAACTTTGCAAGAAAAGCAACGCAGTGAACTCATTGAAATGGCCCAGGTACGCTATGGCATTAAGGGCACTAAGGTTCAGATTAATCTGACACCACTGCAAATTCATAGTGCGATGACTGAGGCGCAAATCTTTAAAGCCTTATTAGCTGCCCCAGAATCTGAGCGTGCGGATCAAATTCTGTATGCCTTGGCCAAAGGAGATTTGAGTGCTGATATGGCTAATCAAATCTTAGCGAGCTTGGCGCTGCTTGGTAAGTTCAAGAAAATCCAGATTGAGCCTTAATATCTTAAATCCAATTGCAATCACCTCAATGGATCTTGCCGTATGAATGCTTCTCTTAAATGGTTGTTGATATTTTTGGTCGTAGTCATCTTGGTGCTGATTACGGTAGATCAATTCCTTTGTAATAAATGGATCTATCACGACTTTGCTGCCGGGATTGATCGCCGTTTATCTTGCTTTTGGAAATAATCTTAAAAGCTAATCCTGCCGACTAAACCTAGCAATTTCTAAAAGATGGTGTCCGGCAAAGGAGAGGAAAAACTCGGCAAACCCATCCTATTTATGGATATTTTTTGATAAAAAAGCTCTAGCTCATTATTTGAGCCTCCCGGTCTTGATAATTCAATTATTGAGATTAATCAATTCATTCGGAGGTCTTATGCGTAATTACACATATCTTGGCGGAGCTCGTTTTACTGTAATCAACTTATTTCGTAGCCTACGGTTTGATATTGATCGCCTGGATATGAGTTGGGTGGATGGGGAGAAGCCAGAGTTCTGCAGAGGATTGCGGATCGTGGATAACGATGAGATCAATACGGTCACAGTCGATGGAGAGGACGGGGACAACTTGATCTATAGCCTCACCTATATTTTTAGTAAAGAAGATGGTGCTGATAACTTTAGGGCGGTTACCGATCAGTATCTCAAGGTTGCCTTAGAGACCAAGGAGTTTTTGGTGACAAGCCAAAAAAAAGATCCAGAGGGAAAGTCTAAGGTAGCGGAGGCGGTAATCCACTAGATTCATAAAGTAGTAGGGGCGGAGTTAAACCAAATTGCCAAGCCCAGACATTTGTCAAATTGGCTAAATAGGAGAAGAAAATGAATTTTCAGTTAATTAATGTCGAGCTGCATTCTGATGAACTCAAGAAGTTTGATCCGGCTGAGCAAGGACACTCCGAGTATCGATATACCGGTATAGCTATAGAGGATGGTGGCAAGTATTACTACTGGGCAAAGGGCGTAAGTCTGGAAATTAATGACTGTGAGTATGCCAACATCAAACTGAACCCAAAGCTATATTACTTCTCGACAGCTTTAAAACTCCACCATCGTATTAGCAGGACATTGGAGGCCGCCACATCTACAGAACTAGTTAGGAGATAAGGATGTCACATTTAAAACCCGGAACCTTATGTGTCATCGTTGGTGGTTGCCCAGAAAACCTTGGGTTGATAGTTGAGGTGGTTTGCCATCTAGGTAGGCATGACGGACGTGAGGATGCTTATGAGATTAAAACAGTGACAAGCCGTAAATTTAACCAAATGTGGCGTGGAAGTAAGTTGGTCAAAGGATATTCAACTGAGGCGATTACCGATAGGCATAAATTAAGACCACTGTTAAATTTAGGGGATGAGCCGCCGATGGCGGAGGTCCAAGAAAAGCTAAATGAGCTCTTAATATGAGTGATCTGAGCCGCACGATTTCCCCTGAATTAATTAGAGCCTATCGTGCGGCCATCTATGTAGTTTATGGCGATGGAGGGGATATTGTTCTCAAGGTTGATGAGGCTAATCCGGACTTAACTGCTTTGATGAAGAAGCATGGGATAACCAGTGCCGCATTGATCACGGCATTTAATCCCCATAGCATTCTTTCGACTGCGGAAGAGAATGTCCGCAATCACAATGCATTGATTGCCGACATCCATGCTCTTGGGTTAAAAAATATTGCTGCAGAGGGTAGTGATCCATCTCATGTTTGGTCTAGTGAGCCCAGCGTTCTAGTCTTGGGAATACCTTTAGATGATGCAGAGCATATGGCAGATAAATATAAGCAAAATGCATTCTTATGGATCCCAAGCAATGATGGCTTCGTGAGTCTAAATTTACGGCATCCTGTTGGAGGCTCAATCGTTGAAAACTGAATACGACCGCTCTGGATTAATTGCCTTAATTAAATCGGAGTTCAAGATCGACTGGCAAGGGATTCACGGAGCCAATCATTGGGCAAGGGTACTACATCACGGCAAAAACATTGGACAAATCCGTAAGGCCGATCTCATGGTTGTGGAGCTATTTGGCTTTTTGCATGACAGCTGCAGACTCAATGATGGACGTGATCCACAGCATGGTGAACGAGCTGCAGAATTTGCTCATGGCATTCATGGAGATTTCTATACTCTGCAGCCAAAGCAGTTAGATCAACTTTGCTACGCCATGAAGCATCACTCAGGAGGAGAAACATCTACAGATGCCACCATCCAGACTTGCTGGGATTCAGACCGATTGGATCTGGGCAGGGTGGGGATCTTCCCATCCCCACAATACCTATCCCAGGAGGCCAGTCTATTTATTGATCTGGCCTATGACTGGAGTATTCGGTAGATTTACGTCTATTGGTAATTTCCCAGCGCCTTCCCAAGTTCTGTCTTCACCCTTGCCTTGAGGCTAGCTGGACCAATGACCTCAACGCCAGATCCATGCTTCAGGATATCCATGACTAACTCGGGATCTAGGTTGTAATCAAACTCCAGGTTGTAATACCCCTCTTTATCAAAGCTACCAACTTGTTGGCCATGCCAATGCTCGCCTGATACCCACCTTGCATGTTCCGGAGTAAAGCGTAGCTTAGCTCTTTGTGTTGCCTTGCCTGAGAAGATGCCGTAGCTTTCGGCAAAGTGTTCCTGACATTCTTTTTCAGAAACCTCCTGAGCTTTCTTATTGGTAAGTACCGCACTCTGAATGCCATCTACAGAAAAGCTCCGCAAACCATTGCGTAGGTGGCAATACGCATCGAGGTACCAGTTCTCGCGGTAATAGATTAATCGTTGCGGGGAGATTTCACGGGCAGTGTTCTCGTCTTTGCCTCTAGAGTGGTAGGTGATCTCCAGACGATTACGTTTCAGAAGAGCTGCACCAATTTCTGAAAAGTTTTCAATGGAGTTTTTGCGTGAACCCATGCCAATTACTTTGATGCGTTTGCGTAGTTCTTTGGCTGTAGCCTCACTTTGACCCAAGATGCCATCAATGATGGCTGTAAGTGGCTCGATATGGGGGCCAATCAAGCCGCCTTGATCGAGGGAGGAGAGTAAGTGTTGCATCAGTACTAATGCCGTAGCTTCTTTCTCGGAGAACCAGAGTCCTGGCATCTCAATTCTCTCGATCGAGGAGGAATTCTCAAACTTATATCCACCCATAAAGCGGTCATAAACAATAGATGCCTGCATACGGCTACGCAGATACTCCAGATCTCGCTTAAAGGTAGCGGGGGAGATCTCTAGCTCGGATAAGAAATCCTCGCGAGGCACGCATTTACGCTGCTGAATCATGTACTTAATACGGTGCAAACGCTCCATATCGCTCATATCAACCCCAATTCCCTAAAGATCAAACATTCACATGCTTATTGTTTTTATAACTTTAGATTCTTTATAGCTCATTTATTGAGCTAGTGGGTCATTAATCTGATGAATATCGAACCAAGGGGTAAAAAATGATCAAATTTATTGGTATCTTCTTAATGTTTATTAGCGCACTATCTCTAGAGCGCGGCTTTCAGCTTTCTTTGGCGCTCTGGTTTTTATTTGGACTATTCCTCATTTTTAGCCAGGGAATATTTAGCCATTTCATGTTTGTCCAAAGGGAAAAAGTGCGCACCCAATATCGGAGAAGAAGATGAGTAATGGCTTAACAAAACTCAACTGCAGCGTTGGAGATTTGGCTATTACCGTCTTTTGTAATTTGCCAGAGAATCAAGGGAATATCGTGCGCGTGAAAGCGGCAATTGGAATGGATGAGTGGGTCGGCGCCACAGAGCCACTCTTTACCTGGGAATGTGAGATCGCAACTGAACATGGCTGGCTAGCTTATGACTTTGATGGTTATTTAGAAACATCAAAAGTTGGACCGGTACCAGATAAATATCTTAGGAGGCTAACTCCACCAGAGGACTGCCTTACAGGTGAGCTAGAAACCAGCCACCCTATGCAATTGGTGTTTCCAGAGTTTGATCTTACATCTCACATATAAAGATCCACATGAACCAAACTAACAATAAAACTGCTGCCATCGTGATTTCAATGCTTGTCATGAGTGCTGCCTGCGTTCAGGCGCAACCTATCCAAACTTTGCCTAATGGCGCTGGTGGATACAATACCTATGGCCCTCGCGGAGGAGTGACGCAAACTCTTCCTAACGGTACCGGTGGTTACAACACTTACGGATCTGGTGGGGGTGTAACGCAAACCCTACCCAATGGTGCTGGAGGGTACAACACGTATGGACCTGGTGGCGGTGTGACTCAGACTCTGCCTAATGGCGCTGGCGGTTACAACACCTATAGCCTGAGCGGCGGCGTAACTCAAACATTACCTAATGGCGCTGGTGGTTACAACACTTACACTCCTAATGGGCAATTGATTCAGACGCTACCAAATGGTGCTGGTGGGTGGAATACTTACGGTCAATAACTATCTGTCAGTTAAGTAACCATTGACTCAATTCCTGCATTTGCTTTTCTGAGATTCCGGTATTTGGGTTGCAGCGAATGAGCTCTGGGCAAGGGCTTGGAAATTCCCAATATGAGTCATCCAAGGCCTTCCAATTGCTAACACCATGAGATTGTAAAAAATTTAGAATCTCCTGATAGCGCGGATGTTTGCCAATTACTGGTGATCCAGTAACGCCAATAACCAGACTGGAGATTGAGTTTGGCAATAGTTTCTGTAGTTTTTCAAAGTTATGTGTAAAGCGCCAACTTGAAGAAATCACAATTCCGATATTTGATCCGTCAAAAGTTTCCTCAAGCAGATGAACCCTATTAAAAGGGTCTTGCCCAGCGAAGTGAGTTGGGTGAAGTACCCCATCAAAATCCAAGAAGAGTAATTTATTCATAATAGGTCGTTAAATTCTAGCCACTCATGTCTACAAGCTGCACATCTTCTTGAGCTTGGGTATTTCGGGGGGGGGTGGATCACCCAACTCTCTTTGCTTCACAATCATTTGCTTAAAGAATTCCCCGCGCTTCTTGCCGCATTTTGGGCAATACAGATTGATGGTGTGAGGTTTAGCCTTGGGGTCATCATGTAGGTGGGCCTCAAAACTCATTGCCGTTATCCATTCTGGAGACTGCATAGTCTTGCAGGGCACTTTAATGCCCTCTATCTGAAATACATCGCCACGAACGCTCAGCTTAATATTCGGCCCCGCAGGTCTTGCTGCTAAGAATGAAAGCACAACCCCGGAATTGACTTCAATATAGCCCCTCCAATTGATTACTTTTTCAACCAAGCATCTAGTTTGGACTCCTCTTATGCAGAAGATGGCCTCACCATTAAAGTGTGCAATATAAAGCTCTTCAGCTAAGGAGGCCTTCGTAGTTTTTCTAGGTTTTAATCTTTTCAATACCGCTAAAAACTCCTCGGTATCGATGGTCATTTCAGCAATCATTATCTTTTGCTGGGTGAGTAACCAATCCGATTACCATTGTTATCAAACACGTTGGTAACGCCTGATGGGGCAGTTACTTCATAGCCAATACGTTTTCCACTGTTGTCATAGACCCCGTTATTGGAGTTGTAGTTCATAGGACTGTTGTGGTAATTCATCGGGCTGTTGTTGTAATTCATCGAGCTATTCTCATAGTTCATCGGACTGTTCTGGTAATTCATGGGACTGTTTTCCCAGCTGGTGACCTGTGCACATACTGAGCCGCTAATGCAAGCACTAAAAACAACTAGACACTTATTTAAGAGATTCATTTGAATTACCAACCTTTCACTGAGGGTGTTTGAGGAGCTTGACGTGGGGCATTGATGCTTGAGTTAGGCGCTGCATAAACGGGAGTTGTTGAGCTGCCTTGATAGTTGCCTTGCGGGCTATAGAAATTGGTTTGCCCGTTATCCGTCTGAAACGACTGCATATTCTGCCCCGTGGCGTTATAGATATTGGTCACACCGCTAGGAGAAGTTTGGCTGTAACCAAGATAGTTTCCGTTGAGACCATAAATGGCTTGGGCAGAAGCGCTACGAGCCAATATGATGCACTAGGCTACGAGAAGAAGGGTGATTAGGTATTTCATATTTATCCCATGAAGTTAGATTGTTCGACGTTGGCAGGGTCTATGACTACTTTTTTATCGATCACAGTTCCGGTGACATTCATTGCGCGATATCGGTCACCTTGGTTCCATGTTGAACCCAGAATGTCCTCAATTGGATCCGGTATAAAAACTGCGCTTCCATCAGGTAAGTCATTTGGTATGAGATAGGCTGCAAATGGACTCTTCTGATAGTTGCTGTAATAGAAGGTGACGGGGATGACTTCATCCCAAAGGCCATCTTCTTTGATATCCATGAGCGAGCGATAGTCCCCAACGATCATCACTTCACCAGTTTGCTTGTTTTGATATATACCAAGCTTTTCTTGAATTTCACGATCTTTGTATTTCAAAGCGCGAACATCAGGCCAAAATCCAATAGATGAGGCCCTTTGAATATCTTGAATATTTCTCGCGGTAGAGATTCTGGGTAAATCGGGAATGGGGTGGGTATTAGCCCAGCTAATCGTATCTATTTTGCTTTTGCGTAATTCCGGACTATTGAGATCTTTGATAAAGATCACATTTGGGCTATTGCTAGATGCATAAGCACAGGTGTTGTAACCCGATTCGAAGCGTTGCATGGACTCAGCGACACTCATGACGTCAAGATTGATTACGTCATCGCCACATTGCTGGCAGCCTCTAGAGCGCTCTAATGGATCGTTTGCAATTAACTGATTCCAGTTCAAAGCCTTAGGGCAAAAGACGTTCTTAATAAACCCCCCATCAGGCGAATACAGGGATGAGGTTTTCTCGTCATACACAAACGGCTTGGTCATGAAATTGGCTCCTAGCTATACAGAAATTTCAGAATAGCTAGATCAAGGCTCACCTAATGAGCTAGTAGCTCAAGAAAATGAAATCTCTAAATAAATCAACAAAAGAGCCACATGCTGACCAGTACCTTCGTATTCATGACAATCTTGCCGCTACAGATAAGCCCAAGTAGCAAACCAGCCCTTGTGCTCGATAGGCCCCTCATAGTGGCTGCGGTAGTCGATTGCGCTCGCATACTGGGTTTGCCCAAGCTAAAACTCAGGGATAGTAATGGCAACCGCTATCAAGCAGAAAAAATCATCATGCAAGAACCCTTAGCCATCTTGCAAACATCGTCAGATCAAATGGCTTTTAACCAAACAGGTCTCAGAAAAGCTTATATTCAATCCTATGTCAAACGCTAAGCCCTTATGAAATTCTTCCTTAAATCCATTAGTAGTCTTGGCGCCATTCTTTTGGGATTCTTGCTATTAGCTAATGCAGGCATTACTAGTGCCGGCAGGGGAGAGTTGGAATCGCTATCGCTAATTGAGAAAGCGGTAATTACAGAAGCCATTCAAGCTGATGGTACGGTGGTTGAGCTCAACGAGCTAACAACTCTGGTGAAGTCGCAATTGGCTATTGAATCAGAGTCTCAGGCTGATTTGCCCTACAACTCAACTCTATCTAAGCTGGAGGTTCTAGAGGCATACACCATTACCCCCACCGGAGAAAAGATTCCTGTAGCTAGTAATGCCATCCGTACGGTAGAGGATGACAACAGCAAGGGCGCTGCAATCTTTTCAGATCAAAAGCACAAGATCATTATTTTTCCAAAAGTAACGCCAGGATCAAAAACATATTACAAAACCAGGCTGACTACCCACACCCCTTTATTACCAGGCTACTTCTATACACGATTGATCTTTTCTCCTAATGCGGAAGTCAAATCCTATGAGTACACCCTAAGCTACCCAGAAAGCCTCAAGCTATATACGGATATCAAGGAAGTAAAGCAGACTAGAGATGAAGTAATTGATGGGGTGCACCATCTGAGCTACTTCTATCAAAACCTCAAGATGAAGAAAAAAGAGGAGTTACAAGTATCTAGTGGAGACTTCGCCCCCCACATCTACATCTCCAGCTTTGATAGCCAAGAGGCTTTTGCTAAAGCCTATCAAGACCGCGTACAGGGAAAGATGAAGGTCACCCCGGAAGTGCAAAAGCTTGCTGATGAGATTACTAAAGGCATCAAGGGTGACAATCAGGAACAAGAACAAAAAGCACAGGCGAGAGCACTATACAACTGGGTTAGCAGAAACATTCGCTATGTCGGAATCTATTTGGGCGATGGGGGCATCATTCCGCATGATGCCAATAGCATCATTAAAAACCGCTATGGTGACTGCAAAGATCACAATGCATTACTCATTGCCTTGCTTGCTACCAAGGGAATAAAAGCCAGTAGCGCCTTAATCAACTCTGGCAATGCTTACGCCTTACCCAAATACCCCGTGCTCGGACCCTTTAATCACGTCATTACCTATATACCTGCATGGAATCTCTATCTTGATTCAACGGCAGAGATGGCTTCATTTGGCAGTCTGCCCGATGATGAGTTGGATAAACCTACATTACTAACTGCGTTGGGCAAAGTGGGGCGCACCCCCAAGCCAACCAAAGAAAATAATCGCTCCATCACAAAACTCACCATGCAAATTGCTAAGGATGGCGAGATTAAAGGAAAAGCTCATACCCAATACTTTGGTAGTGCAGAGATCAATGCTCGCTATCGATACGAAGGAGCAGATACCACCTTATCCGAGCGGATGGTCAGTAGGCAGCTAGCAAAATTTAGACAAACAGGCGAAGGGAATATCGATACTAGTGAGGTATACGACTTAAACAAACCATTTACAACCGACACCACCTTCACCTTGGACGCAGTCGCTAATGTACCGGGACCAGGGGCCATGACCATTCCGGTGGGTCTTGCACCTGGAGAGTTGGCATCCATTGCAAGCAGCAGGCCTCCAGAGAAGTTCACCGTACCGTACTCTTGTGCCACCAGATCAGTAACCGAGGAATATCAAATCCAATTCCCAAAAAATGTGAAGGTCAGCAGAATCCCACAAAACATCACGTACAAGAAAAACAATATTGAGTACACCGCAAGCTACCTAGAGAAAGATAATCAGGTCACCATCACTAGAAACCTTGAAGTGCAAAGACCAGGAGCAGTCTGCAAGCCGGAAGAACTACAGAGATGGAAAGACTTCTATCAGGTGTTCATTAAAGATATGAGAGCACAGATTTTTTATGAGTGAGCATAAAGAATATGGCAAAGATTGAGCTTCTATTTGGTGGGCCGATAACCCATGAGGAGGAAATTTCAGTTGAGAACTATGCATACAACTTGGATACCTCCATGGAGACGGCTGCCGTACACCAATTAAGATTTTGGATTAATGATCTTGTGCATAATTTGATTCGTTCTTTAATTATCCTGACCAAATGCTCATAAAATGAGCTAGCATAATTTTTCTAAATACCTCATAAAAATTATTGGCGTTACGTATACAATAAACCGTACTTAACACGAAGTAGCAGATAAGAAAAAATAAATGAATGCGTATCAAAAAACACTTTCATTCGAGGATGATATTTCAGTTGAAAAGATAGTTAACTCGAAAATTAAACCCAGGGTGGCCGGTCTATTCTCTGGTTGCGGAGGGTTAGATCTTGGTTTTGAGAAAGCTGGATTTAACTTAGTTTACGCAAATGACATTGAGCCAAATGTTAAAGACACATACGAACACAATCTTGGCCCCATAGAAATAAAAGACATTTGTGAGGTTGATAAAAAAGGATTGCCTGATTTTGATATCTTGTTGGCAGGCATTCCTTGCCAGCCATTTTCAAGCGCGGGCAATAGGCAGTCTACAGATGATCACCGGGGAAATTTATTTGGTGAAGTTATGCAGGTTCTAAAAATAAAGGCGCCATCAGTTGTTATTTTTGAGAATGTGAGGGGTTTCCTTTCTTCCAAAGATGAGAATGGTGTGTTAATGCCCGATAGAATTAAGTCAGAGCTAAAGAAGAGGGGTTATAAGACTTACTACCGACTGCTTAATGCCGCTGATTACGGTGTACCACAAAACAGATACCGTGTAGTTATTGTTGGAATTAAAAATTCCATTGATTGCGAATTTGAATTCCCTGAGCCAATCCCAAAAACTAAGAAGCAGACCGTTGGCGCCGTGATTTCTAAAAAACCTCCAAGAGGTGAAAAGCTAGAAGTTTGGGGTCTTTCACCGCAGTCATTGGATATTGCAAAACACATTCCGCCTGGTGGATCATGGAAGCAGGTCCCTTATGAAGCACTTCCAGAGAGGTTGAAGAAAATTCGTGACAATATTAAGTTATATAGATCCCCAAATTTTTACAGAAGATTTGATTTGGACGAAATTATGGGAACTGTTACAGCTGCAGGAACCCCAGAAAACTCTGGAATTATTCATCCGCTGGAGTTGAGACGTTATTCAGTAAGGGAAATTGCTCGTTTTCAATCATTTCCCGACAACTTTAAATTCATAGGTCAGTCGGTACCTAGCAAGTACAAGATGATTGGGAATGCCGTGCCTGTCATGCTGGCTTTTCATATAGCCCTAGCCATTAAACAGCAAATATTTCTTAAGAAGTAATCTTACAATTCCTTTTAAAAGGTTTTATTGGATTCCATCTTCTATCCATTTTTTTGCTCGGGCTATGAGTTTTGGATCATCATCAAATCTTCCAATTCCCGTATTGCAGCTCTCGCAGAGATAGCCCCGTACTTTGCCAGTATGGTGGCAATGATCTAAAACAATTTTACTGATTCCAGCAATTGTAGTTTTTGTGCAAATTGGGCATTTAAAAAGGGTGCTATTTTGTGGTTTTTTTAATTCCCAATTTCTTCTATCTGATGGTGATACGCTTATCCCATCTTTTAATTTTCGACATTCTTTGCATGATGGTCGTTTTGTAATGCTATGTTTTTTTATTCTGTTGTTATCAAAGTTCTCTGAAGTTAATAAATGCTTAAAACAACGGTCACAAACCTTAAATTTTGTATCATCTCCAGTTTTATTAATATCAAAGCTAGCGATTAAATCATTCTCAATCAATATTTCTGTATTTACCCTCAAGAAAAATACTGAAGACGATGTCGCACCTTTTTTTACATAATGCCCAACATCGTTCAAAGCTAAAGGGGAGTTTGTAGGAGGTTTTAATACATAAACAAATTCATTCATAGGTATCCCCGGTAAATTTAATAAATCAATTATGACTTTTATTGATATTTACCATACAAAAGCCGGCTTATGGGAGTTGCGGTGAATTACCTTAGAATCGGTGTTTATCTTTCGAAATAATCATGGCAGACGTCTACAAGACCGTTTTAATTGGCCAATCAGCCGACCGCATGTATGGCTTAGTCACCGACGTTGCGCGATACCCTGAGTTCCTGCCGTGGTGTGGCGGGGTGGAAATTTTTGAACAAACCGAGACGGTTTTGGATGCCAAAATCAATATCCACTTCAAGGGTATTAATCAATACTTTCATACTCGAAACATCAATCACCGCCCTGAAACCATTGATATGGTCTTTGTGGATGGCCCATTCAAGCATTTTTCTGGGCAGTGGAACTTCATCCCGCTTAAAGAAGATGCTTGTAAGGTGGAATTCAAGCTCCACTGGGAGTTTAAGAATGTCATCCTAGATAAGATCATTGGCCCAGTATTCGGCCATATTGCAGGTACCTTTGTGGATTGTTTCGTCAAGCGAGCAGAAGACCTCTATGGCTAGTCAGTCTATGGAGATTTTGATTTGCGATGCTCGCTTAGGTGAGCCCAAACTGAGCCCCTTCACAGTCCATTTTTTGCCATCCGAGGCTCCCACCGTGGGTCTAGCTCTCATTAAGGCTGGAATAGCCCAAAGCCCGGAAGATCCCAGCCTTGCCAGAAAAGGCTGTTTTGGCGTCTTTGGCAAGCGCAAGGACTGGGATAGCCCAATTTATGAGGGTGATCGTCTGGAGTTGTATTCACCCCTCTTGGTAGACCCCAAGGCTGTCCGCCGCAAGAAGGCTAACCAGAACCAGGATGCCAAATTCCAAGCTGCCGCAGCTAAAAGAAAGGGGTTGGTTAATTGAGGTTTGTAGTCATATGCAAAAACCATGGCTTAAGTGGTTTTGTCGATTTACCTGAAAAACTCTTTCTTAGCGATAAGTTTGACAATGCAGTCTCATGCAAACCTAAAGCTATATCCTTTTGAAGACTTTGATTTTCCTTTGATGATGTTACTAATTGATGAGCGATGAATGCTGAGAGTTTCTTCTGCTTGCTTAGCGCTATCAAAATAAGTTTCTTTACCTGTTGCTTGCTCAATTGCATAAATTGGCTTAGAGCGCGCTTGAGCAACAAGAGCCCCTTTAAATTGATTTGGGGGCTTTTCTGACTTTTTCAAGCTAAACCACCAACCTACCGCAGAAACTCTTTGACCCGAGGCAACCGATGCAGCTGCTCCTTTATATAGATTAAGCTCCAAATCCGCAACTGTGCAATTCCTGAATTCCCTTTTCTCGCCACTAGATAGATTTATTGCATAAACCTTTTTATCTCTTTTCTCCCTACGCAATACAGAGCCAAAAGTCTTGGGCATTTCTTTCTTGCTCTCTTCAAATTGGATCCACCAACCATTTGCAGATGTACTTGAGCCTCTAGCTACTCCTGAGATAAGCCCTTTAGTAACGCCTAGATCTTTAGCCGCCTCTTCAAGTGTTTTGTAGTGTCTCCGCTCTTTTGTCTCAAATGAGATAGCAATTAAGTTCTTGGATTGTTTTTTCTGAACCTCAAGAATGCGAAGCTTATTCCCCCATATAGTTGGTGGAAGCTTGTCTTCATCGGTTTCATGTCGAAACCACCAGTTTGCAACTGAAGTTCGCTCACCTCGTGCAACTGCCATGGGCATATCTGCACTTTTTAACCCAATTTTTCTAGCCGCATCTGCGCCAGATTTAAATTTTTGGTGATAACCTGTTTCTAAATTAACACCAACAATAGGGATGTCATTTTCGGCAACCATATCTCCTCCTGGAGATAGGTTGTAGGTATGTTTAGATTTGTGCCCACCAGCTGCTGCTATTGCGTCTTTCTCTGCCTGATTTAATGATTCCCTAGAGTCTCCGAAAGCAAGTATGTATGAGTCAAATTTATCCCATTCATACTTTTTTATAGCAGCCCCAAATCGCCGATTATTTTTGTAGGCCATTCCTGCGAACCATCGCTTCCATGCCTCTTGTTCTGTAATGCCTACATAACATTGCTTATTTTGACGGTTTACATGAATGTAGAGAACATTCATTGCTTTGCTAATTTCTTCTTTCAATAACTTTAGGGCTTTAAATTGAGTGCCATTTGCAACCTCAACAAGTTGGGTGGGGTGCTTATTATTCTTTTTTGAGAGATGGAGATAGCTAATAGCCTTCATGACCTAAATTTAATAATCAGCGAGGAAATGTAAAGGTATGCACACAAGTTTCCCCTTTTAATTTTTCGTATTGATTTGGCTTTATCCAAGTCGATATTTCACCTCTAGAGCAAGCCCCGTAGGCCCATTTGGCAATCGCTAGACTAGTTTCTTGATTGGCTTGAATCCCAGCTTTCTCGCCAATATTTAAAATCTCGTTTGAATGCTTTGACAATAAATTAACCCACCGATCTAAATAAATTTTTGCGGCCAAGGCATCTGATTTGCTTCTGTTGCAATTAGGGCAGGCTAAAACAAAGTTGTGCATCAAATCCCTTGGGTAGAGGGAGAATGGAATGAAATGGTCAACATCCAGCTTTGGAGATGCTTTGTTGCAATAAAAACATTTGTTTCCATATGCTTCTTTCAGTCCCCTGCATACAAGCGCAAGTGTCTGTCTTGAGGTTTCAAACAAGAAGCTATTAAGGTCATCTTTTTCCCCAAGAATGGGGGTGTTATTAGTATTTCTCTTGATGAAGTCAGCCCATCGGCTTCTAGCCAATTGCTGAATTAAGGGTTGAAACCGCCTTAAGCAGTAAGACACTCCATTTTTAAGTGTGATCGAGCTTGAATTGCGCTCATATAGGAATGGGAGGGTTTCTCCGCCAACATTCTGTAGATAATTGATCGGTTGCTTTGCAACTGTTGCGGCAACTGTAGCAACTAGCCTCTCATATTCCTTTGAGCCCTTGGCCGATGAGGGGGAGTTGAAGCGGTTGCCCTGTCTAAATGCATCAATAGACTTCACAATCGAAGCTTGAACCCCATTATTTTGGAAGAGAACGCCGCTTTCATTTGCCTTAGATGTTTTATAGGGGCTCGATTGTTGCCAGTAAAGCTCTATAAATCTTTCTGCAATTGTTTTGTTGCTAATCTCCAGCCGTGAGCTATCGTCTTTTCCATGTTCAATTGCTAAATCAGCCAAGGAAATAAGCAAGGCGTACTTATAGGTAGAGCTGAAGTCGCTCTCATTGAACAGTCGTTGAATCTTTGTAAGGAAGTCGAGTTGATCTTCTGCTGATGGCGTAGCTATCATTCCCAATACTTCGCTTTCTCGGGAATAATCCACCGTACGCCACCCCTGGGGTCTTGAAGATCGCCGATATAGCGCGGAATAAGATGCATATGAAGATGCGGAACGGTTTGTCCAGCTGAGGCCCCATCATTAATTCCTATGTTGTATCCATCTGGATTGAATTCATCTTGCAGGACTGTTTTAGCTCTTGCTAGAAGATCTAGAAGCGCAAGCTGTTCATCGCTTTTGATTTCAAACCAAGAGCCAATATGTCGCTTCGGTATCACCAAAGTATGTCCTTGTGAAACAGGATAGCCATCCCGAATCGTCACGCCAAATTCATTCGAGTCAATGATTCGCTCGGCTGGCAGAGTGCAGAAGGGGCATGGCTTACTCATGAAATAGATCTATTGATATTGGTATTTATGTTATTTCATACTATTACATAACAAGACTGGCTCATATTCTGACCTTTAACCCATCCATTTCCTACATCCAAATCATCCCTAATGCCTGTCATTTGGTCTTGCCAACCTCTACGCTGAATCTTTCAGACTACGCGGGGATTTGGATGCGACTTTCTATTGAGTGTTCTCATAAGCATTTAAAGCTATTCCGAATCTCTTTGGATTCAAGGGTCATGCTGGTTTTACTGATTATTTGGATGATTTGGGGAATCTTCAGGGTCTTAAAGATCCTGTAATTGGGCTAAATCTAGCTTGGGGAAGGTGGACGAGCCCGACCCCCGGCACTGACAGAATTGGGTTTGGCTGCTTCGTTCCCGACCTGACCAGGTTATCCAAACCGCCATGCGGGGAGAAACCCCTTGGGTATCTGACTCCTATCGTATCCGGTATTGATTTAGTGGGCAATAAATATTTTTATATCCCGATAAATCTATGTGACTAAGAATGGCTCAGGTGCTACAACTGGGTGCTACAAAAAACATTAATTTATTGTCAAATAATCTGACTTGTCGAGCTTAGTAAATCAGATTGACTTTTGAGACCAGTAAAGGGTCTCTCAGGCTTCTTTTGATGGTCCTTCTTATCCACTTAGCAACCAACCCTTCGGGTGTCTTGTATTGGCTCTTGTGGCTTCTGTGGATTATTTTAATTTTCTTATTCATTAAAGTTCCTACTAGTTAATCGATAAATAATATAAGTTAGGTTAATTGGAGGATCCATTCTCCCGACATCCTCCCAAAACCAGACGTACACAGATAAATCTATAGATAAATTCCAATTCGAGAATTACAAAGTAGGCAAAGATAGGGAGCCACCATGAAAAAAATAAGAAAAACTATTTATATCTTCTATTCTGTTTGTCTCCCTGTATCTAGTATTTCTCCTCCGTCTATATCTCTATCTATAGGCACTGCACTCGCACTGCGCTCGTATTGGGTCAGAAATCCTTTGCACTATTGCTGACTTCAACCTGTTTTGTCTCCTTGTATCTACTGCTAGCTCTTGAACTCTGTTGAATGCTATAACCTCGAATATCTTCAAGTTGTTGATCTAGATCCGGAATTAAGAAGCCATCCCCATCATTCGCAAGACCTAACTCATTTATTAGCATATTCAAATCATCCATTTCAGATTCACTGTTGACTCCAAGCTGTCTCAGCCACACGGACTTTTGCTCAGGAAGTTTTTGCTGATTGATCCAGTACAGATTCATAAGCTTGATATAGATGCCAACTGCTTGACTCGATAGTCCATAGGTATCTTGATTGAACTTAGCTGGATCGTGTTTAAACCATGACATACGATCATTCTTTTTCTTCTTTTCCATTCACATCCTCTTTCTTGGCGTTATTTACTTTGGTTATTTGCGGTAATTAGTGGTGATGAGTCGCCCTTCGTCAAACAGTAACTCTTTAGTCATAGCGTTAGCATCCCTCAGGTATCTGGCTAGCGCCCTCCGGATGACTAAGGTTTTGCTGATTGGGGTCTCAAGAGTTTCTTCAAGCAACTCAGAAAGTCCTTGAAGGTCAGATGCCTGTCTATGATTCAGCCTTAAATTAACAACTGTGCCGTTAGGGCAATTTAACGATGTGATTTTCCTTATTGGCTCATGCATATGGATGGCGCTTTCTATGTTGGATATTTCAAAAACTATTGATACAGACTGCAATGTCTGATTATTTTGTTTGGATTGCCCTGGGATCGGGTTAATTCAGTCCTGTAGTCGTAGGTAATCTTAAGTAATTGATTAATATGGGAATTTTTAATAGTTATTTGCTCTCATTTGAGAAACTACTTCCACCCTGTAACAGTCACCCAAAGCTTAATTTTTTTCAGTGATGCTTATGGAAAAAGTGATGACTTATTAATAGTCCCTTTTAAAGGTTCCGATCCTTATCTTGTATAGAGCAAAAGGAGATATCTGAATGAGAATGGCTAAGAAACCAACCAATACCCCATCAATGATTTTGTATGGCTTGCTAAAAACTAAAGGAAGTGAATTGGGGTGGGAAAGATCCGTACTTATATCTGAGGCAGCTCAATCGTTTGATGGTGAGCCAGATAATTTACTCAGGGAAATGTCTGATGCACTGGATGCCTTAATGATGGCTGGGATTATTACTATGGTTGGGATGAAGGAGCTGAACCTAGTAAGGCTAAAGGATCTTTCTAAAGTCCTTAAATAACATATGAATTAGGCGCCCACTGAGAGAAGTCTTTTGGCTTTGTGTTCCAGTGTATTTATCTGATCATGAATGGAGGTTTGAAAACTAATTTCACAGGTTTTACATTTTGCTGGCGTAGCCTTTACATTACTTTTAGCCGTTATTGACTTTACTTTTCTCCGTTTGGCTTGCTTACTGCATCCCTTGCAGAAGTATTGACCGGCTTACCGCCAGTATTTTTTGATGTTGAGTCCTGATGATGCGCCAATTTCACCAGAAAGTTGTTTTACTATTCTTTGCGAAGCAACGGGAGCCAATCACTCCTTAAGTTCTTTTTGCGTAAAATGGGGTTTCATTGGCGCTAAATATTAACATTACGCAATCATCGTTGTGTGCGTTATTTATCATTACTGCTCATGGAAAAAGTAGGAGGTCCATACGGGGGTCTTTCTCCTTTGCTTTGATCGAGCCCCCGGACAAATTTTTATTTCAAAATATCTACGGTGAATGTCTCAAAACGGCCATCGTGAGCCCTTCAGAAATTCCCGCGGCATAAGACCTCAGGTCCTCTGCACTACGATATTAGTAAATTTAATACTTATATTTTTTTAGTAACAATTGCTACTTGGACCCAATGGCTAAGTATTTATTATGCTCTCGTAGAATTGCGCAGAGGGCTTTCATATTCGACAAACTTGATGCCAATCGTTTTTCTTTAACTAAGATTGCTTTTTCAGAGCGTATGACAAGTTTCGGCTGATTGTTAATCATGTCGCAAAGACAGTTAACCACCTCTTTAGCGATATGCGGATGACTTTCTAATAGAACTGCAAATCCGACCGTAGGTATAAACATAACCTCCCCCCCTTGTAATACCTTGACTGAAGCAGAGCGATTTTGACCATCCAATAGACCCATCTCTCCGACATATTGCCCTGGATTGATTTCGGCGAGAACTTTGGGCGCACCGCCGGAAAATCCGCTAAAGATGTAGATTTGAAGTTTTCCTGATAGCAATACATAAAGACCATCTGAAGGATCGTCTTGAGTAAAGAGATTTTCACCAGTCTCTATTTTTTTTGTTGAAGTAATTCCCAGGATGGCCATTAAATCTGGTGCTGGAAGGCCTTTGAAAAAGGGGATGGTGGCAATCGAGGCTTCTTTGGGGTTGTCTGTCATGCACTAATCCTTTAATTGCTCTATAGACTGGTTACGAATATCTTCCATTTTTAACATGATCGCATGAGGGCTTATAAACCGAATATATTCCAGGAACTGTAGGCGACCCTGATCGCTTGATACTAATACGGCTGCCTTTGGGTTGCTAGACGCCCACTCCTGCCCAAGTAGTATTCCTAATAATTTACCTCGCATGGGCAATGCACTTGCTAGCAGATCGGCCTCTACTATCAGCATAGACATACAGTCGACCCTTGTAGGGTTTGCTGTTGGTTCAGTAAATTTGGCAAACAAGAGACTTAAAGTGGAGAGATCTGTTGCCAAAATGATGGGTTCAATTTGCTTCGCTAGCAGCTCTTTTATTTCAGCTGGGTCAGGGGTGGATTGGGATAAAAACATTCGAGTGTTCTCAATGCTGAACTTTTCTAATTCTGACGGTGTTTTATTGGTGGATCCGTTATGACCAAAATCATGAGCGATAGCGCAAAATAGCAAGAGCCAGGCATCTTCTCTGGAAATTTCCCATGAATCATGAGAATCATATTTTTTTTGTACAGGTTTAATAGGTTGATCTAGTAAGGCAGTAAGCGCGAGACAGACGTCTTGAAAATGCTTGCGTGAGTGGTAGGCAGGTTCTACGTACCCCAGAGAGCTATTATGAGAATCAATAAGTGCTGCTAGCTCAATGCAAATCTTGGGATAAGGGTTGGCGGAGTAGTTTTGGGATTCCCAGAAGGTAGTATGGATTAACTCCTTAATAAAGCCTCTAAAATTTCCTTGATAATTTTGCGAGCACTCAAACAGACTCTCTAGTGCGTCTAAGGGTTTCCCCGAAGAATCTTTTTTCCCGGCGGTCTTGAGTTCGGCTAATGCCTTATTAAGGATGGATTTAGGCATATGACGCTATAAAAATTTGATAGTATCTACGGGCGATTAGCCCAAGCTTAAACCAAATTAGCTCGGCTAGACTAGAAATAAAATCCACTGGACTACACACCATGAGTTTAATTAATTCTTTTGCAAAATGATGCAAAGAAAAAGGCGAGCATGCACTTAACCAAATGGACTCAAATATTTAAGCTCAAAAATTCATTTGTACTGGTATTTTTGTGGATTCAAATTTTGTTGATTCTTTTAACGGTAATTTTTTATAAGCAAACTGTTTTATTGCTTCAAAATTCAGAAGAACTGGCTAATGCAGTAATAATTGAAGGCGTATACGACAAGGTAGATGAAGTTCAAAAGCTTTCTGATGCCGTGGCGATTGCTACTTCAAAAAATACTTCGCTAATAAATGCAATTTCCAAATCTGATCGCGATCTTATTCGTCCTATAGCGGACAATATTTGGAAGGATATAAAGCCATTGGGCTTTAGTCAGCTTCAATTCATTTACAAACCTGAAAAGTCACCCGATTGGAAAATCTTTTATAGAGCCCAATCGCCTGAGAAATTCAATGATTCTGTTGAAAATCGCCCGAATATAAATAAAGTAAATTCAACTAAATCCATTGTGTCTGGCTTGTCTCAAGGATCAACCGGCTACGGGTTTCGTTCCGCCCTCCCATTATTTTTGGATTCTAAGCATATAGGCACCCTGGAGTCTGGTTATGAGTTGGGTCATGAATTATTAAGCAGATTTGTTAAAAGCTATGGAGGTAATTGGGCAATCTATAACCTAGCTCGTGGTTCAGGCTCTATTGATGATCGCGCATTGATTCAATCGATCGGTGATTCTAAAGAAAAGTTTTTTAAGAATTTGATGCCCGAGGAGTATGTAATAAAAAGTGCCAAAGCGGGTGTACCTTTGGCTGAGCTAGATGAATCCTCAAATGTAAAAATTCTCTACATACCGGTTAAAAATTTTCAAGGTGATTATAGTATTTTATTGAAATTTGTTGGCTCAACAGATTACTTTAGCGCTCTTTCAAAAATTAAAAATAATGCAATATTAATTTGCCTACTAGGCTTTTTACTGTCTTCGGGAATCATACTCCTGCTCTACCGGATGATTACTTTGCCAATTAAGGGTTTAGTGATTGAGACGGAAAGAATCAAAAATTTTGAGCTTGATGACGCAATCAAAATTCCAGCGAAGCTAGAAGAGCTAAAGGGGCTTGTTGAAGCTATGAACGCAATGAAAATAGGATTGCGCTCCTTCAAAAAATACATTCCAGCCGAACTTGTTCAACAACTCATTCGAAAAGGAGAGGAGATTGATGCCTCTGGGGAAAGACAGCGCCTAACGATTTTTTTCTCTGATATTGCAGATTTTTCATCAATTTCAGAAAAACTCACGCCGAACGAATTATCTAGTCAAATTTCAGAATACCTAACTGAGATGACTTCAATCATCTTAAAACATGGTGGGACCGTTGATAAATATATTGGTGATTCAATCATGGCGTTTTGGGGCGCCCCAAATAAGACTCTTGATCATGCAACTCAAGCTTGTCTGGCGGCAATTGAATGCAATGCTCGCCTTAAAATATTGGCTCAAGAATGGTCTAACCAAGGACGTCCCGCATTTAGAACACGAATTGGACTAAATACAGGCGATGTTGTTGTGGGAAATATTGGTTCAGATCAGCGCTTAAGTTATACAGCAATGGGAGATCCAGTTAATCTTGCGAGTCGGCTTGAAGGACTCAATAAGGAATATTCAACCTCTATCATTATTAGCCAATCCGTACTAAATGAATTGCCCGATGATTTTGTTTATAGGTTGCTAGATATAGTTGTTGTTAAGGGCAAGTCAGAGCCAGTCCCTATTTATGAATTGGTCTCTCGTAAAGGTGATGTTACTGGCTCGGATGCAGAGTTTTTTGAGATGTTTAGTAAGGCTGTAAATTCATATTTAGAAAAAGACTGGGATAAAGCTACTTTTAGATTTGAAAAACTTCTTGGTTTACGCCCAGATGATCAAGCTTGCAAAATTTTTATAGAGCGTTGTCGAGAATATAAAGATAATCCTCCGGGGCATGATTGGGGTGGCGAGTATGTATTTCTGCACAAGTAAAGTAACAATTAAGGGATATTTCCTCAGTTACTACAGGATATGCAAAATTATCATATTGCCTATGTCGTAACAATGTAAATACTGCAATCAGAGTGGAGTCGACATCAAAGCCAGGTAGAGTCCAAGTTTCACTAGCTACCCATGAGGTTATTAAAAATGATTTCAATTTCGAGGATGGCAGCTTGATGGAGTGCAAGGGCTTGGATAAAATTTTGACTCATTTGCCTGTATCAAAAAATAAGTTTTTTATAAATCCTCGCTAGGTTAGTTTCAAGCATTTCTCGGCGTAGGTTATGTTCGCTAAAGTCTGCTTTGGGTCCTTAACGGTCAGCAATTCAACCCAAAGTTTCTACCTTGGGTTTCCCGGTTGGAAAACCTATGGCATGACTTCAGGTTGGTGTTGAGTTACCCGAGTGGGGCAATTATTAGCCTATATTCTTCCCCTGTAAATCCTCTGGAGTGGCAGTCCGGAATAGCTCAGTGTCTCGATGGCTTTACTTAGCATTGCAACTGTCTTATGGGAATAAATCTTTGCGCCAGCACTTCCTTTAATTTGATGCCCTAGGATTGAATCTATCATCGCCTCGGATACATCTGCTTCAGCTAATTGACTCCTTACCGTGTGCCTAAAGCAATGGAAGTCTGGGTATTTGCTAAGTCCAATAGATTTTCTGTATTCCCCAAACCAATTTGAGAAGTAACCCCCTGGCTTATCTTTCCGTATGGATAGATCCGACCAAAGCAACTCTTTTTTGTCCGTCTTTAAGTCGGAAACATAGTCTAAAAATCCCAATCGAATTAACTCACTATGGATTGGAATCTTTCTTATGCTTGATGGGGTCTTGACCTTTTGGAAGTCGCATTCATCAGTAATTGAGATCACGGGGATGTGTGCCTCGGTACAAATATCTATTACTCTGAGCTGGGATAGTTCACCCAGTCTTGCTCCCATAAATAGCCCTAGAAGAGGTATCCAGTAGCTTGCATCAGCACCAGCCCTCCAATCTCTTGGAAATGAATAGCTTGTATGAAGGGCTTGCCCAAAAAGAGTTTGTAATTCGGATGTATCCCAAGGTCTGCGCTTATGGGTGGTGGTAGTTTTGATATCAATCCCTTCCCATGGATGTCTTTGGAGCAACCCAAGATCTACTTGTGCGTACTTTATTAAGGACTTGATCCATACAAGTCGATCCCTTGCAGTCTTGGATGTTGTGTTTCTATCCGGAGCTTGAAGCCATGCCCTAAAGCCATCCCCCTGTTCTCTACTGAGTTCATTAATAGGGGGATTCTTTGTAAACTCTTCATAGAACCTTAGAGATCTTTTACAGGCATTTAGAGAGTCTCTAGAGCGTGGTGAAGCTCTTTGCCACCGAATGAATATCTGACTTAATGTGAGGCTTCTGAGGCTTTCCTGTAGAGGTGTATTGGTAGCTCCAATGGTTGAGTAGCCAAGGATCTCAGCTCTCTTTATTGTCCCCTTGAGAAGTGCCTCCCGGTATGTGCATGTACCTAAAGTTGCGACGTAGCACCCATTCTTATAGCTACTTCTTAATTGATGTTCGCGTGGCAAAACAATGCGCACGTAGTAGATTGATCCTCGTTGGAATAAGCCCGTTAGATTTGCCATGAATATCCTTGATTAGTTAGTCAATAGATACCCAAGGTGTTACAGCTAGGTGCTACAAATCATCAATTTGATGGCATATGAAAAACTAAAGCCATTTAGATCAACCACTTGTATAAATAGGGTGGACGAGCCCGACCCCCGGCACTGACAGAATTGGGTTTGGCTGCTTCGTTCCCGACCTGACCAGGTTATCCAAACCGCCATGCGGGGAGGCCCGTCCAATTCCATTTTAGCTTGTTAGAATGGAGTACATGACTGCATTGGCTTTAGCCCGTTCGTGGCGCCCTAAAACTTTCTCCCAATTGGTAGGACAAGACCATGTGGTTAAGGCATTAACCCATGCCTTAGACCAAGGTCGACTACACCATGCTTGGCTCTTTACAGGCACTCGCGGGGTCGGAAAGACCACGATTGCCCGAATTATGGCCAAAGCCCTCAATTGCACTGGGGAGGATGGTCAAGGTCGCATGACCTCAGAGCCTTGCGGAAAATGCCCGGCTTGCCTAGAAATCGATGCAGGTCGTTTTGTTGACTATATCGAGATGGATGCTGCGAGTAATCGCGGGGTAGACGATATTGCCGCTTTATTAGAAAAAGCAGCCTACGCACCAAGTAATGCGCGTTACAAGGTCTACATGATTGACGAGGTGCACATGCTCACCAATCATGCCTTTAATGCCATGCTCAAGACGCTCGAAGAGCCGCCTGAACATGTGAAGTTCATACTTGCGACTACTGATCCCCAAAAGATCCCGGTAACCATTCTGTCCCGTTGCTTGCAGTTCAATCTCAAGCAAATGCCAGTACCGCTTATCGTTGAGCATTTGGAAAAAGTACTCGCCGCAGAAAAAGTTGAATGTGAAACCAATGCACTGCGTGTTTTGGCAAAAGCAGCGCAAGGCTCTATGCGCGATGCTTTATCACTGACGGATCAAGCCATTGCCTATGCCGCAGGCAAAGTATCCGAAGAAGCAGTGCGTGGCATGCTCGGCACATTAGATGATGCTTATCTCATCAGAATTTTGGATTCATTGATTGCTAAAGATGGCGCAACATTGTTAGATATCTCCAATGAGATGGGCGAGCGCAGTATGTCTTTCTCTTTAGCGCTTGCCGATTTATCTAGCCTCATTCAGAAAATCGCAGCCGCACAAATTGTTCCTGAGTCCGTATTAGAAGACTGGCCAGAGGCAGCAGAGATTCGTCGCTTAGCTAGTGCGCTGACAAAAGAAGAAGCGCAGCTCTTCTACCAAATTAGTATTACTAGCCGTCCCGATTTATCACTGGCACCTGATGAGCAAACGGGCTTTGCCATGACGCTCTTGCGCATGTTGGCCTTTCGTCCTGGGAATGAAACTCCCGGCAGAGCAGGGGGCTCAGCGCCACCAGTAGCCTCGGTAGCATCAGCGCCAAGACCGTCTGCACCAGCAAATCAAACTGCTGCGCCAGTCAGGTCTGCGCCTGCAGCATCTGCTCCAGCCGCAGCTAAACCTGCTGCCATGGCTCCAGCAGTTTCTGCACCAACTGCTACCGCATCTGCAGCTAATCGCCCAGACTGGCATGCCTTAATGCGTCAGTTACCGGTCAAAGGTTTAGTGCAGCAGTTAGCGTTTCAGACCGAGTTGCAAGATTGGGAAGATTCACCAGCAGGTGTGCGTGCCACGGTTGTGACACCGATGCCGCAACTGGCATCCGAAGCTTCTGTTGGTCGTCTTGCAGACGCACTGACTGCGCACTTTGGCAAACCTATCAAAGTCATCATTGAAAAAGGTGAAGTTGAAGGTAAGACAGTCGCTAAAGTCGATGCCCAGATTCATCAAGAGAAAAGACAAAACGCAGAGCAGATGATTGCGCAGGATCCATTTATTCAGCAATTAGAAAAAGAGTTTGGAGCCAAAGTAGTCGGTGGCTCTGTAAAGCCTCTTTGATTGCCCAGTTCAATATTCATAGATATAAAAATTAGTAAACAAAGGAAATAAAGCGATGATGAAAGGTGGCCTTGCGGGTTTGATGAAACAAGCCCAGCAGATGCAAGAGAAGATGAAAGTAGCGCAAGAGCAATTAGCTGCGCTAGAAGTCACTGGCCAAGCGGCTGGTGGATTAGTGAAAGTCACTATCTCTGGCAAACACGAAATGAAGCGTGTGCAGATTGATCCAGGTGCAATGGATGATCGCGAAATGCTCGAAGACTTGCTTGTCACTGCCTATACAGATGCATTCAAACAAGTAGAAGCTGCTAGCTCACAAGTGATGTCTGGGGCTACTGCTGGTATGCCAATGCCTCCTGGCTTCAAGCTGCCGTTTTAATGATTAATCAAAAACTGTTTAATTAATGGCACGTCAAGAAGCTCCGCAAGACGCTCTCGGTCGTTTGATCGAGGCTTTGCGGGTATTGCCTGGAGTGGGACCAAAGTCTGCGCAGCGTATGGCTTTTTACTTGCTGCAGCATGATCGCAATGGCGCAGCAGTGCTTGCTCAGTCATTAGGTGAGGCTGTGGAGACGGTGGGCCACTGTGCTCGTTGTAATACCTTCTCCGAAACCCAAATTTGCACTACTTGTAATGATGATCGTCGTGATCCATCTTTACTATGCATTGTGGAAACGCCTGCTGACCAAGTGATGGTCGAACAGACTTTGAGTTTCAAAGGTAATTACTTTGTATTAATGGGTCGCATCTCACCACTCGATGGCATGGGCCCAAATGAAATTCATTTCGATCGATTGCTAAGCCGCATTGAAGCGCCAGATACTGGAGTGCCAGTGAGAGAAGTAGTTCTGGCAACGAATTTCACTAGTGAAGGTGAGGCAACAGCCCATTACATTGGTGAAGTGCTCAAATCCAAAGGTATCAAAGTCACCAGAATCGCCAGAGGTATTCCGGTGGGTGGTGAGCTGGAATATGTCGATGCCGGTACATTAGCCAGGGCGCTGATGGATCGTCGCTAATATCACCACAGCTAAATAGTCACTAAAGCGACATAAATTCTAGGTAAATTAACCCTTTTTAGGGATAATTTGGTCTGCACTCCTGTTGAGCTTCAATCTCACGCCGTGCCTATCCGAGCTGTCTTGTTTTTACCCCGGTAGATCTGGCCTTTAGTTGCTTCTAGTTTCTTTTAGCTACGCATTGGTCATTGATGCTAAGTATTGTGAAATTGTGAATGACCCACAAATCCTATCTTCTTCTGTTGAGCTTGCTTGTTGCCTTTAGCAGCACGACTGCGCTCGCACAAAAAGCGGGATCAGGGTCAGATCAGATTGCAAGTTTTGCTTCTCCAATTGAGGGTGTTCCAACTGAGGGAGAGCTCTTTGGATTGCCCGTAAATCTTCACGGGCAAACAACTTACATTAATCAGCGCTATAACAACTTCACGTCCTCATACTCCGGTATGCGAAGTCTATCTAACGATAAGGCGATGAGTTATACCTGGTCAGGTACTTTGTTCTTTGGTGCTCGTGTCGCACCAGACACCGATATCTACTTCAATCCAGAAGTGATTTCTGGAGTTCCTTTTTCCGGTTTAAATGGTTTGGGTGGCTTCACCAACGGTGAGGCAACTAAAGCCAATGGCGCGCAAGCCAAGTATTATTCTGCCCGCGCTTTTGTGCGTCAAACCATCAATCAAGAGGGCGATAAAGTCGTTCTGGAAAATGAAGCCAATCAAATTACGCAAACCGTAAGTAGTAATCGCGTGGTGCTCACTGGCGGTCAGTTCTCTACGCTCGATATTTTTGATGACAGCCGATATGCTAAAGATCCCCGTATTCAGTTTATGAACTGGGGCAATATGACCTATCTGGCTTATGACTATGCAGCCGATGCCAGAGGTTACAGCTGGGGCTTAGCGGGGGAGTGGTATCTCGGTAACTGGGTGATGCGCGCTTCCAGAATGCTCGCTCCCAAATCACCGAATGGCCGTGACCTTAATTGGCAAATCTTTAATACCTATGGTGATCAAGTAGAGGTAGAGCGCCAGCACAATATTGCCGATCTTCCGGGCAAGGTCAGCGTCTTAGCCTATCGCAACAAGATGATGTTGGCGCGATTCTCGGATGCCACCAATTACATTGATCAAAATCCCAATGCTCGCCAAGGCACCCAAGCCATTAATAATGTCCGCAACAATATGCAGATTAAAACTGGTATTGGTTTGCATGGTGAACAAGCTTTAACCAAGGATCTTGGTATTTATGGCCGCGCCTTCACATCCGATGGTCATACCGAAACGATGTCGTTTACAGAAGCGGACAATTCCATCTCGATTGGTATGGGTATGAACGGCACAAGTTGGAAACGTCCCAATGACAGTGTTGGTATTTCTGCAATGCAAAATGGTTTGTCGAGCTATCGCCGTGGCTACCTGCAAGCAGGGGGTGTGTCTTACTTCATTGGTGACTACGCTAGCCCAAGTCAAACGATTGCTTACTCACCGGAGCGGATTGGTGAGGTCTATTACAACGCTACGGTTATTAAGAACGTACTCGCTGGTTTGAACTTTCAGCACATCATCAATCCGGCCTATAACTCTGCCCGCGGTCCAGTGAACATCCTGTCTTTTAGGGTGCATGCTGAGTTTTAAGCGTTTCAAGGCGGTTCAGAATAATTATTGTCTTTAGAATCAATAAGATACAAAACTCCAATAATTCGACTTTTGGAATTTCTGACCTATAATCTTTAAAACCCCCTATAAATTCAGGGAAACCTGCATCTGGGGCCATAAAAACAGCATTAGTTCAGATTTAGAGGCAGCCGATTTGATTCACGGCAATTTGAGTAAAAGCGACATTCGTATTACTATTGCATTCCCACTTAAACGGGTTGCCTGTGCATTAGCCTCTCTATTTTTTGCCAACTCGGTATTTGGGCAATCAGATTCCGCCATTCCAGCTAGTGTCACCGTGCAACTGAACGAGTCTAAGGACTTTTTATCAGTACCGCCAGTCCTTAGTAACGACAGTAATAGTTCGGCCAATCCTGCCAACGCCGCCTCTTTATTTGCGCCAGTAACTAAAAGTGATACGCCCAAGATTTATACCAAGGGTGCGCCATCCGGCCCAATAGAAATGGATTTGCGCCAGCTTTGGAATGAACTCAAATTAAATAACCCACAATTATCTTCATTGCGTGAGTCTTACTTATCTGCCAAGGCCACTGTGCCGCAAATTAATGCGCCGGCCAATCCGCAAGTAGGCTTGGTGTGGTCGGGTATGCCAGTGAACTCCCCATTTGCATTGGGTGGAGCCAATACACCAACGCCACAAAATCCAAATGGGATTAGTAGTAACAATGCGATCTCAATAGCTCAGCCATTTCAGTTTCCGGGTAAGAAGAGTTTGGCGTCCGATATTGCCAATACGAATGCTGAAGCCTTATTAGCTCAAAGCGAATCCACCTATTTGCAGTTAGGTGCCCAGCTATCTACTTTGTATTACACCGCCTTAGCATCACAAAAGCAGTTACAGGTTCTCAAAGAATCGGTTATGCGTTTAGAGATGATTAAAAACGTTGCTAAAGCGCGCTATACCAATAATGCTGCAGCTTATGTTGAGTACCTGAACGCGCAGGTGGCACAAAGCGCAGCTCAAGCAGATCAATTTAATGTAGAGCGTCAACTATCGGTTGCTCTGAACAATATCAATACTTTGGTGGGTCGCCACTCCAGAGAAAAACTCATACTGCGTGGGGATGTGCGCCGCGCGATGAACAGCGTACCCACTTTGCTGGAACTGGAAGACTATGCCGAAACCAGTCATCCCTCATTAAAGAGCTCAGCACTACAACTAGAGGCTGCCCGTAAAGGCGTCGATCTTGCCAAGAAAGCCTACCTACCTGACTTCCAAGTGATTGGTTCTTCATTCACACCGCGGGGTCCATTCTCGGCCAACAACGGTGCGATGTTTTATCAGTTAGAACTTGACCTTATTATTCCGCTGTATTTCTTCACCAAGGAGAAGTATGGAGTAGAGCAGGCGCAGCGCAGCCAGGCAGCGGCTGAAGCAGGCAATATCTCCAATCGTCAGCAAATTGTGTTGGCGGTTAATAGTGCGTATGCCACATATGAGCAAGCTAAGAGTCAGGCCCAATTTTTAAAAGAGCGCCAAGTACCTCAAGCAGATGCTGCCTATAAGGTTGGCTTAACCCAGTACTCGAACAACGGTCAGGGCTTTAATGATTTGCTGACAGCGCAAACCCAGCTGCGAAGTCTCGAAGTTCAATTAGCGCTAGCGGAGAGTAATCTATTGCAAGCGCAAGCAGTATTGCTAGTGACATCTGGCAAAGAACCTTTTTAAGGAGCAGTGTTGAAAGACAAAATTCTTTCTTTTCTAAAACAGCTTGGTGATAAAGCCAAGCCTATTACTGATAAGGCTATGCACTTTGGTGGTCATAGACTGCATGTAGCTCTTGCTAGTGTTGCTGGCCTCTATTGGAATCTCAGCCCTCAAAATCGTCATCGCGTCCGTTTGGCTGCATTTGCTTTTGCCATTCTGTCGATAGGTATTGTTGTTGGTCGTATTACCAATGTGAATCGCAACGTCAAAATTGAAGCTTCTGATAAGGCTCTGAAGGTGGAGAAGAGTGGCATCTTGGAACTAAAGCTTCCTGGCATCAAACTCAATCCAGATATTTATATTTTCCAAACTGCGGAAAAAGTGCAAGTACCGGTAGATATCAAAGTAACCGGCCGCTTGGGATTTAATGCAGAAAAGTCTAAGGTACTTTCAGCGCGCGCACCAGGACGGGTAGAGCGTATCTATGCATTCGATGGTGCCGAAGTCAATATTGGTTCTCCAATTGTGGAGCTCTATAGCCCAGAATTTCTGTCTGCCCAACAAGAGTATTTGCTCTCCTCAAAGACAGTTAGAGTATTGGAGACCAGTAAGACCATGAGTGATTTGCTAGGTGATGCCCGCATTACCCAGCAAGCTGCTGCAAACCGCATGCGTAATCTCGGTGCTGGTGATGGCGATATCAGGGCAATTGAAACTACTGGTAGAACTCAAAGTAATTTAGTGATGCGCTCCCCGTTAAAAGGGGTGGTGGTGAAGCGCAATGTTGAGCCAGGTTCTGCCGTGAACTCGGGTGATGTGATTGCCACCCTAGCTGATCCAAAGCATCTCTGGTTCTTGGGCAATGTCTTTGAGCAAGATTTCCGCTTAATCAAGCCGGGCCAAAAAATGGTTCTGCAAGTGGAAGCCTATCCAGATAAAGAATTCGTGGCTTACGCTAACTACGTTGCCCCAACCATTGATCCGCAAACTCGCGCTTTATTGATTCGTGCAGATATTGAGAATAACGACGATCTCTTGCGTCCAGATATGTACGCTTCAGCCAAGCTTACTACTGGTATGGCTGATGCAATTGTGGTGCCGCAAACCGCGGTAGTGCGTATTCGTGAGATGCGCTACGTCATCGTGAAGGCCGGTGATGAGGTTTACCGTCGCCTGCCCGTTAAAGGCTATGACCTTAATAGCAAAACTTTTGCTATTACCGAGGGTGTAGAGCCAGGTTCACGTATCTTGGCCGAAGGCGCAGTCTTGTTAAACGATCGATTTGCAAAACAGGAAGACTAAGTGAGCGCTTTTACTTCCTTTATTCGGGGTGTACTTGAGAAACGAGTGCTGGTTATCGTTGGCTCGATCGTGCTCCTCGGTTTGGGGATGTTCAGTCTTTCTAAGTTGCCAATACAGCCTTACCCTGGTGTAGCGCCATTAACGATTCAGGCGATTTCTCAATGGCCAGGTAGAAGTACCACTGAGGTAGAGCAGCAAGTCACTATCCCAGTAGAAAATGCCTTGGCTGGTATTCCCGGTCTTCAGGCTTTCCGTTCAGTCTCTTTATTTGGCCTGTCTGTTGTAACTCTGAAGTTTAATGACACAACGGATCCATTTAAAGCCCGCCAAACATTTATTACTAGCTTAGCGAATGTGAGTTTCCCGCCGGGAGTGACCTCCAGCATTAGCCCTGATTCTGATGCGACTGGCGAAATCATGCGTTATGAGGTGAAGTCAGATTACGCTTCATCCACCCAATTAAAAACATTGCAGAACTATGAGATCTATAAAGAGCTCAAGCAAACTCCTGGCGTAGCGGATGTCTCCTCATTTGGTGGCAGGGTACGTCAATACCAAGTCATTGTCAGCCCAGAAAGTCTGCAATCGAAGGGCGTGACTGTTAATGAGCTGATTGCCGCCTTAACGAATGCCAATAGTAATACCGGCGGCGGACTATTACCGAGTGGTGAACAGCAATTCGTGGTTCGTGGCGTTGGGCTGCTTAGAAACATTGATGACATTAAGCGGGTGGTGATCTCTATTCACAATGGAGTACCTATCCGAATTGGCGACGTAGCTCGAATTGAGATTGGCAATGCGCCACGTTTGGGGATGTTCCAATTCAATGACAACCCTGACTCTGTTGAGGGCATCGTTTACTTGCGTCGTGGAGAGAATGCCACCGAAGTTTTAGCTCGCGTCCGCAACACTGTTGAAAATATTAATAAACAAGTGCTCCCACCTGGAATTGAAGTAGTGCCGTTCTATGACCGCCAAGTGCTCTTGGATATCACCATCGGCACGGTGAAGCACACATTGTTCTTCGGTATCTCTTTAGTTCTCGCGGTACTCTTTTTCTTCTTGGGTAATTTGCGTGCAGCAGCAGTAGTGGCTGCAGTAATTCCATTGGCTCTGTGCGTATCGTTTATTCAGATGCATCTGTGGAGCGTGCCTGCCAATTTGATTTCTCTTGGCGCGATTGACTTTGGCGTAATTGTGGACTCGGCAGTGATTCTGACGGAGAACGTCATGCGTCACTTGGAAGAGGGCGGCAAGCGTCTCAATCAAAGCATTATCTTGGCGACGAGTGAAGTGCAGCGAGCCATGATTTACTCGACTGGAATTATTATTGTTGCCTACTCGCCATTGTTCTTTATGGGTGGAGTAGAGGGCATCATCTTTAAGCCAATGGCATTCACTATGGGCTTTGCTTTGATAGCCGCCATGATTCTGAGCTTAACCTTCTTGCCTGCCATGATCTCCTTGGTCTTTGGTGAGAACTTGCATCACAAGCCACCTGGATTTATTACTAAGCTTCTGAATGGCTACAAGCCGCTATTGAGAAAGTGGATGGACCGCCCATTAACAGTTGTATCTGTTGCCGTATTTGTTCTGGGCCTAACCTTATTAAGTGTGACTCGCCTGGGTACTGCCTTCTTGCCAACGCTAGAAGAGAATAATATTTGGCTGCGAGTAACCTTGCCCAATACAGTGGATCTGGATTACTCCGTCAAGATTGCCAATCAGTTACGGGAGACTTTCTTAAAACAGCCTGAGATTGATAAAGTTGCTGCCCAGATTGGTCGTCCAGATGATGGTACCGACTCCACTGGCGTGTTTAATCAAGAGTACGGTCTGTATTTAAAGAGTCCTGACAAAATGCCAAGCGGGTCGAGCAAGAAAGACTTGATTACACATCTTGAGACTGAGCTCGATAAGATCCCGGGCGTTACATATAGCTTCTCGCAATACATTCAAGATAATGTGAATGAGGCGCTCTCTGGAGTGAAGGGTGAGAACTCGGTCAAGATTTACGGCACCGACCTTGAGGTCCTGGATCAAAAAGCCCACGAGGTAATTGAGCAGCTCAAAAAAGTACGCGGTGTAGCGGATGAGGGCATTCTGAAGGAATTAGGTCAGCCAACCTTGAATATCCAGATTGATCGTGAGCGCGCTGCACGTTACGGTATCAATGTGAATGACATTCAAACAGTTGTCGCCAATGCAATTGGTGGCGCAGCGGTTACTAACCTTTTAGAGGATGAAAAGACTTTTGGTATCGCCATTCGCCTCAACGAAGGTAGTCGCAATGACATTGCCGATATTGGTCACCTATTAGTAGATTCACCTAACGGCGCATCAATTCCTTTGTCGATGGTGGCAACGGTTCAATTAAGCGATGGCCCTTTCTTTATTTATCGTGAAGCTGGTAAGCGATATATCGCTATTAAATTCAGCGTGCGTCATCGTGACCTCGGTAGCGCCGTGGAAGATGCGCAATTCTTGGTTGAGAAAAATATTACCTTGCCACCAAACTACTCGATTAGTTGGGATGGTCAATTCAATCAAATGAAGCAAGCGCAGAAGAAGCTCATGCTGATCGTACCATTGGCCTTGCTGGGCATCTTCTTATTGCTTGTTAGCGCTTTTGGTAATTTCCGAGATGCAGTGATTGTGATGATTAATGTGCCGTTTGCCGCCATTGGTGGCGTGATTGCCTTACATCTTGCTGGAGAGACTCTCAGTATTTCCGCCTTCTTTGGATTCTTATCCTTATTTGGGATTGCGATTCAGGACGGAGTGATCCTGATCTCCTTTATCAATAAGACTGCCGCTCGCGAGCATGGTGAGATGAAGGATGTCATGGTGGAGGGCGCTTCTTTACGCGTTCGTCCGGTACTGATGACAGCGGCACTTTCTGGCTTAGGACTTTTACCAGCTGCTTTATCTCACTCAATTGGTTCTGAAGCCCAGCGCCCTCTAGCCCTAGTGATTGTGGGTGGTATGGTGACGACGACCATTTTGACCCTCTTGGTATTGCCAGTAATATATGGATGGTTTAGAGGACGCGCATTAACCCAAGTGGCAAAGGCCTAGAGCTAATAAGAAGGTATTGATATTCATGAGTGAAAATACAAAGCAGCCACACATTCTGATTTCGAATGATGATGGCTATCTTGCTCCCGGTCTTTTGGCCTTGGTCAATGCCATTCGCCCATTGGGTCGTGTAACCGTCATTGCCCCAGAGCAAAATCACAGCGGGGCTTCCAACTCATTAACACTCTCACGACCACTGTCGATTCATCGAGTGGCCGGTGGTGAGCGTGATGGATTTCTATTCATCAACGGCACTCCAACGGATTGCGTGCATATCGCTATGACCGGTTTTTTAGATGAAAAACCTGATCTCGTAGTCTCTGGTATCAATCAAGGCGAGAACATGGGTGAAGACACTCTGTACTCTGGCACGGTAGCTGCTGCAGTTGAAGGCGTGATGTTTGGTGTTCCCGGTATTGCTTTCTCACAGATTGATAAGGGTTGGAATCGGATTGAGGATGCGGCTAAAGCGGCTCACGATATCGTGGCACAAATGCTGGTATCTAAATTGGCTCATACCGATGGTGCGGCCACTTTGTTAAATGTCAATATTCCGAATCGCCCTTATGCCGATCTCTATCGCTGGCGTGTTACTCGTTTAGGTAATCGCCATCACTCGCAGCCAGTAGTGGTGCAGAAGAGCCCACGTGGTGATGACATTTACTGGATTGGTGCAGCAGGTCACGCTAAAGATAGTTCCGAAGGCACAGACTTTCATGCCATTGATGAAGGGTGCATTTCAATTACCCCAATGCAGTTGGATCTTACCCATCATGCTCGCTTGGCTTCCATGCGCGCCAATGGCTGGACGCGCGGTTGAGGCCAGCAGCAGAACGTAATGCCGGTCATCGGCAAGCCTTAGCTGCAAAAGTACTTGCAGCCGGGGTTAAGCACGGTAAAACATTGGAAGCGATTGCGACCGTTCCTCGTCATGCCTTTATGGATGCGGGCATGCATCCGCAAGCTTATGAAGATACTGCTTTACCGATAGGACATTCACAAACGATTTCAAAGCCATCGGTAGTGGCGCGCATGATTGAGATCTTGCATAAGCCTAAACAATCTTTAGGCAAAGTATTAGAAATTGGTACTGGCTGTGGATACCAGGCAGCAATTCTCAGCTTGTTATCCGATGAGGTGTATTCAATTGAGCGTATTCGTCCATTGCACGATATGGCCAGAGAAAAGCTGCGTCCATTTCGGATTAAAAACCTGCGCCTCATCTATGGGGACGGAATTTTAGGTCTTCCGCAGGCAGCACCATTTGATGGAATTATTCTGGCAGCAGCTGGATTAGGCATTCCAGATGCCTTATTGGATCAATTGGCTATTGGTGGGCGCTTGGTGGCTCCCGTTGCCAAGAATGAGAAAGAACAACAATTGATCATGGTTGAGCGGATGAGCTCCCAGCGCTATCAAAGAACCGTTCTAGACGAGGTCTTTTTTGTCCCCTTACAATCAGGGGTAGTATGAAAATGCCTATGAATCTCCTATCTAAATACCTGCTATTGCTGGCCGCTATGGCTTCTCTGCTGCTCAATGTGGGTTGCTCAACAACGCCTCGGGCAAAACCAGCCAATGTCGTAGATCGAAGTGGTGGCAATAGTGAACCAACTCCGCCTGGCTACTATCGTGTGAAACGTGGTGATACCTTGGCGCGGATTGCATTAGATAACGGCCAGTCTCCACGCGATTTGGCGCAGTGGAATAATTTATCGAACCCAAACTTAATTGAAGTAGATGACCTCATTTTGGTGAGGCCACCGGCGAATAACAAAATGACGGTGAAGCCAATTCCGAAAACAGCTGGCGATACGCCTAAAACGGATGCGCCAAAAGTAGATGCTGCCAAAGAAGCCCCTAAAGAAATCGTTGCTGAACCTGGTATTCGTTTGTCATGGCCGGCCAAAGGTAAGGTCACAGATGATTTCAGTGAAAAGACCAAAGGTATTGATATTGCTGGGAAGTTAGGAGATCCCGTTACTGCAGCTGCTGACGGTAAAGTTGTCTATGCCGGTAATAGCTTGCGTGGCTACGGTAATCTCGTCATCATCAAGCACGACAATACCTATCTCACAGCCTACGCCCACAACCGCGCACTCTCGGTTAAAGAGGGTGATACGGTCAAGAAAGGCCAAAAGATTGCCGAGATGGGTGATACCGACGCCACTTCAGTAAAGCTGCACTTTGAACTCCGTGTGAATGGCAGGCCAGTAAATCCAACGCCATACTTGCAGTAATTGCACCTAATCAATTGCTAGCGATTTAAGTATGGCAACGGTTCTCGTATTTGATATTGAAACCATTCCCGATGTTGCGGGTCTGCGTCGACTCAATGACTATCCCGATACGCTGTCTGATAGTGAAGTTGCGGCCAAAGCCATGGCGGAGCGCGCCGAAAAAACCGGTAGTGAATTTCTACCGCTGTATCTGCAACGCATCTGCGCAATCTCTTGTGTCATACGCAGAACAACGAAAGATGGCTCACCCCAAATTAAAGTAGGAACACTAGGTACTGCGCAAGATGATGAGAAGGTATTGATTCAGACCTTCTTTGAGCTTGTAGAAAAATACACTCCTCAGTTAGTGTCTTGGAACGGCAGCGGTTTTGATCTGCCAGTACTGCACTACCGCGCTCTAGCAAATCATGTTCAAGCACCGCGCTACTGGGAAATGGGTGAGAGCCAAGAAAACGATAGCCGTGAATTTAAGTGGAATAACTACATCAGTCGTTATCACATGCGTCATCTCGATTTGATGGACCTCTTGGCTAAATTTAACGGTCGTGCTAATGCGCCTTTAGATGGGCTGGCAAAACTCTGCGGATTCCCAGGCAAGATGGGAATGGATGGCAGTCAAGTTTGGCCTGCCTATCAAGAGGGCAGGATTGATGAGATTCGTCGCTATTGCGAAACGGATGTAGTCAATACTTATCTGATGTACTGCCGCTTTCAGTTGATGCGTGGTGGTTTTTCATTGGAAGAGTACAAAGAAGAAATTACCTTCGTAAAAGCTTACTTAGAAAAAGAGTCTAAAGAGCCACATGGCGAACAGTGGCAAGAGTATCTCTTGGACTTTGCTCCCGATGCGTAGAGGAGAAAAGCCGGTCCACATCGTTGTGACTGAGCCAGTACGAGTTGATGCCCTTGATCTAGATGCGCAAGGCATTGCCCGCTTAGCGCCGAATGAGGCAGAAGCCGCTGAAGGTCAAAGCGGCAAAGTTATTTTTATTCAAGGCGCACTTCCCACAGAACTAGTCACCTATGTCATCACGCGTGACAAAGCCCGCTTCAGTAAAGCCAAAGTGATTGATATTCTCAAGCCTGCGGTCTTCAGAGCTGAACCTAAGTGCAAAGCGTTTGGAGTTTGTGGTGGCTGCACCATGCAGCATCTAGATATTCGGGCGCAGGTAGCCATGAAGCAGCGCGTACTAGAAGATGATCTCAAACACATTGCTAAAGTTGCTCCCGAAGAAATCCTTCGCCCTATGGGTGGCCCTGCCTGGGAATACCGTCATCGCGCACGCCTAAGCGCAGTTAATCGCTCGATCAAAAAAGGCACTGTGCTGATTGGATTTCATGAGGGCAAGAGTGGCTATGTCGCAGACATGACTGCTTGCGAGATTTTGCCTCAGCATGTTTCTGATTTATTGCCAGAGATGCGTAAATTGGTCATGGGCTTATCCATTGTGGATCGCATGCCGCAGATTGAGATTGCTGTTGGCGAGCCTGAAGATCCGAATTCAGATGATCCCAAAAAATTAAAGTCTGTCACTGCATTGGTCTTCAGAAACCTTCTCCCTTTAACTCCGACAGACGAGCAACTCCTCAAGGATTTTGCTGATCAGCATCAAGTCTGGGTTTGGTTGCAACCCAAGGGCATTGAAACTGTTGCGCCGTTCTATCCATTGACCGGTAAGCTTTGTTATCGCCTCCCTGAGTTTGAGATTGAGATGCCGTTTAAGCCAGCGGATTTCACGCAGGTAAATCACATGATGAACCGCGCATTAGTGAGCAGAGCGATTCGTCTCTTAGAGGTTCAAGCAAGCAATCGCGTGCTCGACTTATTTTGCGGCATTGGTAATTTCACGTTACCACTGGCAAGAAAGGCCAGCAATGTTCTGGGTATTGAGGGTTTGGAAAGTCTCACTACCAGGGCTAAAGCCAATGCAGAACATAACCAGCTAGCCGATAAAGTCAGCTTCATGCAAAGCAATTTGTTTGAAGTGACCACAGAAACGATTGCCTCTTGGGGTAAAGCCCAACGCTGGCTAATGGATCCACCGCGTGAAGGCGCTATGGAGATCTGCCGAGCGCTAGCCTTATTGTATGAGCAGGGCAGTGATCTACCACCGCAACGCATTGTGTACGTGTCCTGTAACCCAAAAACCTTGGCAAGAGATGCCGATATCCTTTGCCATCAGGCAGGCTACATTCTCAAGAGTGCGGGCATCGTCAATATGTTCCCTCACACATCCCATGTCGAGTCGATGGCGGTGTTTGAAAGACTTTGATAACTCAATTGTTCGCTTGAACAGCAAATCAGAATATTGAGGTAAAGAAAAAGGCACCCGCAGGTGCCTTTTCTGTTGAAGCTAGAAGCCAATACTTAGTCTCTATTGCCACCTACAATGCCCAAGAGTGCGAGCAAGTTGGTGAAGACGTTGTAGACGTCCAAGTAGATAGCCAATGTAGCCATGATGTAGTTGGTCTCACCGCCATTGATGATGCGCTGGACATCAACCAAGATGAAGGCTGAGAAGATGGCGATTGCCAAAACCATTACAGTCAACATCAAGGCGGGCAACTGCAACCAGATATTGGCCAATGAAGCCACGATCAAGAGGAGTACTCCGACCATCAACCATTTACCCATGCCTGAGAAATCGCTCTTGCTTACAGTAGCAATTGTTGCCATCACAGCAAAAATAGCGCCTGTGCCGCCAAAAGCCAGCATGATCAAGGTAGCACCATTGCTATAGCTGTTGAGTGTGTAACCCACCAAGCCGGACATCATGATGCCCATAAAGAAGGTGAAGCCTAGCAAGAGCAGAACACCAGCACCGGTGTCCTTGTTTTTCTCAATCGCCCAGAAGAATCCAAAAGCAATTGCCATAAAGACGATGAAACCCATAAAAGGGTTGCTCGCCATAAAGTTCAGCCCAAAAGCAACGCCTAGCCATGCGCCAATGACAGTAGGGACCATTGAGAGCGCCAAAAGGGCGTAAGTATTGCGTAATACGCGGTTGCGTATTTGTGGGGTGCTAATCGAGCTGGTTTGCCCAAAGCCGTAAGAGTTGAGATCACTCATATTGACTCCTTTTTCATAGTTAATACACGAGCCCACGAGGGGCTGTTGACAGTAAGTATAGACAAAATAGGTGAATTTCAAGCCCCCCATTAAAAAGACTACAAATCATAGGGTTATGCCCTGTAAATTCAATGGCTTAGGCACTCTGAGATCAGGGTAAATACGGTCAGCCGATGTATAATTTGGGGGTCGCTGATTTCCTGGCGCGCTATAGGAATTAAGGGGGGTAAGTTCTCCCTGGGTCTCAATTGGCGCCAATTCAGCAAAATCTTTGAAAATCACTATTGGAGTTTTACATGGCTATTGAACGCACCCTTTCTATTATCAAACCTGATGCTGTAGCAAAAAACGTGATCGGTAAGATCTACGACCGTTTCGAATCTGCTGGTTTGAAGATTGTTGCGTCCAGAATGGCGCATTTGTCACAAGCTGAAGCTGAGCAGTTCTACGCTGTGCATGCTGCCCGTCCTTTCTTTAAAGACTTGGTGAGCTTTATGATTTCTGGTCCTGTAATGATTCAGGTATTGGAAGGCGAAGGCGCAATTGCTAAGAATCGTGACTTGATGGGTGCTACTGATCCTAAGAAGGCAGACAAAGGTACTATCCGCGCTGATTTTGCAGATAGCATCGATGCCAACGCTGTTCACGGCTCTGACGCTCCTGAAACTGCTGCTGTCGAAGTTGCATTCTTCTTCGCTGGCATGAACGTTTTCAATCGTTAATTCACGATTGCTAACAAAAACCTATTGAATACATAAGTAGGCGCATTGACCTCCCCGCGCGTAAATCTCTTAGATTTTGACGCTGACCAAATGGCAGCGTATGTCGCGGGGTTGAATGAAAAGCCCTTTAGGGCAAAGCAACTCATGCAGTGGATACACCAACGCGGTGTATCTGATATTAACGACATGAGTGACTTAGCAAAAAGCTTTAGAGCAACCCTGCTCGATAAAGCGCAAGTCCTTTCTCTCCCAGTCATTAAAGATGAGCATGCAGCAGACGGTACCCGTAAGTGGTTGCTGGATGTTGGCGCTGGTAATGCCGTGGAGTCTGTATTTATTCCCGAAGATGATCGCGGCACCTTATGTATTTCATCTCAAGCGGGTTGTGCAGTCAATTGCCGTTTTTGCTCAACAGGGCACCAAGGCTTCTCGCGCAATCTCACTGCCGGTGAAATCATTGGCCAACTCTGGTTTGCAGAACACTTGCTGCGCACTGATCCAAATGCAGTTCGCCGTATCGAGAAATACCCAACACCAGGTTGGGAGCACACCGGTCGTGTGATCTCGAATGTGGTCTTGATGGGTATGGGCGAGCCCTTGCTCAACTATGACAACGTTGTCACTGCTTTGCGTTTAATGCTTGATGACAGAGCCTATGGTTTGTCACGTCGTCGCGTCACTGTATCGACTTCAGGTGTTGTGCCGATGATTGATCGCTTGGCACAAGATTGCCCAGTGGCATTAGCGGTGTCATTGCATGCACCTAATGACAAACTGCGTGATCAACTGGTTCCGCTGAATCAAAAATATCCTTTAAGAGAATTGCTTGCTGCGTGCGAACGCTATTTGCCGTTTGCCCCTCGGGATTTCTTAACCTTTGAATACTGCATGCTCGATGGTGTGAATGACTCTGATGTTCAGGCAAAAGAGTTGGTGCGCCTATTAGCGAACATCAAGTGCAAGATCAACCTCATTCCATTCAATCCATTCCCGGAGTCTGGATTGAAGCGCTCAACAGCGCAACGTGTCCATGCCTTTGCCAGCATTTTGTTAGACGCTGGCATGGTGGCAACTGTTCGCAAAACCCGCGGTGATGATATTGCTGCAGCCTGTGGTCAGCTAGCAGGTGATGTGGTTGATCGCACCCGAGTGCGAGAGCGTGCCGTGCATGACCAGCAGATCAATCTTGATCAAGATGATAATGTTGACAGTCTTGATGAAGAAGAAGAGCAAGAGTATCAGTCTGAGCACTCAGTGCAATGGCTCAAAAGATTAGACGACTGATTTTATAAAGTCCTATGAGTAATTCATCTAACAATCTCCCCAAGTTGCCTTTAGGTCCATCGCCAAAGAGGGCGACGCGCCAAGCTACGGTTGCCTGGAAATCCAACATCATTACGATTGGTGGTGACGCCCCTGTGCGTGTGCAATCGATGACCAATACTGATACTGCAGATGCAGTCGGTACCGCGATACAGGTTAAAGAATTAGCTCGTGCTGGCTCAGAGATGGTGCGCATTACGGTAGACACACCAGCTTCAGCAGAAGCGGTGCCTTATATTCGTGAGCAGTTAGACAAGATGGATGTATTGGTGCCATTGATTGGCGACTTCCATTACAACGGCCATACCTTGTTGAATAACTACCCGGAGTGTGCCAAGGCTTTATCGAAGTACCGCATTAATCCCGGTAACGTGGGTAAGGGCGCTAAGCGTGATCCGCAATTTGCACAAATGATTGAAGCCGCTTGTAAATATGACAAGCCCATTCGGATTGGCGTGAACTGGGGCAGCTTAGATCAAGACCTGCTCGCTGGCATCATGGATCACAATGCGGCATTGCCAGTCCCCAAGACTGCACAAGAGGTCATGATCGAGGCATTGATTCAGTCAGCATTGCAGTCTGCAGAAAAAGCCGTCGAGTTTGGCATGAACCCCAATCAAATTATTTTGTCTTGTAAGGTTAGTAATGTGCAGGATTTAGTCGCGGTGTATCGCGATCTTTCTCGTCGTTCCGATTACCCATTGCATCTCGGCCTCACCGAAGCAGGCATGGGAAGTAAAGGTATTGTGTCTTCAACAGCCGCAATGGGCATCTTGTTGCAAGAAGGTATTGGCGACACCATTCGGGTTTCCTTAACGCCGGATCCTGGTGCGCCACGTGAGAATGAAATCATTGTTGCCCAAGAAATTTTACAAACGATGGGATTGCGTAATTTCACACCCATGGTGATTGCGTGTCCTGGTTGCGGTAGAACGACCAGCACAACCTTCCAAGAGTTGGCTGCCAATATTCAGTCTTATCTGCGTCAACAAATGCCAGTATGGAAAAAAACCCATCCAGGTGTTGAAGCAATGAATGTTGCCGTGATGGGTTGCATTGTGAACGGCCCTGGCGAAAGTAAGCACGCTAATATTGGCATCTCTTTACCCGGAACCGGAGAGACTCCTGCAGCCCCTGTATTTGTTGATGGCGTAAAAGTCAAAACCTTACGCGGTGACAATATTGCTCAAGAGTTTCAGGTGATTGTGGACGAGTACGTGAATCAGAATTACGCCCCGAAATAAATGAAGTAAAAAATAAGAACAACAAAAAAGAACAATAAAGAAGAACTGAAGCGCATACCATGACTGACCAGGCTAACCCAGCTAAAACACAAAAGATTCAAAAGATTAATGGCGTTCGCGGCATGAACGATCTCTTGCCAGCAGATGCTGCTCAGTGGACGCATTTAGAGCATGTCTTACGTGATCTCACGCGTGCTTATGGTTATGAGTTTTTGAGAACCCCGATTGTTGAAGCAACTGCTGTATTTCAGCGTGGTATTGGCGAAGTAACCGATATTGTTGAAAAGGAGATGTATTCCTTTGAAGATCGCCTCAATGGTGAACAACTCACATTACGTCCAGAAGGTACTGCCGCTATCGTTCGTTCCGTGGTGGAGAATAATTTGCTCTACGAAGGACCTAAGCGTCTTTGGTACACCGGTCCCATGTTCCGCCATGAGCGTCCACAACGTGGTCGCTATCGCCAGTTCCATCAATTTGGTATTGAAGCAATGGGCTTTGCTGGTCCGGATATTGATGCTGAAATCATTTTGATGGGTCAACGTCTGTGGGATGAGCTTGGACTCAAGGGTGTGCGTCTAGAGATTAATTCTCTAGGACAGGCTCCTGAACGTGCAGAGCATCGCGCAGCCTTGGTAACCTACTTTGAGAAAAACCAAGCGCAACTCGATGAAGATTCACAGCGTCGTTTGCTGACCAATCCATTACGCATCTTGGATTCAAAAAATCCGGCAATGCAAGATTTAATTGAAGGCGCGCCGAAGTTATTGGATTTCTTGGGCGAAGAGTCGCTCAAACATTTTGAGGCGGTTCAAGCTTTATTGAAGGCGAATAACATCCCTTGCAAAATCAACCCCCGTTTAGTGCGTGGTTTGGATTATTACAACTTGACTGTTTTTGAGTGGATTACCGAAGAGTTGGGTACTCAAGGCACGATTGCTGGTGGTGGTCGTTATGACCCCTTAATTGAGCGCATGGGTGGTAAAGCTACTCCAGCCTGTGGTTGGGCCATGGGGATGGAACGTGTTTTGGAGCTCATGAAGGTTTCGGGAACATTGCCTGAGCCGCAAGCCCAGTGCGACGCCTTCGTCATTCATCAGGGCGGTGAGACTTTGACTGCTGCCATGATTATTGCTGAGCGTCTACGTAATGCTGGTATTGATGTCATCTTGTTTTGTCCTCCAGACGGTCAAACTGCCAGCTTTAAGTCTCAAATGAAGAAGGCAGATGCCAGTGGGGCGGCCTATGCCGTCATTATTGGTCCTGATGAGTTGGCGAAGGATGAGGCCCAGTTGAAGGATTTGCGTAGTAGCGGCGAACAGAAGGCGGTAGCGCTAGATAGCGTTGTAGAAGCGGTAATTGATGCCATTGTTGGCGCCACCGAATAGAATTAAGACATTAATGATTAATACTGCATTTATTAGCTTGGATTGACATGCCTTTAGACCTAGAAGAACAAGAACAATTAGATCAACTTAAAGCATTTTGGCAAAAGTATCGCAACCTCATTACTGGTGTGTTGACGGTGGTTTTATTTGCCTATGCTGGCTATAGCGGTTACCAATGGTGGCGCACTAGTCAAGCGTCTGCTGCTTCACAGTTATATGAGACGATGGTCGCGGCAATTAATAAAGGCGATAAAGATCAAACTTTGCGCGCGGCCGATGATTTGCAAAAACAGTTTTCAAGTACGCCTTACGCAGCAATGTCTAGCTTAGTTGCTGCAAAGATTGCTTCTGATGCAGGTGACGCAGCAAAGGCAATGGAGTATTTACGTTGGGCCACTAAGAATTCGTCTGATCAAGGTTATCTAGCATTAGCAAAATTACGTTTAGCAGCGCAATTAATAGAGCAGGGCTCTGAGAAAGATTTTGCCGAAGCCGATGCCATCCTGAAAGATAAACCTGTTTCTGGATTTGAGGCTTTATGGTTAGAGCGTCGCGGCGATTGGTATTTGGCTCAAAAGAATATGGATGATGCGCGCAAGAGTTATGAGGCGGCATGGAAACAGTTAAATGATGTCAAAGAATTCCCTGAAGAGGCGCGTCGTCTCTTAAAGGTTAAATTGGATGCCGTCGGAGGAGTAGCTCAGTGATGATGGATTGCAAACGTGTAGTAAAGCTAGCGAGCACGACACTCGTATTAGGCTCCGTTGTACTGGCCTTGGCAGCTTGTTCTGGCAGCTCACGTGTTCGCAAGCCTGCTGAGCTCGTACCGGTAAGTAATCAATTTGATTTGGCTCCGGTATGGTCAACTAGTGTTGGTTCATCTGAGCCGTTTAACTTTCATCCTGCAGTAGCTGGGGATGCTGTTTATGCCGCATCTCATCGCGGTAACTTGGTCAAGATTGATTTGATGACTGGCAATAAGCTTTGGGAAGTCTCCGTGCCAGATCGTCTTTCGATTGGTCCTGGATCGGATGGACGTACTACAGCAGTCGTAACCACTAAAGGCACTGTCTATGCTTATGACGATGCTGGTAAACCTATCTGGAATATGAGTGTTGGTAGCGAAGTTTTATCAGAGCCAGTAGTGGCTGGTGGAGTAGTCATCATCCGCACATTAGATAATCGCTTCGTTGGTCTTGATGCTCAAACCGGCGTGCGTAAATGGACCTATCAACGTCAACAATCTGCCTTGTCTTTGCGAGTAGGCTACGGAATGTTGGCGATTGGTAATGAGGTGATCGTGACTGGTTTTGCGGGTGGTCGCTTCGGCATGATTGCGATTGCCAATGGTGGTCTAGTTTGGGAGACCCCGGTTTCATTTCCAAAGGGTTTCTCTGAAATCGAGCGCCTGAATGATGTCACTGCGAAGCCAAGTATGGACGGTGAAATTATTTGTGCTGTTTCGTATCAAGGCCGCGTTGGTTGCGGTCAAGCGCGTACTGGTAATTTATTGTGGTTCAAGGATTACTCAAGCTACACCGGTACGGCACAAAGCCCTGACTTGGTTTTCTCATCCAACGAAAAGTCTTATGTCACTGCATTTGCGGTCAAAGACGGTTCACAAGTTTGGGAAAACACCCAACTGACATTTAGAGATGTGGGTGAACCGATGGCAGTTGGTAGAGTATTACTCGTAGGTGATGCACAAGGTTATGTGCATGCACTTTCACAAGCGAATGGTGAAATGCTGGCACGCATTCGTCATGACAGCAGTCCAATCACAGCCGCACCGATTGCGGTGAATGGCCTCATCTTGGTTCAATCTCAAGGTGGAAAACTAGCGGCGTACAGTCCAAAATGAATCCAGTCATCACCATTGTCGGCCGTCCAAACGTTGGTAAATCGACGCTTTTTAACCGTCTAACACGTTCACGTGATGCTTTGGTAGCTGACTTCTCGGGACTAACTCGAGATCGTCACTACGGTAAAGGCCGCATTGGCGAACGTGCATTTATTTGCGTTGACACCGGTGGTTTTGAGCCAGTTGCCAAGACCGGCATCGTTGCCGAGATGGCCAAACAAACGAAACAAGCGGTTGCTGAATCCGACATCATTATTTTTTTGGTAGATGGTCGTTTAGGTATGGCGCCACAAGACCGCGTCATTGCGGATTTCTTGCGCAAGACCGGTAGACCAGTCATCCTAGCAGTCAACAAGACTGAAGGCATGCAAGCAGGTGTAGTTACTGCAGACTTTCATGAGTTAGGTCTGGGCGAACCATTCCCAATTTCATCAGCACATGGTGATGGCGTACGCGGTTTAATCGATGATGCTTTGGATTCATTAGGCATTCCAGAGCCAGAACCAGAAGAATTGGAAAACGACCCCAATCGCCCAATGAAAATTGCAGTGGTGGGTCGGCCTAACGTCGGTAAATCTACCTTGATCAATAAGTTGATCGGTGAAGAGCGTGTGATTGCATTTGACATGCCAGGTACCACGCGGGATGCAATTGAAGTTCCGTTTGAACGTAATGGCAAGCCTTACATCTTGATCGATACTGCAGGTCTGCGTCGCCGTGGAAAAGTCTTTGAAGCGATTGAGAAGTTCTCAGTCGTTAAAACATTACAAGCTATTGCGGATTGCAATGTGGTGATTTTGATGCTCGATGCACAGCAAGATATCTCTGAGCAAGATGCGCATATCGCAGGCTTTATTGTGGAAGCAGGACGTGCTCTAGTAGTTGCTGTGAATAAGTGGGATGGGTTAGATGCTTACGTTAAAGAGCGTGCGCGTTTAGAGATTGCCCAAAAATTGCGCTTCCTCGATTTTGCAAACGTGCATCCAATTTCTGCGAAAAAAGGCACTGGCTTAAAAGAACTATTTAAAGATGTTGATTTGGCCTACGCTGCAGCGATGGCGAAATTGCCAACACCAAAACTCACCCGTATTTTGCAAGAGGCAATTGAGCATCAGCAGCCTAAGCGTGTGGGTATGGGCCGTCCAAAATTACGCTATGCGCACCAAGGCGGTATGAACCCGCCAATTGTGGTGATTCATGGAACATCCTTGAGTGGTGTCACTGATAGTTATAAGCGCTATCTTGAAGGCCGCTTTAGAGAAGTCTTCAAGTTACGCGGTACCCCATTGCGTATTCAGATGAATACCGCTAAAAACCCATACGTTGATGCGGACAAGGGCAAAAAAGGTAAGCGCAAGTAAAAAATTAAAAATAGCGGTACAGTTTTAACTGTGCTTTAACTATGTTTTAGGGGAGGGTCTTGATTTTCAAACATCAGACCCCCTTATGTGAGAGGTAGACAGTTGTAGTGTGCAGTTCTGAGTAGTCCCTGGCGGTAGATTATTTAATAAAAAAAGCAAGACTCCCAAAATAGAAGCAGCGTATAAAAAACAATAAGGAGCAGTATGAATAACAGCAAAATCCAATTACTACAGGATCCTTTCCTCAATGCTTTGCGCAAAGAGCATGTTCCTGTCTCCATCTATCTCGTCAATGGCATTAAGTTGCAAGGCAATATTGAATCCTTTGATCAATACGTCGTTCTCTTGCGCAACACCGTGACGCAGATGGTTTACAAACACGCCATTTCCACGATTGTTCCTGCTCGTGCAGTGGAGTTCCGTACGGAAGAAGTCAGCTCTGTATAAAACAGGTGTAGATGCGGCGCGGGCCGTTCTGGTAGGAGTCGACACAGGCCGCGAGGACTTTGCGGACAGCATGGCTGAACTCAGCCTTTTAGCGGATAGTGCCGGCTCTATACCAACTGCAAGTGTGATTGCCCGGAAAGGTAAAACCGATCCTGCTTTATTTATTGGTTCGGGCAAGGCAAATGAAGTCAAAAAAGTGATGGAGGAGCAGGGAGCCGAATTGGTCATCTTTAACCATCCACTGTCTCCCACTCAGCAACGCAATCTAGAGCGTCATATTGGCTTTCATGTCATGGACCGTACTGGCCTGATTTTGGATATCTTTAGCCAAAGGGCGCAAAGTCATATTGGTAAAACCCAAGTTGAACTGGCCCAAGTGCGCTATCGCATGTCACGCTTGGTGCGCGCTTGGAGTCACTTGGAGCGTCAACGTGGTGGTATTGGTGTTCGTGGCGGTCCTGGCGAAACCCAGATGGAGCTGGATCGACGGATGCTGGCAACCAAAGCCAAGCGCTTAGAAACTGAGCTCGAGAAGCTCCAGCGCCAGCAAAGAACCCAAAGAAGGGCTCGTAATCGTAAGGATGTCTTTTCCGTATCCTTGGTGGGCTACACCAATGCCGGTAAATCCACGCTATTTAATGCCCTTACAAAAGCGGGGACATATGCGGCAGATCAGCTGTTTGCGACCCTTGACACCACCTCCCGAAAAGTCCATTTAGATGGAGTGGGTTCTATTGTGATCTCCGATACAGTGGGTTTTATCCGGGAATTGCCCCACCAGCTGGTAGAGGCCTTTAGGGCCACCTTGGATGAAACCATCCATGCTGACCTCATTTTGCATGTCATTGATGCCTGCAGCCCAGTTGCAAGGGAGCAAAAGGCCGAAGTAGAGGCGGTTTTAAGGGAAATTGGGGCGGATGACATCCCTCGAATTGAGGTCATGAATAAGATTGATCAGATGCCCCAGACCTTTACAGAAGGGGCAGTTTTGGTCCGAGATTCCGAGGGAATCCCGAGTCAGGTTTTCCTCTCCGCTAGGACGGGCCTAGGCCTTGATTTATTGCGCTCAGCCCTCGCCGAATGCTCTCAAATGACTGATAGAATAAGGGTCGAGCAGAATCGCGCCAAGGTCCAAATGGACCCAGATGAGTTTTTAGCTCCATTACCCGAACGACCAGAGACTTCTGAATTTAACCCGATTTCTAACCGAAAATATTCACCAAACGATGCGTAAATTTCTCGAGCTGTTCTCGGTCAATGATCCAGGCTGGGGTAATAGCCACTCAGGTGCTGGATCTAAAGATGCCAAAAGTGGGCAGGGTGGTGAGCAATCTCCTCAGGCTGAACCCGGTAGCTCAGAAGCTGAAAAGCCGGTAGAAGTTCAGCCAAATACACCAAGACCAACTGGTCAACCTTCTAAAACTGACGGTCCACCAGACTTGGACGAACTCTGGCGTGATTTCAACGACCGTATTAGCGGAATGTTTGGTGGCAAAAAAAAGCCAGGCGGTTCATCTAGCAAGCCTGCAAATAAGCCAAACAGCACTGACATTCCTCCACCATCACAGCGTGGTAATGGTGGTGGTAGCGGCGGCAATGGTGGAAACGGCGGCGGTATGAGTGCGCCCAACTTCAACTTCACCAATCCATTCGGCTCTAAAGCCACAGTGATATTGGCAGCTGGTGGCGTGGCATTGATTTGGATTTTTAGTGGCTTCTACATTATTCAAGAGGGTCAGTCTGGTGTAGTGACTACCTTTGGTAAATATTCTTACACCGCGGGACCTGGCATCAACTGGCGCATGCCTTGGCCTGTGCAGGCTGAGCAAACTGTCAATGTTTCTGGAGTGCGTTCGGTCGAAGTGGGTCGCTCTATTTTGATTAAAGCAACCAATCAAAAAGATACCTCGATGCTGACCGAAGATGAAAACATTATCGATGTGCGTTTTGCTGTTCAATACCGCTTAAAAGATCCAACGGATTATTTATTTAACAATCGTGATCCCGATACGACTGTGGTGCAAGCTGCAGAAACAGCGGTACGTGAAATCGTAGCGCGTAGCAAGATGGATACTGTCTTGTATGAAGGCCGTGAAAAAATTGCGATTGATTTGGCTGCCTCGATACAAAAAATTCTGGATAGTTATAAGACCGGTATTTATGTTACGAGCGTGACCGTCCAAAACGTTCAACCTCCAGAGCAAGTGCAGGCAGCATTTGATGATGCTGTGAAGGCGGGGCAAGATCAGGAGCGTCTCAAGAGTGAAGGTCAGGCATATGCCAATGACATCATTCCTCGCGCAAAAGGTACAGCCGATCGACTGATTCAAGAAGCTGAAGGTTATAAGGCAAGAGTAGTTGCAACTGCCGAGGGTGATTCCAATCGCTTCAAACAAGTATTAACTGAGTATGCAAAAGCACCTGGTGTAACGCGTGATCGTATGTACATCGATAGCATGCGCGAGATGTACAACAATGTCTCTAAGGTATTGGTCGATACCACCAAGAGCAATAGCATGCTGTATTTACCTTTAGATAAGATCATTGCGCAAGTGAGCTCAGAAAGTGCCCAAGTTGCTGCAGGTCAAGTTGCGGGGTCTACGCCAACTGGATCTGTGACAGTAGGCGGTGCAACCGGCAATCCAGCTGCACCGTTTAGCAACAATGCAACTAGCCCAAGTGCGAGCAGCACTCCAAGCATGGGTGCTTCCGATAAACGCGACGGTCTCAGAAGCCGTGATAGAGGGGATGCCAGATAATGAACGCAAATCGTCTCTTAGCCGCCATCGCTGGCCTGATTGCCCTGGTGTATGTTTTGGCCTCCAGTATTTTTGTTGTCGATCAGCGTAACTTTGCTGTAGTTTTTGCCTTTGGCCAAATTGTGAGGGTCATCGAACAACCTGGTTTGCAATTGAAATTCCCAGCGCCTTTTGAAAATGTTCGCTTCTTCGATCGCCGTATTCTGACTATTGATACCCCAGAGGCTGAGCGTTTTATTACCTCAGAGAAGAAAAATCTCCTGGTGGATTCTTACGTCAAATGGCGCATTGTTGATCCCCGAAAATTCTTCGTGAGCTTTAAGGGTGATGAGCGTTTGGCGCAAGATCGTCTGACGCAACTTGTACGTTCAGCTCTAAATGAAGAATTCACTAAACGGACTGTTAGAGAAATCATCTCGGATCAGCGCGAGCAAGTGATGCAAGGTATTCGTAAAAAAGTTGCCGATGATGCATCTGATATTGGCGTAGAAATCGTTGATGTTCGCCTCAAGCGCGTCGATTTATTGGCAGAGATAAGTGACTCTGTTTATAGGCGGATGGAAGCGGAGCGTAAACGTGTAGCTAATGAGTTACGTTCAACGGGAGCCGCAGAGTCTGACAAGATTCGAGCCAATGCTGAACGTCAGCGAGACACGATTTTGGCTGAAGCCTATCGTGAAGCTCAGAAGATTAAAGGTTCTGGTGATGCAAAAGCGACCGCACTGTATGCAGAAGCATTTGGTCGTGATCCACAGTTTGCACAGTTCTACCAAAGTCTCCAGGCTTACCGTAGCTCCTTCAAGGATAAGAAGGATGTCATGGTGGTTGAACCCAATGGCGAGTTCTTTAAGTTCTTGCACAAGAAAAATTGAGAGTGAATATTTCAGATCATGAATCGTTGGTTACTACCTGAAGATATTGCTGATGTTTTACCAGCCGAGGCTCGTAAAGTAGAGACTCTGCGCCGTGCCATTTTGGATTTATATCAATCCTATGGCTATGAGCTGGTTGCACCTCCGATCTTGGAGTACTTGGATTCATTGCTAACAGGCACTGGTTCAGATCTCAATTTACAAACATTCAAATTGGTTGATCAATTGTCAGGTCGCACATTGGGTTTACGTGCTGATATGACACCCCAGGTTGCCCGCATTGATGCTCATCTGCTTAACCGTCAGGGGGTTACTCGGCTTTGCTATGCCGGTTCGGTTGCGCATGCTCGCACTCCAGTTGGTAGCTCTGCACGGGAAGAGTTGCAGCTTGGTGCTGAAATTTATGGCTGCGCGAGTTGGGAAGCGGATTTTGAGGCCGTTACTTTACTGCTGCAGACTCTGCGCGTAGCTGGCCTGAATAAGGTATACCTGGATCTCTCGCATGCAGGTGTGCTCGAAGGCATTCTGGATGGGCAAAGTCTGGAGAAGGGTGACATTGAAGCGCTCTATGGTTTGCTGCAAAGTAAGGATAGACCGCGCTTGGCAATTTGGGCCAAGTGCCTGCCAGCTAAATCTGCTGAAGCATTAATGGCGCTTACTGACTTAAATGGCCCATGCGCATCCGTATTGGCAAGTGCCAAACAAGCTTTACCAAAACACAAGTTGCTTGATGAAGCTTTGGCGCAATTAGAAAAACTCGCTGCCGCTATTGCAGGCTTGTCTAATGATGTTGAGCTCAGCATTGATCTAGCGGATTTGCGCGGTTATCAATATCACAGCGGTGTGATGTTTGCGGCTTATGTTGATAAGTTGCCGCAGCCAATTGCGCGTGGTGGTCGATATGATCATGTTGGGCAAGCATTTGGACGTCCTCGTCCTGCCACTGGCTTTTCAATGGACCTTTTGACTCTTGCCAATCTTGCGCCTACAGCGCAAAGGAAGTCTGCGGTCGTAGCTCCTTGGATTGTGGACGCAAGCCTGGCTAGCAAGATTGCTGAATTGCGCAATGCTGGTGAAGTAGTCATTCAGGCAATGGGTGGCGATGCAGTAGAAGCAGCTGAATATATTTGTGATCGTGAGCTAGTAAAGCAAGGCAGCTCATGGGAAGTGAAAAAGAAATAACCCGCTTTATTAATAACGTACTAATTCTGTAATTACCTTTTGGATTTCATTATGTCTTCAAAGCAACAAGCTCATGGTCGTAACGTCGTTGTCATTGGCACCCAGTGGGGTGACGAGGGCAAGGGAAAAGTAGTCGATTGGTTAACTGACCATGCTCAAGCGGTTGTACGTTTTCAGGGTGGACATAACGCTGGGCATACTTTGATCATTGGGGATAAGAAAACGATCCTGCGTTTGATCCCATCTGGAATCATGCATAAGAACGTCATATGCTATATCGGTAATGGCGTAGTACTTTCTCCTGAAGCGCTCTTTAAAGAAATTGGTGAATTAGAAGCGGCTGGTTTAGATGTTCAATCTCGTTTGAAGATTTCTGAAGCAACCACATTGATTCTTCCGTATCACGTAGCAATTGATCATGCCCGTGAGAAAAAACGTGGCAACGCCAAAATCGGTACTACTGGCCGCGGCATTGGACCGGCTTATGAAGATAAGGTTGCACGTCGCGCATTACGTGTCCAAGATTTGTTCTATCCAGAAAAGTTTGCAGCACAACTGCGTGAGAACTTGGAGTATCACAACTTCATGCTTACTAACTACTATGGTGCAGAGGCGGTTGACTATCAAAAGACATTAGCAGAAGCCATGTCATATGCAGAGCGTATTAAGCCGATGGTGGTGGATGTCTCTAGTGCTTTATATGCAGCAGAGCAGGCTGGACAAAATTTATTATTCGAAGGTGCACAAGGGACCTTGCTCGATATCGATCACGGTACCTATCCTTATGTCACTTCAAGCAACTGCGTTGCGGGTAATGCGGCTGCAGGATCTGGCGTTGGTCCTGATTCATTGCAATATATCTTGGGTATCACCAAGGCCTATTGCACGCGCGTTGGTGCTGGACCATTCCCAAGCGAGTTGTATGACTTTGATAATCCAGCAAAACAAGATCCAGTGGGCATCCGTTTAGCTGAAGTAGGTAAAGAGTTCGGCTCCGTTACGGGCCGTCCACGTCGCACCGGTTGGTTAGATGCTGCTGCATTGAAGCGCTCTATTCAGATCAACGGCTTGTCTGGCCTATGCATTACCAAGCTTGACGTGTTGGATGGCTTTGAGACTATTCGTCTTTGTGTTGGCTATACCCTTGACGGTCAAAAATTAGATGTATTGCCGCGCGGCGCTGAAGCCGTTGCTCGCTGTGAACCAATTTACGAGGATTTCCCAGGCTGGAAGGGAACGACTTTTGGTATTCGTGAATGGGACAAACTCCCAATAGAGGCACAGAAGTTCCTGCGTCGTATCGAAGAAGTTGCAGGAAAGCCGATCGCTATGGTCTCAACAGGACCTGAACGTGATGAAACGATTCTTCTACAACATCCATTCAAGGGTTAATCTTTTTACTAATTAACTTTTGCACAATTAATTCATATATCTGTTTTGAGGTTTAGAAATGACTGCACGTACACAATGTAATAGCCTGCAAGTGGCTACACCCTTATACCGTTTCATCGAAGATAAGGTCTTGCCTGGAACAGGCATTAAGAGCGCTGATTTTTGGAAGGGTTTTGACGAAATCGTTAAAGACCTCGGACCAAAGAATGAGGCCTTATTGGCTAAGCGCGATCGCCTGCAATTGGATTTGGACAAGTGGCATCAGGCTAATCCAGGCCCTATTAAAGATATGCCTGCTTATCGCAAGCATCTCAAAGAGATTGGTTACTTAGACGAAGTGCCAGGAAAAGTTCTGGGCACTACCAAGAACGTCGATGATGAATTAGCGCTTCAAGCTGGACCTCAGTTGGTGGTGCCAGTTCTCAATGCGCGTTATGCGTTAAATGCAGCTAATGCACGTTGGGGCTCCTTGTATGACGCTCTTTATGGTACCGACGTGATCTCTGAGGAAGATGGCGCCACTAAAGCTGGTGGCTATAACCCGATTCGTGGTGCCAAGGTGGTCGCCTTTGCTCGCCAATTCTTAGATCAATCAGCCCCTCTCGCCAAAGGTTCGCATGCAGACGCTACTGCTTACACGGTGGATGGCAATAAGTTAGTTGTCAACCTTAAGGATGGCAGCAAAACTGGTCTTGCTGATGAGAAACAGTTTGTTGGCTACCAGGGCAATGCTTCTGCACCTTCTTCAGTTCTCCTACGCAATAACGGCGTACATATTGATATTGAAATTGATAAGAGCAAAACCATCGGTGCCAGCGATGCTGCTGGTGTAAACGATGTTGTGCTCGAAGCCGCACTTTCTACTATTTTGGATTTGGAAGATTCGATTGCCGCAGTGGATGGCGATGACAAAGTAGTTGCCTATGAAAACTGGTTGGGTATTCTCAAGGGTACCTTGGTTGAAGAAGTTAGCAAAGGTGGTAAGACATTTACCCGCGCATTAAATCCGGATCGCAAATACACAGCAGGTATTGGCGCAGTTAATGCTAAAGATGGCGTTGTGACTTTACATGGCCGCTCTTTGTTATTCCTCCGCAATGTCGGACACTTGATGACTAACCCAGCCATCCTCACTGCCGATGGTAAAGAGATTTATGAAGGCATTTTGGATGCTGTAGTGACTGTATTGATTGCTTTGCATGACATTAATCGTCCTGCAACTCAGACAATTGGTAATACACGTAAGGGCTCTGTCTATATCGTTAAACCAAAAATGCATAGCCCGGAAGAAGTTGCCTTTGCTGGTGAGCTCTTTGGCCGTGTTGAGAAGTTACTTGGCTTACCTGCTGATACTGTAAAGCTGGGCATCATGGACGAAGAGCGTCGCATGAGTGCCAACATCAAAGCGGCAATTGCTGCTGCTGGGGCACGCGTGGCCTTTATTAATACTGGCTTCCTTGATCGTACTGGTGATGAAATGCACACAGCAATGCATGCGGGTCCAATGATGCGCAAAGGTGATATGAAGACCAGCAAATGGTTATCTGCCTATGAGCGTCGTAATGTTTTGGCTGGATTGGATTGCGGCTTACGTGGCCGCGCTCAAATCGGTAAAGGCATGTGGGCCATGCCAGATTTGATGAAAGCCATGGTTGAGCAAAAGATTGTTCACCCAAAGGCCGGCGCAAATACAGCTTGGGTTCCATCGCCAACAGCCGCAACATTGCATGCTTTGCACTACCATCAAGTGAACGTAGCGCAATTGCAAAAAGAGATGGAGCAGTTAGATACCGCTGCTGAAGCCGAAGCTTTAATTGATGACTTGTTGGCTATTCCAGTAGTCGAAAAAGCCAACTGGTCTAAAGAAGAGATTCAGCAAGAGTTGGATAACAATTGCCAAGGTATCTTAGGTTATGTGGTTCGCTGGATCGATCAAGGTGTTGGTTGCTCTAAGGTGCCAGATATTCATAACGTTGGATTGATGGAAGACCGTGCAACCTTGCGTATTTCTAGTCAGCATATCGCTAACTGGTTATTGCATGGTGTGGTTACTGAAGCTCAAGTGAACGAGACTTTGCAGCGTATGGCAAAAGTGGTGGATGGTCAAAATGCTGGCGATCCTTTGTACAAGCCAATGATGCCGAACTTTAAAGACTCTTATGCTTACAAGGCAGCTAGCGATTTGATTTTCAAAGGTCTAGAGCAGCCTAATGGCTATACCGAGCCTTTGCTTCATGCATGGCGTTTGGAAGTTAAAAAGGCGCACGCTTAAGCGCTCGGCCGATCAGTCTCAAGATGAAATGGATTTGTCGAAAGGCAAGTCCATTTTTCTTTTGACCGCCACTTACTGAATTTCCCAGTCAAGCCATGTTTAGTTTTTTAAACCCCTTTGCCAGAAGTACTCATTCTCAAAGGCAAGCCCTTGGCTTTCAGCTCAATGACGGGGGTAGGGAAGCGGCTGGCTTTAAAGGCGGTGCAGGTGACTGCGTGGTTCGGGCGATTGCGATTGCTGCCCAGTTACCTTATCTGCAAGTCTACGAGGATCTCCGTTCTGCCAACGCCCTTTATGCAGAACAACGAAATGACAAGTTGGCTAGAAGACTTAACGCCAAGGGGGCTTCACCGCGAAATGGCAACCATCGCAATGTCTTTCATGACTATATTTTGGGACATGGCTTTGATTGGGTTCCCACCATGAAGGTTGGGGCGGGTTGCCAGGTACATTTACTTGCTGGTGAGTTACCTTCGGGTCGACTCATTGTGAAGGTGTCTAAGCACTTAACGGCGGTAATTGATGGTGTGATTGAGGATACGCATAACCCTTCTCGGGGCGGTTCACGTTGCGTCTATGGGTATTACATCAAGCGCTAGGGATGCAATTGAAAAGAAAAAAGCCCCTGAAAAAATCAGAGGCTTAATTCTTAAAAAATGACCAAAAATGGTCTAAAACAGTGCTAAATTAGCAATAAATTACCAATTTCCACTAGTTTTGCGGGATTTCTGTTCCATTACTTTAGCTTCGCTAAACGCTGCTGCCAATAAGGCGAAGAAATCCTTAATTGCAAATAAAGGCTTAAAGCTAAAAGCTGGTGCCTGATGAAACTGTACTGAGTTTGAATGTGCCATGGTGAGCTCCTTAAGGGTTAACCCTAATGATACTCTAAATTCACTGCAATGCAACAAAATTAGAAATACTTACAGATCAAACCGATCTTTGTATTTCAAATTCCAAGCTTGTTTATAAGTGCTGGTCATGCCGAACATGATGGAAGTGGTCCACGCTAAGGAGAACAGCCCTGTAAAGGAAATAAAGAAAGCCAAAGTTTTCCAGCCATCTGGTAACGCATCGGGTTCAAAGCCTACGGTGGTGTAGCAGCTACCAGCAAAAAGAATTGCTTCAATGGGTTCTTTAAAGAGGCTGAAACTAAAAATGAAGATGGCCCACAGGAAAATTTCCAGCAGATGGGTGAGTGCGATGAAGGCAAATGAAGCGTAAAAATGAGTGAATACACGGTTGTATTGATTAAATTTCAAGTATTTAACTGTGTGTCGTTCAAATCGCATATAGATGTGATTAATGGCGCTGCCATGAAAAATCAAAATCGCCACTAAACCAACTATTCCCCAAAGCGCATCCCTTAGTAGTGGAATTAGGGGGAAATTAATGAGAGCTTCAAGCATGGGTATTTGGATCTAGGATGAAGAGCAGTCGAAAATTGTTTAAGCCTTAGCACTAAGACTGAGGAGCATTTTTATCGGTAAGCCTTGATAATGGCACATCCTCAATATCATGTAAAGAAACCCATTGACCGAGCATCACATGCCAGGCGGAAAGAGAAAAGAACGTTTTTTCTTATTCTCATTAGCTGGAATTCAGTTCACTCATATTCTGGACTTCATGATCATGATGCCTTTGGGCCCCGAATTTATTCGAGAGCTCAATATCAATACTCATGAGTTTGGTTTATTGCTTTCCTCTTATACGTTTGCTGCCGCTATTGCCGGTGTCTTTGCTACCTACTTTGTAGACCGATTTGAGAGAAGGGTGCTGCTACTGAGTTTGTATGCCTGCTTCATTATTGCCACCTTGGTTTGTGGTTTAGCGCCTGATTACCATTCGTTGTTTATTGCCCGCGCATTTGCAGGGGCATTTGGCGGCATTCTAGGTTCATTAGTTCAAACCATCATTGCAGATTCCATTCCCTTCGAGCGTAGAGGCAAAGCTTTAGGTACGGTGATGTCGGCATTCTCGGTATCCACAGTTGCTGGAGTTCCCTTAAGTTTATTTCTGGCCAATAACATTCCCTCCTTAGGTTGGCGTGCGCCATTTATCTTTATCGCTTTGATCTCCAGTCTCATACTTTATTTAGGTTATCGCAATATTCCTAAGATCGCTGGCCATCTAGGACATACACACGAAGGTAGTCGACTGAGTCAAATCTGGAGCATCTTTGTTGCCCATCAACATCTGCGAGCATTCATTTTTATGGCCTTGATTATGTTGACCGGATTTTCTGTGATCCCCTATATCGCCCTGTACCTGACCTCTAATGTCGGGATTGATAACTCTTATATCTCGCTAATTTATCTTTGCGGGGGGATCGCTACACTCATGAGCTCTCGAATCATCGGCCATATGGCTGATCGTTACGGTAAGGTCAAAGTATTTAGAGCGCTCGCGATTATTAGCCTCATTCCTTTGCTGGTGACAACCAATCTCATGCCAGTACCACTCTGGGTTGTGTTGATCAATTCCACTGCATTTTTTGTCCTGGTTTCAGGACGCATGATTCCGGCGATGGCGATTGTGAGTCAAGTGGTGGATGCCAAAATCCGGGGCACCTTTATGAGTCTAGTAGGTTCCGTGCAGATGCTGGCCTCAGGACTAGCATCCGTAATTGCTGGTGTAGTTGTGACTATCGGTAGCGATGGGAAAATGGAACATTACAACCTAGTAGGTTATGGGGCAGCTCTATGTGGCTTGCTTACCTTCTACTTGGTGGGCTATATTCATAACGATAAGCAGGCGCGCTAAACCCAATTCATTTCTAATACGAGATCGGAAATATTGCCATGATTACATTTCAAAGACCTGATGGCACTTCAGTAGATGCCTATTTGATTGAACCCGCTAACGCACAAAATGCTCCTGGCATAGTTGTGATTCAAGAGTGGTGGGGACTTGATGATGAGATCAAGCAGGTTGCTAAGCGTTTCGCGGATGCAGGCTATCGCGCTTTGGTGCCAGATCTTTATCGCGGCAAACTCGCTTTGGAAGCGAATGAAGCTGAGCATCTCATGAATGACCTTAACTTTGGAGATGCCGCTAGTCAAGATATACGCGGCGCAGTTCAGCATCTAAAATCTAGCGGCTGCAATAAAGTCGCTGTCACTGGCTTCTGTATGGGTGGGGCACTTACCGTGTTGTCAGCTGGCCTGGTTCCTGAATGTGATGGAACGGTGGTTTGGTATGGTTACCCTCCCTTAGAGTATGTTGATGCGTCTGCCATTAAAAAGCCGATGCTGGCGCACTGGGCCTTGCATGATGATTTCTTCTCTATAGCTGGCGTTGATCAGCTTGAAGAGAAACTCAAAGCAGCTGGGGTTACCTATGACTTCGAGCGTTATGACGCTAAGCATGCATTTGCAAATCCGAAGTCGGATTCGAGAGGTCTGCCGCCACTTCAATACAATCCAGCTGCTGCTCAATTGGCCTGGGATCGCACTATGACTTTCTTAAAAAATACTTTAGGCCATTAACAAACCATTTTAAGGTTCACATGTTTTTCAATTGGATTTATAAGCGGAGCAATGCTCAGATATTGATTATTCTGGTGCTGTTCTTTGTAGTTTTGTTAGATGTTATGCCCCGTATTTTGCAGGCCATTCCGATGTTTGCTCCTACCCAAGATAGCACTCGCTTGGGTTTAAGTCTATTCGGATCCATCATTACTTTAAGTGGACTGTTAATTGGTTTCTTGTTAAATCAGGCGCAAACCAATTTTCGTGAAGTGCAATCTTTAGTCTCTCGAGAGGCTGGCCAGATTAATAATCTCGATCGTTTACTGGTTCGATATGGTGATCCTGCGATTGCTCCGGTGCGCGCAGAATTATTTGAGTACATGAACTCGATTGTGTACGACGAATGGGATTTGTTAAAGGATGGACTGGGTAGCTCAAAGACCCACATGCTGTGGCGCGGAATTTCTCGAAAGCTCCTATCTCTTGAGCCTCATACCAATCGGCAGACCGCGATGTACACCGATATTCTTAAAAAGGCGGAAGAGGTTGCTGAAAGCAGGGAGGCGAGAATAGAGCGCTCATCAGTACGCCTACCTAATTTGTTTTGGGTGGTCATCATTATCTGCATGATGGCCTTGTTGGGTATCAATACTTTGTTCTTACCATCCGATTCATTTTTCATGGGATTGAAAATTTTGCCAGTGACCATGGGAGCGCTGATCTCTCTTTTGGTAATTACAGACCAACCTTTTAAAGGTCAAAGCTCGGTTAAGGCAGAACCATTCCTGAAAATTATTGAGTCAATTAAAACTCGCACCGAATAATCTTTTAACTGTTTACTTTTTATGCATCTTTTCGCCGAAAACCTCGCTGTTGAACTTTCTTCTTATTACCGCAACCTAGCCTTAGGGCATGGGGTGATCCCAAAAGTCTTTACTTTGGTAAATGGCGCGGGTGATCAATATCTCTTTTTCATAGATGATCTTCGCATGGAGAAGAATGAGGAAGATCAGTTCTTGGCTTACATCGTTCAGGAGCATGAGGCCGTTTGTTATGCGCGCGGCACCTTAGTCATTCTGGAGAAATCCCAGCAGCTGATCGAATTTGCGGTTATCGATCAGGATGATGATGAAGTCATTGTGTGCTCTGCCCAGTTAACGCGGGATATTGACGATAAGCCGGTTGGATTAAGCGAGTTTGAAAAGACCTTGGCGCCCAAAAAGACCATTTTCTTTAGCGGCCTCTTTGAGCCTATTCAGTTATCGGAAGATAGGGCGGAAGAGTTTGAAAGTCTTTGGGATGAAATGAAACCCAAGATCTTGCATCGAACTATGGGGATTTAAGTGCCTATTGAAATAGGCCTTTTTGTCCCCATATAGGATTTGTAGGTGTATTTGGTGCCCAGGAAGGGACTCGAACCCCCACAACCTTACGATCGCCAGCACCTGAAGCTGGTGCGTCTACCAATTTCGCCACCTGGGCATGCCGTTATTATAAAGGTATGCGCCTTTTGGCCCACTTTCCAACCCCTTTTGGCTTTTTCCCTTCAGACTTAGTGGTTTGATACAGTAGCCTAAGCAAGAATAATCATTGATATATAAGGCATGTATTGCCGAAGGAATTAAATGCGTAAAGCAAAAAACTTGGTGCCACGAGAGGCTGACCGCTTAGGTACAGTCCAAGGTCACCGAGATGGATTTGGATTTGTAATCCCAGATGATGGCGGTGAAGATATTTTCCTCTCCGAAAGAGAGATGTCCCGCGTCATGCATGGCGACAGAGTCAATGTCAGAGTATTAGGAACAGATCGCCGCGGTCGCCCAGAAGGTCAGATTGTCGACGTGATTTTGCACGCTAATAAAGTAGTCATTGGCCGCCTCTTAAATGAGAATGGTGTCTTAATTGTTGCGCCGGAAGATAAACGCATTGGTCACGACATTTTGATTCCACCAAAAGGTCAGGGTAATGCCAAGCTAGGTCAGGTCGTCAGCGTCGAAATCATTGACTATCCAGATAGCTATCGTCAAGCTGTTGGCCGTGTTGTTGAAGTCTTGGGTGAGATTGACGATCCCGGTATGGAGATTGAAATCGCTGTACGTAAGTATGGCGTTCCCCATGAGTTTTCAGCGGCGGTCAAAAAAGAAGCTGATGCGTTACCAGACTCGGTTCAGCAATCTGACCTTGAGGGCCGCGTAGATTTGCGCGATGTTCCTTTGGTTACTATCGATGGTGCTGATGCACGTGACTTCGATGATGCGGTGTATTGCGAACCAGTCATGTATGGCAAGAGCAAAGCCTGGCGCTTAATCGTAGCGATTGCAGACGTATCCCATTATGTTAAGCCGGGCCAGCCTTTGGATGATGAGGGCCTCCTACGTGCAACCTCAGTGTATTTCCCGAGACGGGTAATACCTATGCTTCCAGAGAAGATTTCCAATGGCCTTTGCTCATTGAATCCTGGGGTTGATCGTCTGTGTATGGTGTGTGACTCTGTTGTGGATAACAACGGTGTAGTGCTGGCCTATCAATTTTATCCAGCAGTAATGCATTCTGCGCAGCGCTTTACATACGATACCGTTTGGGAGATTCTTTCGAATAGCAAAGGTCCTGAAGCAACCCGTTTTGCTGAGTTCAGACCTTTGCTGACCAACCTCTACTCGCTCTACAAAATTTTGTTAGATGCACGTCAAAAACGCGGCGCCATCGAATTTGAAACTACTGAAACCCAAATCATTAGTAATGAGCTAGGTAAGATTTTGCGTATTGAGCCACGCCAACGCAATGATGCTCACCGCTTGATTGAAGAATGCATGTTGACAGCCAACGTCTGCGCTGCTGACTTTATTGATAAGAACAAGCACCTGAGTTTGTATCGTGTTCACGCTGAACCATCTGAAGAGAAGTTGGTTACCCTACGTCAAGTCTTGCGCACCTCTGGCTTGTCCTTAGGCGGTGGTGAAAAGCCAAAACCAAAAGACTATGCCAAGCTGATGCGTGAAATCAAAGAGCGTCCAGATGCAAACATGTTGCAGTCAGTTGTATTACGCTCTATGCAGCAGGCAATGTATCAACCTGATAATGAAGGTCACTTTGGCCTTGCTTATCCTGCTTACTCGCATTTCACAAGTCCGATCCGCCGCTATCCAGATCTATTGACGCATCGGGTGATTAAAGCAATTTTGGCTAAGAAGCCCTACACACCAGTATTGCCACCTTTGGTTCCCTTGAACCTGACTTTGCCTCGCAAGGGTAAAGGCCGGGAGAATGCTGTCAATGCGAAGAAGTCTCATAACGATGCCAAGGAAGCTGCGGCTAAAGGCTCACGTTTACCTAAATTGCCGAAGGGCGCAAATGCTTCCTTGCCGATTTGGGGTCAATTAGGAGTGCATTGCTCCTCTAATGAGCGTCGTGCTGATGAGGCATCCCGTGATGTTGAGGCTTGGCTGAAGTGTTACTACATGCGCGATCATTTGGGTCAAGAATATGCAGGTACGGTAACTGGTGTGGCGTCTTTTGGTTTATTTATTCAGCTAGAGAACCTCTTTGTTGAGGGCATGGTTCATGTCACCGAATTGGGTGGCGATTATTTTCAGTATGACGAAGCTCGCCAAGAACTCCGCGGGGAGAGAACAGGTATTCGTTATCGCTTAGGGGATCGAGTACACGTCTTAGTTAGCCGGGTTGATCTTGATGCCCGCAAGATTGAATTTAGTCTCGTCAAGTCCGTTGGCCTTGAGCCAGGCGGTACCACCAATCGTCGCCAAATTATTTTGGCTAGCGATACCGGTAGACCCAATAAGAAAGCCGCTCCTAAAAAAGGTCGACCTGGTAGCAAAGAACCGCAGAAGCATGCTGGCGTCAATGTCAATGCTGCTAAATCTGCTGGCAATCTTGGTGCGAATCAGTCAAAAAATCATGCTGGACGAACTGCAAGTAAAGTGGCTAAGTCTGGCAAGCCTAATAGGCCGGCTGGCAAGCCTGCTGGTACAAAGCCGCCCGTTCGTAGCACTAAAGCGCGTCGTAAATAAATAGCAATACAGAATCGAGATAAGTAAACATGAAGCAAATATTAGTAGGTTTTCATGCTGTACAAGCGCGCTTAAGGGTGGATGCAGCAAGTCTGAAGTCGGTATATTTTGATCCCAGTCGTCGCGATCGCCGCATGGGAGATTTTCTGAAGCAGGCTGAAGAGATCTTGGGCGAAAGATTGCATGCGGCTGACTCTGAGCGTTTGCATAAACTAGCAGGTCATGATCGCCATCAGGGTGTAGTCGCTCTGGCTGAGAGGATGACCATCGCTCGCACAATTACCGAAGTAGTTGAGGATGCGGAGAGCAATCAAAGCAAGGTGATGTTCTTAGTATTGGATGGTGTCACTGATCCCCATAACTTTGGTGCATGCTTGCGTGTCGCTGATGGTGCAGGTGTCGATGCCGTTGTGATCCCCAAAGATCGCTCGGCCTCCATTAATGCCACTGTGAGTAAGGTATCGAGCGGCGCTTCAGAGGTGATGCCTGTGATTACGGTTACCAATCTGGTTCGCAGTATGAAAGAAATGCAAGAAGCGGGTGTTTGGCTTATTGGTACGGATGATGAAGCTGAAAAGTCTATTTACGATCTGGATCTCACTGGTCCGATTGGTATTGTCATGGGCGCAGAGGGTGAGGGTATGAGACGCTTAACGCGCGAGACTTGTGACGAGCTAGTGCGTATCCCAATGAAGGGCGTAGTGGAGAGCTTGAATGTTTCTGTTGCGAGTGGCGTATGCTTGTATGAGGCATTAAGACAGCGCTTAGCCAAAGAGACTAAGTAACTAACGCATCGCTTCATTCACTCAAAAGGTTCTTATGAAATGCAATATTGGACACACTGATCGCGTTCTGCGCATGACCGTTGGCGTTACCTTGATGGGTCTTGCAGGTTTTGGAATTACTGGTCCCTGGGCTTGGATTGGCGTCATCCCATTGCTAACTGGGATGATGGGTAATTGTCCGGCCTATAGTATTTTAGGTATCAATACCGCCAAGAAGTAATTTCTATCTGACTATTTCACCAGTTGCTGTACAAATTGCTCTAATTGGGCTGGCGGTAGTGCACCGCTAATGCGATGCACTTCTTTGCCATTCTTAAATCCTGCCAGAGTTGGTATGGAACGGATATTCCATTGTGACCCGAGCATTTGTTCTGCCTCGGTATTCACTTTCACAAATAACACTTGATTGGCATGAGCAATAGCACTTGCCCTAAAAGTTGGACCAAACATCTTGCAAGGGCCACACCAGGGCGCCCAAAAATCCACGATCACTGGCAACACTGATTGCCCAACTAACTCGTGAAAGTTTGCTGCAGTGGCATTGATTGGCAAAGATAGGAGCTCTTGTTTACAAGCTCCGCAGACAGGAATCTGATTGAGCTTCTCCGTAGGAACTCGATTCCCTTTGCTGCAATGGGGGCAATGAATAATCATGTTGATTCCTCAGTAGCTCATCTTAAGACTTAGCTGCTTAATAAAGCCTCTAGCTTTTCAGTATCAATACAGAAGTTACGAATGCCTTCAGCCAATTTTTCAGTGGCCATGGCATCATTATTTAACTGCAATCTAAAGTTGGATTCATCCAGTTTGAGTTGAGAGATATGCTCACTAGCCAGAGCGTTCGCTGCATTGCTGGCATTAAGTTTTTTCTCTACCAGCACAGCGCTATTTTGGAGATCGCCCAACAGCTCTGGGCTGATGGTGAGTAAGTCACATCCGGCCAGCTCTAAAATTTGACTTGAATTGCGAAAGCTAGCCCCCATGATTTCAGTGGCGATGCCAAAGTGCTTGTAATAGTGGAAGATACGCTTGACGGAGGTGACGCCAGGATCATTGGCTCCACCGTTATCTGCGTCATTCCAACTACTGCCGAGTTTGGCTTTGTACCAATCGGTAATGCGACCTACAAATGGTGAGATCAATTTGGCATTCACGGCGCCACAGGCTGCCGCTTGTACTAGCGAGAAGAGAAGCGTCATATTGCAATGAATGCCTTCAGCTTCTAAAGCCTTAGCTGCTTGAATGCCTTCCCATGTACCAGCCAGCTTTATTAGGACGCGCTTTCGATTAATGCCATGAGACTCATACAGGGCGATGAGGTGTTTTGCTTTGTGAATGGTTGCCTGTGTATCAAAAGATAGACGGGCATCCACTTCAGTTGATACTCTTCCTGGAACCGTCTTCAAAATCTCAAGGCCAAATGCCACTAGGATGTAGTCAACTAAATCAACCGGCTTCATGCCGGGGTGAGCCGACTTAACCTGGTTTACCAAGGCCTGATAGTTGGCTTGTTGAGCTGCTTTCAGAATCAAGGATGGGTTGGTGGTGGCATCCTGCGGTTGGTATTCCCGCATACGCTCAAAATCGCCGGTATCAGCTACGACGGTAGTTAGTTGTTTTAGTTGGCTTAGTGCGGTAGCAGGGGAAGTCATCAGGATCTTGAATACTCTCGATTAATACATCAATAAGATTGAATATCATATGATAGATGGATAAATAAGGCAGTTCCAGTTCAAATAAGGATGTCGGGCAAGATCATGAATCAAGATCAACTAAAACAATTGGTAGGTGAAGCGGCTCGAGATGAGGTGTTAAAGCTAGCTGCGGGCCAAATCTTGGGTGTTGGCACTGGTTCAACAGCGAACTGCTTTATCGATGCTCTGGCACCCCATAAGGACCATTTTGCTGGAACGGTATCCAGTTCTAACGCCACAACTGAGCGCCTCCTAAAGCACGGTTTTAAGGTCTTGGACCCGAATGAAGTGGGGGAGTTGCCTGCCTATGTTGATGGTGCCGATGAAATCGATCCAGCTGGTCATATGATTAAGGGTGGCGGTGGCGCCTTAACTCGTGAAAAGATCATCGCCTCGATGGCAAAGCAATTTATTTGTATTTGCGACTCATCAAAACAAGTTCCAGTCTTGGGCAATTTCGCTTTGCCTGTAGAGATTATTCCCCTGTCTAAAAGTATTGTGACTCAAGAGCTCGCGAAGCTGGGCGGCACTGTCAGCCTCAGAATGGCTAAAGAGACTCGTACAGATTTGGGGCAGACACCAAGTCAGCCATTTGTAACGGATAACGGTGGCTGGATTCTGGATGTAGCCGGATTAAGAATCGTCGATCCCATTGCGCTTGAGACGCAAATTAACCAAATTGCTGGGGTGATTACTGTCGGGCTATTTGCAAAAGAGAAAGCCGACATCTTGCTGGTGAGCAATGCGTCAGGCGTAAACCGCCTGACTTTTTAGTCTAATTGATTATTTAGATTCCTCTGCTGGTGGCACATAACCCTGTGCCATATCAGCACCACCCTCAAAGAAGTATTTCTCTACCTGCTTGAGTAGGTATTGACGGGCACGAGGATCAGCCATATTGAGGCGATTCTCATTAATCAACATGGTTTGCTGTTTTAGCCAGGCTGCCCATGCCTCTTTGGAGACTTGATTCCAAATCTTCTTGCCTAAGTCACCAGGCAATGGAGCAAAGTCCATACCTTCAGCTTCTTTATTGAGTTTGATGCATTGAACCATGCGTGCCATTTGTAATGCCTTTCAAATACGATGTACTAAATCTAATTAATGTAAAACCAAAAATAGCGATGAAAGCTTATAGATCTTTGGTCAGAACCATGGATTTGCGATCCCAGTTGTAAATCTGTTTTCTTTCTTCTGGGAGATCCTCTACTGAGGCGCGCTTAAAGCCACGCTTTAAAAACCAATGTTCAGTTCTCGTAGTTAATACGAAAAGCTTCTTAATACCTTCGCGTTTAGCCCGCATCTCCACCCGCTTAAGTAGACGCTCTCCATCGCCCGAACCCTGAACGTCTGGGTCTACCGCAAGGCAAGCAAGTTCACCTACGCCATTAGGGAAGGGGAAGAGGGCTGCACATCCAAAGAGTACGCGATCATGCTCAATCACCGAGAAGCGCTGAATATCACGCTCAATCACGTCTTGCCCGCGAGCGGCCAAAATACCTTCTTCCTCTAATGGGCTAGTCAACTGCAGAATGCCACCAACGTCATCTTGATTAGCTTCGCGTAAATTTTCAATATCAGATGAGGCCAACATCATGCCGATACCATCGTGGGTAAAGAGCTCTTCTAAGAGGGCGCCATCTTGATTGCAAGGCAGAAAGTGCACGCGGCTGACACCAGCACGAATTGCTCTACCGGAAATATTAAGCAAACTCTTCATGCCCAGATCCAGCTCTGGATGTTGAGCTACATATTCTTGTAGTTGGGGCATCGAGAGCTCGGTGATGAAATCACCTTCTTCATCCTTCAAGCCGGTGTAAGGGCTGAGGAAAATCAGCTTATCTGCTTTCAGGGCGGCAGCAGTAGATGCAGCCACATCCTCAAAGGCCAGATTGAATGCTTGACCAGTAGGGGAGAAGCCCAAGGGTGAGAGCAGCACAATCTTGTTGCTATCAAGCGAGAGTTTGATTGAGGTGGAATCCACCTTACGTACTAAACCGGTATGGATGTAATCGATTCCCTCAACGACACCCACCGGCATTGCAGTAATAAAGTTGCCAGAGATCACGGAGATGCGTGAACCTGCCATTGGCGTATTCGGTAATCCACGACTAAATGCTGCTTCAATATCGAGACGCAATTCGCCGGCAGCTTCTTTAACGCACTCCAAAGCGGCGGCATCCGTAATGCGATAGCTGTGCATGGCGCTTTGACCAAACTGACTCTTGATATTGCGGAGCATAAGCTGCTCTTCAATTTGAGGGCGGATGCCGTGAACTAAAACAATACGCATGCCCATGGCATGCAACATGGCGATATCTTCGATGAGATTCTCGAGGCCGATTTCCTGAGCAAGCTCACCGGCAAAGGCAATCACAAAGGTCTTCTCACGGAAGCTATGAATATAGGGCGCAACATCACGCAGCCATCCTACAAAAGGAAAGTTGGAGCTTGATTCTTCGGCGTTTGAGCCGGGGTTTGGTGCATTTGTTGGCATAGTGAGAAAATTATAGGGTGCAAGAGCCTATAAACCAACAAAAACCCAAAGCAAGCCCTGTGACTGTGCCTGCTTCCAACACCCCTCGAAGGCTAGAAATTCGCTTTCCAGAAGAGTTGCCGGTTTCGGGTCAGCGCCAAATCATCAAAGATGCCTTGAGTTCACATCAGGTGGTGATCGTCTGCGGTGAGACGGGTTCAGGTAAAACGACCCAATTGCCCAAGATCTGCCTAGACCTTGGTAGAGGCACTATCAACGGCGGCCGACTCATTGGACATACACAGCCTCGCCGCATAGCTGCAACTGCTACAGCGAAGCGTATAGCCCAAGAGCTGGGCACTCCAATTGGTCAAGATGTCGGTTATCAAGTCCGTTTTGCTGATAAGAACAGTCAGGGCGCCTCTATCAAGTTAATGACGGATGGTATTTTGCTGGCGGAGACTCAGCGCGACCCTCAGCTTCGTGCCTATGACACCCTCATCATCGATGAGGCCCACGAGCGTAGTCTCAACATCGATTTTCTACTGGGCTACCTTCGTCAGTTACTGCCAAAGCGCCCAGACTTAAAGCTGATCATCACTTCAGCCACGATTGACGCTAAGCGTTTTTCTGATCATTTCACCTTGCAGGGTAAGTCAGCTCCCGTGATTGAGGTGAGTGGCCGACTCTTCCCGGTTGAGCAGCGTTATGAGCCACTAGAGCCTGATGTGAAGCCGGATGGCAAAAAAGAATCCAAAGAGGCTAAAGAAATTCCGGATGCGGTTGCAGAGGCAATTGCTAAGGTCTGGCGCGAAGGCACCTCCGGCGCTGGCGATGTACTGGTTTTCTTACCGGGAGAGCGGGAGATTCGGGATTGTGCTGAAGCCCTCAGAAAAGACCATGTTCTCCAGCAACGTTTTCACCCAGAGATATTAAGTCTGTTTGCTCGGCAATCGGTTGCAGAACAAGAGCGTGTGTTTAATCCTGGCAATGGAAGACGCATCATCTTGACAACTAACGTTGCGGAGACCTCATTGACGGTTCCCAATATTCGTTATGTGGTTGATAGTGGTCTAGCGCGTGTTAAGCGCTACTCCTATCGCAATAAAGTAGAGCAACTGCAGATAGAGCCGATATCGCAGGCCGCCGCCAATCAAAGAGCAGGTCGATGTGGGCGCGTATCAGACGGTATCTGTATTCGTCTCTATAGCGAGCAAGACTACTTAAACCGCCCAAAATTTACGGATCCAGAAATTCTGCGCAGTTCATTGGCAGCAGTGTTGCTTCGTATGACTTCGCTACGCTTGCCTAGAATTCAAGAATTTCCATTTATTGATAAGCCACTCGGTCGCGCGATTGCTGATGGTGTGCAACTGCTTGATGAGTTGGGCGCGATTACTTATGACGAAGCTGCGGCTGGTGATGAGAAGGACATTAATAACAGCTTTAAGCTAACGCCTATAGGTAAGCAGTTAGCGGACCTCCCGCTTGATCCCCGTATTGGGCGCATGCTTTTAGCTGCTAAAGAACAAATTGCATTGCGTGAAGTCACTATCATCGCTTCCGCCTTGGCTACGCAAGACCCTCGTGATCGACCAATGGACCAAGCTGCTGCCGCTGATCAGGCGCACCTGCAGTTTGCAGATGAACGTTCCGAGTTCCTCAGCTTTGTAAAGCTTTGGGATTGGTATCAAGATGCGTTGAAGCACAAGCATAGCAATCGCCAATTAGAAAATCTGTGCCGCAGTAAGTTTTTATCTCCAAGACGTTTGCGTGAATGGCGCGATGTCCATGGTCAGCTTCATACGATGTTGGGAGAGAAGGGCTGGAAAGAAAATCCATCTGCAGCTACCTACGAACAAATTCATCTTTCCTTGCTAACAGGCCTCTTAGGTTATGTAGCCAAAAAAGAGGAGGATGAAAAATCCCAAGAGCGTGGCAGTAAGACAGGTGGCTATATCGGTGCCCGCGGTATTCGTCCTTTTATATGGCCTGGCTCCACCATTGGTAAAAAAGCCGGCGCTTGGATTTTGGCTGGCGAGCTTCAAGAAACCAATCGCATGTATGCCCGCACCATTGCCAAGATCGAACCCCAATGGGTAGAGAAGGTTGCTGCCCACCGCCTGATCAAATCCCTAAGTGATCCATTTTGGGATAGTCGTCAAGGTGAAGTGATGGCCTTTGAGCGCGGCACTTTATATGGCCTGCCGATTTATCACGGTCGCCGAGTGCGCTATGAGTCGCACAATCCAGAAGAGGCGCGTGAGTTATTTATTAGTCAGGCTTTGGTTCAAGAAGAAATGTTCGGGCGCATGGATACCCCAGCTTTGATGCGAGAGACTGAGGCTGATGCTAGAAAGAAATATCCTGGTAGCTTTGAATTCTTCTGGCATAACCGCCGACTGATTAAAGAGATCGAGGCCTTAGAGCATCGCTCACGTCGACCCGATGTGTTGGTGGATGATGATCTCCTGTTTGCTTTCTATGACTCACGCATACCAAAGGATGTTCTCAGTAGGGAGAGTATGAAAGCCTGGCTCAAGAAAGCGTCTAAGGGTGAGGATGCTAAGCAAGAGAGTGCTGACAGTCTTTTGCGTTTAGCCAAAGCAGATTTAATGCGCCATGAGGCTGCTGGTATTACAGTAGACCGGTATCCCAAAAAGATGATCGTTGGTGGTACTGAGCTGAGTTTGACTTATCACTTTGAGCCGGGCAGCCCTAAGGATGGAGTGACATTAGTTGTTCCATTGACGCTCTTGAATCAGGTGGATGGTCGTCGCTGTGATTGGCTAGTACCAGGCATGTGTGAAGAAAAGATCCATCTGCTACTCAAATCACTTCCTCAGAAATTACGCCGCCACTGTGTTCCTTTACCTGAATACGCAAAATCTTTTTTAGAGCGTGCACTGGCAGAAAAACAGTTTGGAGTAGGCGATTTTTTAGATAGCTTGATTACCGATATTCGTAAAGAGCGTGGATTAGAAATTAAGCGGACAGATTTCAGACCAGAGGCCTTGCCCCTTCATTCGTCTATGAATTTCCGCCTTGTCGATGAGCATGGCCGCCAGTTAGAGTTAGAGCGCAACTTATCCCGCTTGCGAGCTGAATATGGAGAAACTGCCCGTACCGCATTTCAGGCAATAGCCCAACAGGCCGTTCAAGAAGAGCTGGCGACTGAAGCCCCTGCAAGTGCGTCAAATTCTCCTGGCAAGGCTAATCAAAGTGCTAATAGCGTTTCAGTAAAAAATGTAGAGCAGGGTGGGTATCGCAGTTGGGACTTTGGAGAGCTTCCTGAAACTCTCGAAATACAAAAGGGTAATCGCACTTTATTTGGCTATCCCGCACTGGTGGATCGTACTGAGTCATGTGATCTTGAGGTATTCGATGATTTGCTCGAGGCTAGAAAATATCACTGGCAAGGATTGCGAAGACTATTTGCTTTATCAAATAAAGACACGCTCAAGGCATTACAGAAACAACTTCCCGGAACTCGGGAGATTGGCTTACTGTTTATTAATGTAGGTTCAGTGGATGCCTTGATTGAGCAAATTCTCAATCTTGCCTTAGAGCGTGCATTTATGAATGATCCGCTCCCAGTAAATGCCGAGCAATTTGCTGAGCGTCTACAAGCAGGTAAGCCGCGATTGGCGCTGATTGCTCAAGAGATTTCAAAGCATGCCTTAGCGGCTTTACAGGCACATGCGGATCTCCAAAAGAAATTGGCACAAGCTAAGGCCGCCTCAGCTACTGCGTACACCGATATTCAGACACAAGTTCAAGGCTTAATTTTTCCTAAGTTCGTAGCTGATACTCCATATGGTCAGTTAGTGCATTTCCCACGATACCTTAAAGCCATCGCTATGCGTATCGATAAACTGCGAGCCAACCCTAGCCGTGATGCCCAGTGTCAAAAGGACTGGGAGTCTGTTGCCAGACCATGGCAAAAGCTGGTTCAAGGTAGTCGTGGATCGGCGAACTATGCCATGGCAGAAGACCAAGCTCTAAGCGATTTTCGCTGGCAATTAGAGGAGTTGAGGGTGGCTTTATATGCCCAGGAGCTAAAGACTCCGACCCCAATGTCCTTAAAACGCTTAGAAAAGGTCCTGGCTAGCTTGCGTTAGGTCAAGTAGGTCGATGGTTCAGGGTGCAACTTGAAGCATCAAATGCTTACAATGTGAGCTATGCATACCTACATTAATAAAGCCAAATTTGGCACTTTTTTAGCCTTAATCGTTTTTAACCTTGCGGGGCTTCAAAGTATTGCTTGCGCCCAAACTTCGACTGCTGCTGACTCCAAGGCTGAGCCTAAGTTGGCGGTAGTGTTGAATTCCGGTGAGGCGACGGTGAGCTTGATCGACATGCCCACCCGCAAAGTGATTAAAACTGTTCCTGTCGGCAAGGAACCTCATCACTTGATGATTACCCCCGATCAAAAGACGCTGCTGATTGCAAATGCAGCAGGTAATGACGTTGCTCTCATGAATCCTACAACGGGTGAGTTAACTGGGAAGATTCCGAACATTATTGATCCATACCAAATTGGGTACTCGCCGAATCATAAGTGGTTTGTAGCAAACGGTAATCGTTTAGATAGAGTGGATGTCTACCACGCTCAAGGCGCGGATCTGAAGTTGGCAAAGTCTATTAAGTTGGGTAAGACGCCAAGTCACGTCGCATTCACAGCAGATAGCAAGATTGCATTTATTACGCTGCAAGATTCAAATGAATTGGCAGCAATTGATTTAGATACTCAGACTGTCATTTGGAAAATGACGACAGGTAAGGTGCCTGCTGGCGTTTGGATGACGCCTGGGGATCAATATCTGTTAGTGGGTATTACTGGTGAAGATAACGTTCAAGTGATCGACTGGAAGAATCGCAAAGAAGTGAAGCGCATCTTTACCGGAAAGGGTGCTCATAACTTCCGCCCATTAGGTGATAAAAAGCATGTGTTCGTCAGCAACCGCATTGCGTCGACTATCAGCATGATCAATATGCAGACCTTGGAAAAGGTGGGCGACATTACTGGCTTGCCTGCAGGCCCAGATGATATGGAAATTACACCGGATGGAAAAACGCTGTGGGTTACATTCCGTTTCTCTAAGAAGGCTGGAGTGATAGATATCCCATCCATGAAGTTGATGACTGTAATCCCAGTCGGAAAATCTCCGCATGGTGTGTTCTTTACCCCACGCGCTGGATGGGAATAATTAAGGCAATGCCTTTTAAAGTCTCGCTTACAAAACTCTCAGTATTAATAGCCTTTGCGATAAGCTCTTCGCTTGGGCTTGCGCAAGAGTCGCATTGCAAAAAAACGGTTTATCTCACCTTTGATACCGGCAATATGTCGGTTGCGCAGAATGTTGCAGATATATTGAATCGTCAAAAAATCCAGGCTACTTTTTTTCTGGCTAATGAAAAAACCAGTCGAGGTGATTTTTCTCTAGATGATTCTTGGAAATCCTATTGGCAGGAACGTGTTCGTGAGGGCCATCACTTTGGCAGTCACACCTTTGACCACCTATATTTTGTCAAAGACGGCCCTAGCGGAGAGATCTTCGCCAAGCCACAGTTTGGATCTAAGGCGGGGGTAATGAGTCTATATAACGAAGCGAGCTATTGCCGAGAAATCAGGCGAGTGGACGATCGCTTTCAAGAGCTCACTGGAAGCCATATTCAAAAAATCTGGCGGGCGCCTGGTGGAAAAACCTCACCTCGCTCTATTAGGATGGGTAGTCAATGCGGCTATCAGCATATTGGATGGAGTCCGGCAGGGTTTTTGGGTGATGAGTTGAGTTCACAGACTCACCCCAATCAAATGCTATTAGATAAGGCTAGTAAGCAACTTCAAGATGGCGACATCACCATGGCCCATCTAGGCATTTGGTCGCGCAAAGATCCTTGGGCGCCAGCGGTCTTGGAGCAACTGATAGTGAATTTAAAAGAGCGTGGCTTTTGTTTTGCAACTCTGCCAAAACAAAGTAAATAAGTCACAATGATGGATATGGATTCCAATCCTTTATTAGCCGCCATTGCCTCAGCCTACGCTAGCTTGCAGGAGTTCTTGTTTGCAAATGTGGCAGGCCCTATTTTGTACCAGTTCGATTTGATGTCAATGGCCGAGGATGTCTTTGATGGCATTGATTGGTTCTTATTCGGTTGTATTCAAATCCTGCTAATTGCAGTTATTCTGCGTACTTGGGAAAGAATCTCTCCAGCCGAGATGCAGGAGCGTTTTTCCAAGAACTCTCGGGCAGATATTTTTTACACACTCTTTCATCGCTTGGGCATTTTTCACGGCTTGATTTTTTTAGCCTTGTCGGGATTTTTCTTTCAGATTGATTCTGTACTCCATGATTTTCGTTTTGCTAGGTTGAATGTGGAGTCATGGTGGCCTCCAGTGACTTCCATTCCCTTAGTCAGCTTTTGCATTTATTTTGTGCTGCTAGACTTTGTTGAGTACTTGTATCACCGTGCTTCACATACCTTTAATTGGTGGTGGCAATTGCACGCTTTGCATCACAGTCAAACCGTCATGACTGCTTGGTCAGATGATCGCAATCACATTCTCGATAGCATCTTGCACGCAGTAGTGTTTGCCTTTTTTGCCTTGTTATTTGGCGTATCCCCAAGTCAATTTATTTTGCTGGTGGTATTGAGTCAATTTATTCAGAGTTGGCAACACGCCAATCTAAAGATTCATCTTGGGGCTTTTAAATACCTATTGGTATCGCCGATGTATCACCGGATGCATCATGCGGTTGGTTATGGGCATGAAGCCAAAGGCAAGCCAGGGGTTCTGGGTGGCTGCAACTTTGGCGTCTTGTTTCCGTGGTGGGACATGATTTTTAATACCGCAATCTTCCCGAAAGAAGTTCATCCTACTGGAGTAAGGGATTTGACTATCTCACCGAATGTATTGCATCAGCAGTGGCAGGGTCTGATGCATTCAGTGCGGGAAATTTTCCCAAGAGCAAAATAAAACTAGCAGTTCGTTTGCTGGCAATGGAAATCTATGGATAGCATGCAGCAAGTATTTAAGTCTTTTGGCTTGGCTTTAGTTGGCACCATGCATCCCAGAATGCTTTGGTTAAGTTTGCGCCCATTTTTAATTGTCTCGGTTTTATGGGGATGCTTAATTTGGCTAACCTGGACTCCAGCACTAGAGATGCTCAGCATTTTCCTGACAACCTCTATATTTACAAGTTGGATCCAGGATGGTTTGATCTGGGCTGGATTTGAAAATGCCCGCGCATGGATCGCGCCACTCTTTTTCGTGATGTTGTTGATCCCATTAATCTCGATCAGTTTATTGGTGTTCATCGCATTCACTACTGTGCCAACAATCGTCAAAATAGTGACACGACAACACGCCTATAAAGATATTGAGCGTAAAAAGGGTGGTGGTTTGTTCGGTAGTTTTATTTACACCATCTGGTCCGCCTTAATCTGCTTGGCATTGGTGATGTTGACTCTGCCCGTATGGTGGATCCCACCATTGGTAGCTGTATTACCCCCATTGCTCTGGGGTTGGTTGACGATGCGTTTGATGGCGTATGACGTTCTCGCTCAGCATGCGAGCTCGGAGGAGCGCGATATGCTCTTAAATCAACATCGTTGGCCACTGCTAGCCATGGGAATTGTTTCTGGGATGCTTGGGGCTGTACCTACTTTTTTTTGGGCAACCTCAGCACTGGCTTTGGTTTTATTTCCGATTGTCAGTTTTGTTGCGCTTTGGATTTATTCTTTGATCTTTGTATTTGCAGCCTTGTGGTTTACGCATTACTTACTAGACGCACTAAAAGAATTACGTAGAAATGAGTTGGATCAATCTTTAAACATTGAAGCACGTGTAATTGATATGGAGCTCCCGTACCATGGTTGAGGCATTAAAGCAGGCGAGTATTGATGTGCCCGAAGTCAAGGCACGTCGCTTTGGTTTGATTGTGATTGGTGATGAAATTTTGTCTGGTCGCCGCCAAGACAAGCACATGAGTAAATTGATTGAGCTTTTAAATGAGCGGGGCTTGAGTTTGTCCTGGGCTAAATATGTAGCGGATGATCCGGAGCAAATTACTGCGACGCTGAAGGACAGTTTTGCTAGCGGCGACGTCGTTTTTAGTACGGGCGGAATTGGTGCGACTCCTGACGATCACACGAGACAGTGTGCTGCTTTGGCGCTGGGCACTAAAACGGAATTGCATCCCACTGCTCAAGAGCTCATTGCTGGGCGTATTCAGTCGATGGCAGAGGGTGACCCGATCAAAGCGGACCTAAGCACTCCTGAAAATCAACATCGCTTCAAGATGGGTGAGTTCCCAATTGGTAGCGACATCATCCCTAATCCCTATAACCAGATTCCTGGTTTTTGCATTCGGGAACACTATTTTGTTCCTGGCTTTCCGGTAATGGCTGCCCCCATGATGGCCTGGTGTCTTGATCATCACTATCAAAACCTGTTTCATCGTGAAAATTGGGCTGAGCAGAGCTTTATTGTTCCGAAAGGAATTGAATCCACATTGACACCCTTAATGGAGCGTATTGAAGCATCTTTTCCCGGCGTTAAGGTCTTTAGCCTTCCTTCGGTTGGCGACCCCTCAAAGGGCGGTGTTTACGCTGAACGCCATATCGAATTGGGGATTAAGGGTAATGCCAATCTGTTAGAAAGCGCTTGGATTGCTTTGCGTGCCGGTACTGAGGCCCTGGGTTATGGAATTCACGATATTGCCAAGCCTAAATAAGCACTAGTTTGGTGCATATAGGGTATTTTTCAGGTTTATCGGGGGTATTTGAGCACTTAATTAGTGCAATAATGATTGTTCCCATTTGTTTGCTTCAGTAAATTAGATACATCCCAAGGGCATGTTTATTGCCTGGAATGAACAAGGGTGTACACCTTAAGTTTGTATTCCGAATTTAGTTAATAGAGGAGATTTGCATGACGAAGACCGTCGCTGATGTGATGAAGTTAGTTAAAGAGAAAGAATGTACTTTCGTTGATTTCCGCTTTGTAGATACAAAGGGTAAAGAGCAGCACACAACAGTACCTATCTCTGCATTTGACGAAGACAAATTTGAGAGCGGTCATGCATTTGACGGTTCATCTATTGCTGGTTGGAAGGGTATTGAAGCTTCTGACATGTTGCTTTTGCCTGATCCAACAGCTTGCTATATCGATCCATTCTATGAAGAGCCAACATTGGTGATCACATGTGACGTGATCGAGCCATCTGATGGCAAAGGTTACGACCGTGACCCACGTTCGATTGCTAAGCGCGCTGAGTCTTATTTGAAGAGCACTGGCTTGGGTGATACAGCGTACTTTGGTCCAGAGCCAGAATTCTTTATTTTTGACGGCGTCCGTTGGGGTGCTGACATGCAGGGTTGTTTCGTTAAGGTAGATTCTGAAGAGGCTCCATGGTCTTCAGCTGCTGAAATCGAAGGTGGTAATACTGGTCACCGTCCAGGTAAAAAAGGCGGTTACTTCCCAGTTGCTCCAGTAGATACATTCCAGGACATGCGTTCTGAAATGTGTTTGATCCTTGAATCTTTAGGTATTCCTGTCGAAGTGCATCACCATGAAGTTGCTGGCCAAGGCCAAAACGAATTGGGTACTAAGTTCAGCACATTGGTAGAGCGCGCTGACTGGACTATCTGGCAGAAGTATGTTGTTCAAAACGTTGCACATGCTTATGGCAAAACTGCAACTTTCATGCCTAAGCCTATCGTTGGAGACAACGGTTCTGGTATGCACGTTCACCAATCCATTTGGAAGAACGGCGAGAACTTGTTTGCTGGTAACGGCTACGCTGGTTTGTCTGAGTTCGCATTGTTCTACATCGGCGGCATCATTAAGCACGCTAAAGCATTGAACGCGATTACCAATCCAGGTACAAACTCATACAAGCGTTTGGTTCCAGGCTTTGAGGCTCCAGTGAAGTTGGCTTACTCAGCACGCAACCGTTCTGCTTCTATTCGTATTCCACACGTTTCTAGCCCTAAGGGTCGTCGTATCGAGACTCGCTTCCCTGATCCATTGGCCAATCCATACCTCTGCTTCTCAGCATTGATGATGGCAGGCTTAGATGGTGTTCAGAACAAGATTCACCCAGGTGAAGCAGCTGATAAGAACTTGTATGACTTGCCACCAGAAGAAGATGCAAAGATCCCAACCGTTTGTGCAAGCTTGGAAGAAGCATTAGAAGCCTTGAACAAAGACCGTGAGTTCTTGACTCGTGGTGGCGTCTTTACTGATTCTATGATCGACGCATATATCGCTTTGAAGATGGAAGATGTCACACGTTTCCGTATGACTACTCATCCTATCGAATTCGATATGTACTACTCCCTGTAAGCGAAGGAGAAATGTTGAGCGCAGGTCTGTTGCGCAATTCGTTCAAAGGGGCAGCTTCGGCTGCTCCTTTTTTTCCGACATTGCTTGATCAGATGCCCAATGCCATCGTGGTATTTGAGGCTGAGAACCAACAATTGGTTTACGTGAACCCCGCTGCAGAGTCAGCGTTGGATCTCTCACGCAAATCACTTGAGGGTCAGTCTGTGCACAATCTGTTTGGTGATAATGCCTTCATTAAGCGCATGATTGAAGAGGTTAAAGCAGGGCATGTATCGGCCCAGCGCCAAGAGATGGTTTTACATTCCTTGCCTGGCAGTATTCATCAAGAATCAATTCCTGCGCATGTGGTCGTAGCTAGTCTTGAAGACCCAACTCTGATCATGATGGAGTGGTTTCCGATTGATCAACAGTTGCGTAGCGAGCGCGATGAGCGCGTGACCCAACAAGTCGAAGCAAATAAGCAGTTAATGCGTAACTTAGCGCATGAAATTAAAAACCCTTTAGGTGGTATTCGTGGTGCTGCGCAATTGCTGGAGTTTGAGCTTCCAGAAAAAGGCTTACGTGAATACACTCAAGTCATTATTAAAGAATCAGATCGATTGCAGAATTTAGTCGATCGGTTGTTGGCGCCACATCGTAAAGCACATGCCATGGAGTCGTTTAATGTCCATGAGGCTTTAGAGCGCGTACGTAGTTTGGTCTTGGCAGAGTTTCCGAAGGGCTTGCGGATTATCCGTAATTACGACACCAGCCTTCCAGAGGTTTTGGGTGATCGTGAGCAGTTGATTCAGGCAGTCTTGAATATTGCCCATAACGCCGCTCAAGCGCTTTCAGAAGAGATTGCCCAAGGCAATGCTCAAATTGAATTGAAGACGCGGGTGGCACGCTCAGTCACCATCTCAAAGCACCGTTACAAAATGGCCATGGACTTACATGTGATTGATAACGGCCCTGGTATTCCGGAGGATATTCGTGAGCGTATTTTCTTTCCATTAGTTTCTGGCAGAGATGGTGGCAGCGGTCTTGGCCTCACTCTCGCGCAAACCTTTGTACAGCAGCATCAAGGCTTCATAGCCTGTGACAGTCGTCCAGGTCGGACTGACTTCCATATTCAAATTCCTTATCGTAGGCAGGAGAAAGTATTATGAAACCCGTTTGGATCGTTGATGATGACCAATCTATTCGTTGGGTGTTAGAAAAGGCCCTAACTCGGGAGAATATTCCGCATAAAAGCTTCTCTAATCCAAATGATGTACTTGATGCTTTGGAGAAGGATGCTCCGCAAGTACTCATTTCTGATATTCGGATGCCGCGTGGAAATGGTTTAGATCTTTTGCAAAACGTAAAAGAAAGTCATCCTATGTTGCCGGTCATCATCATGACTGCATATTCCGATTTAGATTCAGCTGTCTCGTCTTTTCAGGGTGGTGCATTTGAATACCTTACCAAGCCATTTGATATTGATAAGGCTGTCGAGTTGATTCGTCGTGCAATTGAGCAGAGCGAGCGCAATCAATCTGGTAATAAAGAGATGAATGGTTGGAGGCAAGATTCTACCGAGATCATTGGCCAAGCACCAGCAATGCAAGAAGTCTTTAGGGCGATTGGCCGCCTGGCTCAATCTCATTCAACAGTGTTGATTACGGGTGAATCTGGAACTGGCAAAGAGTTGGTTGCACAAGCGTTGCATAAACACAGTCCACGCGCTAAAGGTCCATTTGTAGCATTTAGTACCGCTGCCGTACCCAAGGATTTACTAGAGTCCGAGTTATTCGGTCATGAGCGTGGCGCATTTCCTGGAGCATTGACCTTACGTCGTGGACGCTTTGAGCAGGCGGATGGCGGTACTTTATTCTTGGATGAAATTGGTGATATCCCTTTTGATTTACAGACTAGACTGTTGCGTGCATTAACGGATGGCCATTTTTATCGCGTTGGTGGACAGGATCCAATTAAAGCCAATGTTCGTATCATTGCTTCGACCCATCAAAACTTAGAAGCTCGAGTAGCTGCAGGCGTCTTCCGCGAGGATTTATTGCATCGCTTAAATGTCATTCGCTTGCGGATGCCAGCATTGCGTGAGCGTGCTCAAGATATTCCCGTTCTGGCACGACATTTTATGTTGTCTTGCGCCAAGTCTTTAGGCGTAGAGTCTAAAAAACTCTCTGATGATGTCTTAAAAGAGATCAGCGTCATGCCATTTCCAGGAAATGTGCGTCAATTAGAAAATCTGTGTCACTGGTTAACGGTGATGACGCCATCAAATGTCATTGGTGTCAGTGATTTACCTGCCGACATTTTGGCTGAGGCGGGTGAGCAACCCGTTTTATTGCAAGGTGAATCCAATCCCTCGACTCCAGTTGTCACAAAGTCTGGCTCAGTGGATTGGGAGGGTGGTTTAGGGCGCTTAGCAGTCAAAATGCTACAGGATGGTGATGTGGAGGTATATGACGTTCTCTGCTCTAAATTTGAGAAAGCTGTTCTACAAGCAGCCCTAGAGGTAACGCGTGGAAGACGCGTAGAAGCTGCTCAGCGACTAGGTATTGGTCGAAACACGATCACCCGTAAATTGCAGGAGCTGGGCATCGATGGCTGAGTCGGTCCGAATAGCGGCATGGAATGTAAATTCTCTGAAGGTCCGTTTACCCCATGTTCTAAAGTGGTTGCAAGACCAAGAGCGGGCTAAAGCACCTATTGATGCCCTATGCCTTCAAGAGCTCAAACTTACTGATGATAAGTATCCTCATCAAGAGCTTGAGGCAGCAGGTTATCTGAGCATTGCTGCAGGTCAGAAAACCTATAACGGTGTGGCTATTATTGTTCGCAAAGCCGCATTGGCTCCAATTGCTACCGATCATGAAACCACTTTTCTAAAACCGATCCGAAATATTCCCGGCAATACGGATGAGCAACAGCGCATCTTGGCGGCCACAGTTTGCTTTAAGGGGATGCAACCCATTCGCCTGATCTCAGCCTATTTCCCTAATGGGCAGTCACCAGTTAGCGATAAATTCCAATATAAATTAGCGTGGTTGAAGGCGCTGCAAAACTGGCTCGCTGATGAGCTTCAGCAAAGTCCACGCTTAGCCCTGTTGGGGGATTTCAATATCGCACCTAGCGATGAGGATGTGCACGATCCCTCAAAGTGGGTTGGACAAAATCTAGTATCTCCACAAGAGCGGGAAGCATTTCAGCAGCTGCTCAATCTGGGGTTTACCGATTCTTACCGCATGTTTGAGCAAGCTCCCAAAACCTTTAGCTGGTGGGACTATCGCATGATGGGTTTTAGAAGAAATGCCGGTATGCGGATTGACCACATTCTATTAAGCGAGGCCCTCAAAGAAAAATGCACAAAAAGCATTATCGATAAAGAGCCACGTACTTGGGAGCAACCTTCAGATCATGCTCCGGTGATTGCAGAAATTACAGTCTAAATTCTGACTGGGTTACTAAACCGCCATGACGTAGTAGGGCGTCAATACTCGGCTCTCTGCCTCTAAACGCTTTAAATGATTCAGCTGCAGAGCGACTACCGCCAACCTCCAAAATTTCTTGGCGATAACGAACACCTGTTCTCTGATCAAGCACGCTTCCAGTAAGTTTTGCTGCTTCCTCAAAAGCAGAGTAGACATCTGCAGAAAGGACTTCTGCCCACTTATAGCTGTAATAACCAGCGGCATACCCACCAGCAAAAATATGACTAAAGGTGTTGATCCAGCGTGAGATGGCTGGCTGAGGAATGACATTGAATTGATCTGCAATACTTCTTGATAAATCAAGTACTGCATGACCCTGAGCTTTTTTAGCATCGAAGCTGGCGTGTAAGCGCCAATCCGTTAATGACATGACGACCTGGCGCAGTGTCATATAGCCATTCTGGAAATTCTTGGCGGCAAGCATCTTATCAAACAAGTCCTTAGGAAGTGGCTTGCCGGTTTCAGCGTGGGCAGTCATTTTTTCTAAGACTTCCCATTCCCAGCAGAAGTTTTCCATAAACTGACTTGGTAATTCCACGGCATCCCATTCCACGCCATTGATGCCGGAAACACCTAAGGCACTCACTTGAGTTAATAGATGATGCAGGCCATGACCACTTTCGTGGAAGAGGGTAATGACATCATCATGGGTAATGGTTGGTTGACGCAGTACCCCATCCACTTTTACTGGTGGAGCAAAGTTGCAAACTAAATAGGCTACCGGTACTTGAATCTCTCCATTGGGCAATTCTCTACGGCCGCGCGCATCATCCATCCAGGCGCCACCACGTTTACCAGGACGGGCATAGGGATCTAAGTAGAAATAAGCCGCAATCTTGCCTTCAGCATTCTTAACTGAGAAGGATTGAACATCTGCATGCCAGGTTGGTAGATCAGCGCTCTCAATCTTGACGCCAAACAGAGTCTGAATAACTTGAAAAAGGCCGTCCAATACTTTGGGTAAGGGGAAGTATTGCTTGAGCTCGTTCTCGGAAAATGAGTAGCGCTCTTGCTTCAATCTTTCAGAGGCAAAGGCGATATCCCAAGGTTCTAAGCCATTCGCAATAGCCAATTCAGTTTTGGCAAATTCTGAGAGCTCTTGCCAGTCTTTAAGGGCAAAGGGTTTTGCTTTCTGTGCAAAGTTGCATAAGAAGGCATCTACCTCCTCGACGCTACTGGCCATTTTAGGAGCTATGCTTAGGGCTGCGTAGTTTTTAAAGCCAAGCATTTGCGCTTCTTCATCACGCAGTTTTAATTGCTCCAGCATATTGCTGGTGTTATCCCAATCTAATTTACCTTTTGAGAACTCAGGCGCCAGTTCAGAGGCTCGAGTGACATAAGCCTCATACATCAGACGTCGCAGTGGCCGATTCTCGGAATACTGCATGACGGGGTAGTAAGACGGGAAGTGCAGAGTAAAAGCCCAGCCCTCAAGACTTTTTTGCTGAGCTGTATCTGCGGCTGCAGCAATGGCGTCTTCTGGTAAGCCTACTAATTCAGATTGATTAGTGATGACATGAACAAAGCTATCCGTTGCATCTAAAACATGATCAGAAAATGCTTTGCCTAACATAGCCTGCTCATCTTGAATCGCAGAAAACCGCGGCTTTTCAGCATCACTGAGCTCTGCACCCCCAAGGCGAAAATCTCTCAAGGAGTTCTCTATCACTTTTTTCTGTGCTGCAGAGAGTGTTGCATAGTCAGCACTTTGACTAAGCTCTTTAAATTTTTGATACAGCGCTAGGTTCTGGCCTAGGCTTGAGAAGAATGCGGTGACCTTAGGCATCATCTCCCCATAAGCCGCTCTCAGCTCAGGAGTATCTGCAACACTATTTAAATGCGATACAACACCCCACGATCTACTCAGTGATTCAGTGGCATCTTCAAGGGGTTCAAGCAAGTCATTCCAGTTTGCCGAAGTACTTGGGCTAATGGCATGAGCTACTGCTTGTTCCGCTTGTTGGAGCAGGAAATCAATTGCAGGGCCAATATCTGAGGGCTTTACTTCAGAGTAGGTGCAAATACCTCTTCCAAATGCAATTAAGGGATTTTGTTGAAGTTCAGCAGAAGGCTTGAAAAGTGTAGATGTGGTCATCCCTATAGCTTAATGGACGACGCAATCTTTTGCTATTTCATTGCTAAAGACGCCGAGTCTAAATATCTAGTTAGATGGCTTAGCTGCTTTTTCTGCAGCCTCTAGTGTGTTCATCAACAGCATGGTGATAGTCATGGGACCTACGCCACCCGGCACCGGTGTGATCCAGCCAGCCACATACTGGGCCGCATCAAAATCGACATCGCCACACAGCTTCCCGTCAGGCATGCGATTGATGCCCACATCAATCACGACGGCGCCATGTTTCACCATATCGCCAGTAATCATTTTAGGTTTGCCAGTCGCAACTACCAAGATATCCGCATCCTTTGTGTGGTGCGCCAAATCACGGGTTTTGCTATTGCAAATAGTGACCGTGGCACCAGCCTGCAACAAGAGCATAGCCATGGGCTTGCCCACAATGTTCGATGCACCCACGATCACGGCACGTGCGCCACGAATAGGGTATTCAATACTCTCAAGTATCTTCATGCAGCCATAGGGAGTACAGGGCTTGAATTCAGGCTGGCCTACCATCAAGGCGCCAGCATTAGCCACATGAAAACCATCCACATCTTTTTCTGGTGCGATGGCTTCTAATACGCGCTCAGCAGCAATATGCTCAGGCAGGGGAAGTTGAACCAAAATGCCATGAATAGCAGGATCAGCATTTAGTGTGGCGATACGAGCTAGTAATTCTTCTTCGCCTAACTCGGCAGAATAGCGCTCAAGCACAGAATGAAAGCCGACATCTTCGCAGGCCTTCACTTTATTGCGGACATAAACCTGACTTGCTGGATTCTCTCCAACAACGATGACCGCTAAGCCAGGTCGAATGCCTTTGGCGGTAACGATTGCACCACGCGCAGCAATCTCAGTGCGTAATTTTTTAGATAGGGCGACACCGTCAAGTAACTGTGCAGGCATGACAAATTAATTAGGTTGTGGATCAGAAAGGGCTAAACGAAGCAAGTCAGCAACGGTATTCACATTAAGTTTCTCCATGATATTGGCGCGGTGCGCCTCTACCGTTTTGATGGAGATGCTAAGGTCATCTGCAATCTGCTTATTCAAGCGACCCGCCACAATGCGCTCGAGAACTTGGCGCTCGCGGCCAGTGAGTTTGCTTAAAAGGCTTTGGGTAATCTTGCGTTGGCTGGCTTGAGAATAGTCAATGCGCGCTTTTGCCAGCATTCGATCTACTAAACCACAGAGATCATTTTCTTTAAAAGGCTTTTCAATAAAATCGACCGCGCCACGCTTCATAGTGGATACGGCCATAGAGACGTCGCCGTGACCAGTGATAAAGGCAACTGGCATTGGCAGATTTTCACTAATTAAGCGCTCTTGTAATTCAAGGCCAGACATGCCTGACATTCGGACGTCTAATATTGCGCAAGAGATCGTGGATTTATCAGTGCTTTGAAGAGACTGCAAGAATCGCTCGGCACTTGCATGACAGCGCACAACGTAACCATTGCTTTCTAATAGCCAAGTGAGGGAATCACGAACTGCTTCGTCGTCATCCACTACATAAACTACTTCAGCTTGATTCGGTTTGGTGGTGGCACTGATATTCATATTAGCTCTCGCAGATAAATCTAAAAAAACACATAAATTAACTCATGGCCTTTGAACCTGTTGGCTCTAGGGGTAATAGTATTGTAAAGGTGCAGCCCGATAGCTTTGTATGTTCTGCGTCCATCTGATTTTTAGCCCAAAGACGGCCCTGATGAGACTCGATTACGGAACGACAAATATTTAGACCCATGCCCATACCATCGTTTTTAGTGCTGAAAAACGGCTCAAACATGCGTTCTATGACTGATTCAGCGATTCCGGCGCCGGTATCTGTTACCTGAATGCGTAGCATTGCGGGAAAAGTACTGGTATCTAAGTCAGCCGAAATTCGAACTGGGGGAGCGGACCAGCGCGAGGAAAGAGGGTAAACCTCTCTCATGCTGTCCAAAGAATTCTTAAGGAGATTGACCAGGACCTGCAGAATTAAGACCGGATCCACATCAATCGTTGGTAGATTTTCTGCAATTTCAGTAGCAATGTTCAGTCGGTGGCGATGCGCCTCAATTTCTACTAAGCCAACTGCATCATTAATAATTTCACTGATATCGCAGGATTTTCGTTGAGGCTCGCTGCGTTTAACAAAGCCCTTGATCCGTTGAATAATGGTGCCCGCTCTGTGCGCTTGATCAGAAGCCTTTTCCAATGCAGGAAGAATATCTTTTTGCAAAACAGGATCAAGCTGCCCTTGTAAACGTTTAACAACGCCCATGCAATAGTTGGAGATGGCAGCGAGTGGTTGGTTTAATTCATGAGCTAAGGAAGAGGCCATTTCACCCATCGTGGTGAGACGACTAGAGAATTGCATGCGCTCTTCTTGCTGACGCGCTAAATCTTCTGCTTCAATACGAATCGTAATATCAGTAGCAATCAGTAATTGCGCAAGATGTCCATCTACCCACGGTACGAAACGTCGGCGGACTTCATACCATTTTGTAATGCCCGTAGATTCATTGAGCAATTCAATTTCTTCGGACTCTGTCTCTGGATATAGGGAGGAGGGAGGTGCGCCCTCTGCTAGAGCTTGAGTTGTGTTTGGTCTAATATCGCTGCCGGCTAAATCAAAATGGCCTTTGGCAGAATTTCCAAATCGTTCGCGATAAAAGCGATTGGTAAACAATAAGTCACCAGTCTCGTTTGAGACTACGGATACAGCTGCATCTAGTCCTTCCAAAACAGTCACAAAGCGTTCCTGCGAGGCAGCTAATTCTTCACGAATTTTCTTAGGCTCTGAAATATCAATTAAAGATGTTACCCAACCAGTCTGTTTGCCTTTTTCATTAATTAATGGGGCAATAAAGGTACGCGTCTGGATGATTGATCCATTGCGGTGCAGGATTGAGCCCTCGACACCAATCTTTTTTTCCTGATTGATTGCCAGCTTGAGAGCATGATTCATTTTTTCGGTGAGCGCACTCTTTTGGTCGTCTGGCCAAAAGGCAAAAGGGGGGCTTAGTCCAATAAGCTCTTCCGCTGACCAGCCCGTCATCTCGCAAAAGGCGGGGTTGACATAGGTGATCTTCTTATTCATATCGTGCGCACGAATACCCACTGGGGTGGAGTTTTCCATCGCGCTACGAAAATTGGTCTCTGCCCGCAGATTTGCTTCAGCCTCTTGGCGAACTTGCATCTGTTTTAAGACTGACCATAAGCTCCAAATCACGAAAGCACTTAAACCGAGCACTACGCCAATCAACATTCTGAATGTCAAATTTGTTGCTGGAGGATAGGTATCAATTCTGAGGCTGAGATTAGGACTCAGTACACCAATGTCGAGACTGGTTTGATTGCTAAATGCACGCTTTGGCGTATTTTTATCTGACGAGATTGCTAAGACCTTATCGTCATCCGTCAGCAAGGTAAAACGATACTGCCCTTTGAGTTCACCCGGGATCATTTCCAATAGTCCTTGGGTTGTGTACAGGACCGCGACCATGCCTTTTATTTCATTGCCGGAGATTTGAGGCACTGTTTGCCAAAACACATTACGAATTTCTTTTGAGATCATTTCATCACTGGGAACCTCTAATGAAATGAAATGGCTAAATGCGGGCCTATTAGTAGCCGCGCTGAGTTCAAGTGTTTTTCTTAGGGCTTGGTTAAGGATCCCGGCGTTATTCACTTTATTGAACCAATCTGTTTTCAGATTATCTGGCGGAATTCTCCACTGACGCTCAGCGGTTTCGTTGAGCCAAACAATTTGCGCAATTTCATGATTACTCTGCAGAAGATTTTCTGCCTGAATAATCACGTTTTCCCTTAACTTGGCAGAGTCTCCGGCGCTAACGTAGTCCCGCCCGATTGATTGCAATACATCGGTGTTGTTCGCAAAACGCAATTGGATGCGTTGTTTCGCAAACGAGAGTTCTCGGAAAAGAGCCGACTCTTGCTGACTTTTTTCCTGCATTTGTAGGGTGCCCATGATGACGCCCATCACACTGGTAAACAACACAATTGCTAATAACGGTGTGTAGACAAGCTTGAACCCCCGTATTCGACGGAGCCACTTCACAGGCTTGAGTTGCCAGATTGAAAATGCGAAATTTTTCATGTAATCGAGCTATTTTGCCTGATGGATGGCCTTATCTACGTTATTTAGCTGTTCTGTTTCATTCGATTGCAATGCAACAAAATCCCACATAGTGAGAAATACTATCATTATGTGGAAAATTGCTTGTTTACACCCATAGACCTTCCTAGAATATTGCCTATAGAGTGAATAAATAAAACCGATGTGAATAATGGAGGCAGTTTATGGCAGCAGTTCCAGATCAAATTTTGGGTAGCGCAGGCAAGCAAGATGCGGATCCCGGTGAAACCCAAGAGTGGTTACAGGCGCTTGATGGCGTTATTCGCAATGAGGGCCCAGAGCGTGCTGCCTATCTTATTGATCAGCAAATTTCTCATGCGCGAGTTAATGGAGTTAACCAGCCGTTCCATGCTGAAACACCTTACATCAACACTATCCCAGTAGAGCAGCAAGCACGACTACCTGGTGATCAAAACGTTGAGCATCGAATTCGTTCATATACCCGTTGGAACGCGATGGCTATGGTCCTGCGCGCTAATAAAGATACCAACGTTGGCGGACACATATCTTCATTTCAGTCTGCAGCAACTTTATATGACGTCGGCTTTAACCATTTTTGGCGTGCACCCTCACCTGAGAATGGTGGTGACCTGATCTTTGTTCAGGGACATTCAGCTCCAGGCATTTATGCCCGTGCTTACATGCTGGGCCGTCTCTCGGAAGATCAGCTCAATAACTTCCGTCAAGAAGTTGGCGGCAAGGGTATCTCTAGTTACCCACATCCTTGGTTGATGCCTGATTTCTGGCAATTCCCAACAGTGTCTATGGGTCTTGGCCCAATCATGGCAATTTATCAAGCGCGCTTTATGCGCTACATGCAAGATCGTGGATTCATTAAGGCAGAAGGTCGTAAAGTCTGGGCCTTCTTGGGTGATGGTGAAACAGATGAGCCAGAATCACTCGGCGCAATTGGTATGGCTGGCCGTGAAAAATTAGACAACCTGATTTTTGTAGTGAACTGCAACTTGCAACGCCTTGATGGTCCGGTGCGCGGAAACGGCAAGATTATTCAAGAGCTCGAGAGTGAGTTCCGTGGCGCAGGTTGGAATGTGATCAAAGTGGTTTGGGGTGGTCATTGGGATGCGCTATTCGCACGCGACAAAAAAGGCATCTTGATGCAGCGTCTAGGCGAAATCGTGGATGGTGAATATCAAACCATGAAGGCCAAGAGCGGTTCTTATGTTCGTGAAATCGTATTCAATACTCCAGAACTAAAAGCGCTAGTGAGCGATTGGAGTGATGAGGAAATTTGGCAACTGAATCGTGGCGGTCATGATCCCCATAAAGTTTTTGCAGCATTTCATTCGGCTGTTAACCATAAAGATCAACCTACGGTAATTTTGGCTCATACCATTAAAGGTTACGGTATGGGTGGTTCAGGTGAGGCCATGAATATTGCTCACCAAGCTAAGAAGATGAATGCGGATGACGTGCGTCGTTTCCGTGATCGCTTTGAGATCCCAGTGAAGGACGAGCAACTCGACGAAATGCCTTTGGTGAAATTCGCTGAAGGCAGTCCAGAGCTTGATTACATGAAAGCTCGCCGTCAAGAGTTAGGCGGCTACTTGCCACAACGTCGCATGAAAGCGGAAAGCTTGCCAGTTCCTGCGCTTGACGTATTTGCACCATTGCTAGAAGCCACTACTGAGGGTCGTGAGATCTCCACAACGATGGCTTTTGTGCGTATGCTCAACACAATTGTGCGCGATAAGATTTTGGGTAAGAGGGTAGTTCCGATTGTTCCAGATGAGTCCCGTACCTTTGGTATGGAAGGCATGTTCCGTCAGCTTGGTATCTGGAATCAGTTAGGTCAGCTATACACCCCAGAAGATCATGATCAATTGATGTTCTATAAAGAGGATAAGACTGGTCAGATTTTGCAAGAAGGTATTAACGAAGCGGGTGGTATGTGCGACTGGATCGCCGCCGCAACTTCGTACTCTACCCATGGCGTACCGATGTTACCTTTCTATATCTTCTACTCCATGTTTGGTTTCCAGCGGATCGGCGATCTCTGCTGGGCTGCTGGCGATATGCGTAGTCGTGGTTTCTTGCTAGGCGGTACTGCTGGTAGAACGACTTTGAATGGTGAAGGTCTCCAACATGAGGATGGCCATAGTCAGGTATGGAGCGCTGCAATTCCGAACTGTATTAGCTATGACCCTTCATTCTCTTTTGAAGTGGCGGTAGTCATTCAAGATGGTATGCGTCGCATGTTGGCTGAACAAGAAGATGTGTACTACTACATCACCTTGATGAATGAGAATTATGCTCATCCAGCAATGCCAAAGGGCGCTGAACAAGACATCATTAAAGGGATGTACAAGTTGAAATCCGTTGGTGATGCCAATGCCAAACTACGCGTACAACTTTTAGGTTCGGGCACGATCTTCCGCGAAGTCATTGAAGCGGCTGAGATCTTGCATCAAGATTGGGGTATCGCTTCTGATTTGTGGGGTTGCCCAAGCTTTACTGAGCTAGGTCGCAACTGGAATGCAGTTCATCGCAATAATCTGCTTAACCCAACAGTGGCACCTGCTTTATCGCATGTTGAGAAATGCCTCAAAGATACTGTCGGTCCAATTGTTGCTGCTACTGACTATGTACGTCTATTTGCAGAGCAAATTCGTCCAGCTATTCAGCACATGGGTCGTCGTTTTGAAGTCTTAGGTACTGATGGTTTTGGTCGCTCCGATACTCGTGAAAAGTTGCGCGACTTCTTTGAAGTGGATCGTCGCTGGGTTGTATTAACAGCTTTACGTTCATTGGTAGATGCTGGCCAGATTGATCGTCAAGTGCTAGCCGAAGCGATTAAGAAATATGAAATCGACATCACTAAACCAAACCCAATGACGGTTTGATAAGAGACAGACTATGAGCCAACTAATTGAAATTAAAGTCCCGGATATTGGGGATTACAAAGATGTGCCCGTCATCGAGGTATTGGTAAAGCCGGGTGACCGAGTTGAGAAAGAACAGTCGATTGTTGTTCTGGAATCAGACAAGGCAACCATGGACGTTCCTTCATCGCACACCGGTGTTGTTAAAGAGGTCAAGGTGAAGGTGGGTGATTCAATCTCAGAGGGTGCCATTGTTTTGGTGCTTGAAGAGAGTGGTTCCGCAGCATCTCCATCTCCTGCACAAGCTGCTCCCGTTGCAGCGCCAGCAAAAGTTGAGCCTGCTTCAGCCCCAGCTCCTAAAGTAGAGCCACCAATTGTGCGTGCTCCTGCACCTCCGCCGATTAGCAATACTCCAGTTGAGGTTGATCCTACGGCAAGTCATGCAAGTCCTTCTGTGCGTAAATTTGCTCGTGAACTTGGTGTTACTGTTCATCAGGTTAAGGGTTCTGGTCCAAAGGGTCGAATCACTCAGGAAGACGTTCAGGCCTTTGTGAAGGCGGCAATGAGTGGTGGTGCTGGCAGTGGATCCAGCGCATCAGGCGGAAGCCTAGGTGGCCTGAATCTCATTCCTTGGCCAAAAGTTGATTTTTCTAAATTTGGTGAAACAGAGCGTCAGCCGCTCAATCGCATTAAGAAATTGACTGCGGCAAATCTGGGTCGCAACTGGGTCATGATTCCTGCTGTGACGTATCACGAGGATGCCGATATTACTGATCTTGAAGCATTTAGAGTTCTTACTAATAAGGAGAATGAAAAGCAGGGCCTCAAAATTACCATGTTGGCTTTCTTGATGAAAGCTGCCGTAGCTGCTCTCAAGAAGTTCCCTGAATTCAACAGTTCTATCGATGGCGATGACTTGGTATTGAAGAAATACTTCAATATTGCGTTTGCTGCTGATACACCGAATGGTTTAGTTGTTCCAGTGATTCGTGATGCGGATAAAAAAGGGATCTTTGAGCTGGCTCGTGAAACCTCCGAATTAGCTGCGCTAGCGCGTGATGGGAAATTAAAGCCTGAGCAAATGCAGGGCGCTAGTTTCACAATTTCATCTTTGGGTGGTATTGGTGGAACGTATTTCTCACCAATCGTTAATGCACCTGAAGTAGCAATTTTGGGTGTCAGCAAAGCTGCTATGAAGCCGGTTTGGGATGGCAAGCAATTTGTTCCCCGTTTAATTTGCCCACTGTCACTTAGTGCTGACCATCGCGTGATTGATGGCGCCTTGGCAACGCGTTTTAATGTCTATATCGCTCAGCTCATGTCCGACTTCCGTCGTGCAGCGCTATAAGGAGAAGATATGGCTAAGCAAATTATTCTCGTTCCAGATATTGGTGATTATTCAGATGTGCCGGTAATTGAAGTGCTCATTAAAGTAGGTGATGTTATCGAAAAGGAACAGCCTTTACTTGTTCTGGAATCCGATAAAGCAACCATGGAAGTTCCAGCAGACGCTGCCGGAACTATTTTGAGTATTGCAGTTAAAGCTGGTGACAAAGTCAGTAAGGGAAGTGTTGTTGCTGAAATTGAGGCGGGTGCCGTCGCTGCACCTCAAGCATCTGCTCCTGCGGCAACGCCAACTTCAACTCCAGCCCCTGCTCCTGTAGAGGCTCCGGTAATCAGTGCACCAATCGCAGGTCAATATAGCGGCAAGATTGATCATGAGTGCGAAGTGCTTGTCTTGGGCGCTGGACCTGGTGGCTATAGCGCTGCATTTCGTAGTGCCGATTTAGGTATGAGTACGATTCTGATTGAGCGTTACTCCACTTTGGGTGGCGTTTGCCTAAACGTGGGTTGCATTCCATCAAAAGCTTTACTTCATACCACTGCAGTGATGGATGAAGTCAAGACAATGTCTAAGCATGGCATTACCTATGGCGCTCCTAAAATTGAAATTGATCAATTGCGTGGCTACAAGGATTCCGTCATCGCTAAGTTAACTGGTGGTTTGGCTGGTATGGCTAAAGCGCGCAAGGTTACCGTAGTGCGTGGATTAGGTCGTTTCTTGGATGCAAATCACGTTGAAGTCGACCTGACTACAGGAGATGGTCAAGATGTTTCTGGCCAAAATGAAGTGATTCGTTTTCAGAAAGCAATCATTGCTGCTGGAAGTCAGCCCGTTAAGTTACCGTTTTTGCCAGAAGATCCCCGTATTGTGGATAGCACTGGAGCGCTCTTGCTTAAGAACATTCCAAAACGCATGCTCGTTATTGGCGGCGGCATTATTGGTTTAGAGATGGCTACCGTCTACAGCACTTTAGGCTCACGTATTGATATTGCTGAAATGATGGATGGCCTTATGGCTGGTGCAGATCGCGATCTAGAAAAAGTCTGGGAGAAATTTAACGCTGGCCGTTTTGAAAACATCATGCTTAAAACTCGGGCATCAAAAGCTGAAGTGAAGGCTGATGGTATTCAGGTGAGTTTCGAGGGTGAGAGTGCCCCAGCAGAGCCCCAGACTTACGACTTGGTGTTGGTTGCAGTAGGGCGTACGCCTAATGGTAAAAAGATCGATGCATCAGCTGCTGGTGTCATCGTGGACGAGCGTGGATTTATCCCCGTCGATAATCAAATGCGCACGAATGTAAACAATATCTTTGCTATTGGCGATATTGTTGGTCAGCCTATGCTTGCGCATAAAGCAGTGCACGAGGGTCACGTTGCGGCTGAAGTAGCTGCTGGTGAAAAATCTTATTTCGATGCTAAACAAATTCCGTCGGTTGCCTATACTGACCCCGAGGTAGCTTGGGCTGGGTTAACGGAAGAGCAGTGCAAGGCCAAAGGAATTGCTTATGAGAAGGGTTTATTCCCATGGGCTGCTAGTGGCAGGGCTATTGCTAATGGTCGGGATGAAGGTTTCACCAAGTTGATTTTTGATGCGACTACTAAGCGCATTATTGGCGGTGGAATTGTAGGCACCCATGCCGGTGATTTAATCGGCGAAGTGTGTCTTGCGATTGAGATGGGGGCTGATGCTGTTGATATCGGTAAAACGATTCATCCACATCCAACTTTGGGTGAGTCGGTTGGCTTGGCTGCAGAGGCTGCACACGGCCATTGTACTGATTTGCCGCCAGTGAAAAAGAAGGCGCATTAATAAGTTTCTCTGTAATAACCTGCTGCAATAAAAAAGCCCCGAGAGATCGGGGCTTTTTCTTACTGCTTCTGATGGATCAAACACGCATGACACTAGACAGATTATTTTTTCTTAGTGGTTTTGCTTGCTGGCTTCTTGCTTGTTTTGATTGTTTTCTGAGCAGCGCTCGGTGTATTGCTCAAATTGGTCTGAGCAATCTCTACCGCATGTTTAACTGCCTTTTGGCTAGTTTCGAACACGTTCGTTGCAGATGCAATTGCTTGTTTGATTGCAGTTACTGCGGCATCAGATCCTGCTGGTGCATTCTTCGTCCAATCCTCAACCAATGCATTCATCTTTTTCTGTCCAGCTTGAAACTCTTGTTCAGCAGATTTGGTAAAGCTAGCTTGTGTTTCATGGGCTAATTCATAAAGATGGCGGCTATAAGCCATGATTTTCTCTGCCATCGGTTGAACTGCCTCTGCCTGATGGGCGAGGAGTTGCTGAATATCTTTCACTTCTAAAGCTTTCTTGGCGCTGCTCATGCTGTCACCCAGGCTTTGCTTTGCAATCTGCATATTGAGCTCGACTAATTTCTCAATGCTCTTCAGTGCTTGATTAGTCAATCCACTCAGAGTTTCTAAATTGGCTTTTTGCGCTGCTGTAATTTGTTCTGGCGTTAAGTTCATTTCATTCCCTTTCTGGTTGACTCGCTCTACCTGCTCACTATGAGCTCTATCGGGTCATTGTCAATTCAAGTTTCCCTATTTTACATTAATTATGATGCAGTGCAACATAATAAGTTGCCTGCCTACGCAAAGTAGTGAACGCCAATAAATAAGCCTAAAATCGAAGATTAAAGAAAAAAACTCCATTATTTCAATAAGTTATTCATGAGATTAAAGCTAGACAGCCTAATTGCACCGCTATTTGTACTGATTTGGAGTACTGGCTTTGTGATTGCACGTTTAGCTATGCCATATGTAGAGCCTGCCACCTTCTTATTTTGGCGCTTTGCAGGGGTTTTAATGGCTATGGCATGTCTCAGCTTAGTCTGGAGAATCAGTTGGCCTAGCTGGTCTCAAATGAAGCACATTGCCATTGCTGGGATATTGCTGCAGTTTGGTTATCTTCTAGGTGTTTGGTTCGCGGTTCGCTTGGGCATGACTGCTGGCTTGGTCGCCATCATCGTAGGTCTACAGCCCATTTTGACTGCTTGGTTTGCGGCCTGGGTTTCTGAAAAAGTGACCGGTCGTCAATGGATTGGTTTGGGCTTTGGATTTGCTGGCGTGGCATTGGTGGTGGCTGAAAAAATTGGCTTTGCACACATTCCTCTATTTAGCTATGTGCTCGCGTTTGCCGCATTACTTTCCATCACGTTTGGCACTCTGTATCAAAAGAAATTCTGCCCAGTCTTTGATCTTCGTGCCGGCTCATCTATACAGTTTGGCGTCTCTGCTGTCCTTTGTTTTGTCTGCATGTACTACTTCGAGTCTGGAGTCATGGTGTGGAACGCTTCTGTTATCGGCGCTTTGCTCTGGGCAATATTTCCGCTATCGATCGGATCAATCAGCTTGCTTTTCATGATGATTCGTAAAGGTGCAGCGACTAAAGTAACGAGTCTTTTGTATCTAACACCGCCGACTACCGCAGTGATGGCTTGGTTCTTATTTGACGAGCCTTTTACATTAATGATGGCAGGGGGCTTATTGCTGACCATGACGGGTGTGATATTGGTTAATCGCGGGCAAACAAGGATAGTTGCAACGATTGCAGAATAGACCTTGCCATCCAACAAGTGAATTGACTGCCCAGGCGGGTGATAATTGGTCTATAGAATTAAAAGTTATTTATCATTCAGTATGTTTAAAGTTTTGGAAGGTATTTGGGGATGCGTTTGAATCGATTTTGGCTAATCGCTCTTGTTGGACTCATGTCATTTGGCGTAGCCACCTCTTTTCAAGTCAGCGCTGCTAATGCGGATACCAAAGCTGCGAAGACATCCAATGCACCTGCTAAAACTACTACCAAGGTAGAGGTGAAGAAGACTGCAAAATCTTCTAAGAAATCAAAAGCAGTTCGAACTACGGTTACCCGCTCTAGTGAGCCAGCTGTCGCAGCCAGACCTTCATTTGCAACTGCGCTGGGATTGCGTGGTCAGAATGATGACCTCAGTCTGAAATCCAGTGTAGCGATGGTAGTAAATCAAGATACTAAAGAAGTGTATTTTGAAAAGAACTCTTCGGTAAGCTTGCCGATCGCCTCTATCACCAAGCTCATGACAGCAATGGTTGTACTGGACTCTAAATTGCCGCTTGATGAAACACTCGTCATCAATGCAGATGACGTGCATATTTATCGATCATCCCGTCTCTCAGGAGGAACTGTCCTGACGAGAGAAGAGGCCTTATTGCTGGCGTTGATGTCATCGGAAAATCGTGCAGCATATACACTCGGCAGAAATTATCCAGGTGGAATTCCAGCCTTTATCGATGCCATGAATCGCAAGGCTAAAGAGATTGGGATGACGCACTCTCACTTCGCCGATCCTACTGGTCTTATGAGTGAGAACGTATCATCCGCTGAAGATCTCGCTCGCATGCTGGGCGCTGCTTATCAATACAAAATGATTCGCGAGTTCTCTACTTGGCCAGATCTGACGATGATGATCGGCAAGCGTCCTCAGAAATTTCTTAATACCAATCGTTTAGTGCGTGCTGGTGATATGAATATCGGCTTACAAAAAACTGGCTTTATTAATGCTGCTGGCAAGTGCTTAGTCATGCAAGCAAGAGTTAACAACACGCCACTGCTATTGGTGTTCTTGGACTCAGTTGGTACGCAATCGCGTTTTGCGGATGCCGTGAGGGTGCGTGATTGGTATGAGCGTATGCCTTCTGGAGAGCCTGTAGCAATTCGTCGCTTAATGTAAGACTCTGAAGCGAAAGTAATGCTTAGGAATTGCTCTCGCTAACTTTGGGTTTGTAGCCCATACCTTTAGAAATTTGCAAGGCCGTATCTTGTAATAGCTTTAACCAATCTGCCTGAATGCGGTCGGTTGGAGAGCTTAGTGATAGTCCTGCTACCAACTTTCCACTGTCATCAAATATCTCGGCAGCTACACAACTCACGCCGAGTTCTAATTCTTCATTGTCACGTGCGTGACCTAATTTGCGAACTTGATTGAGTTCTGAATCTAACTTACCCAATTCAGTAATGCTATTGCGAGTATGACCAGCTAAACCAGTACGCGTGACATAAGCGCGTACTTGACTAGGATCATCGCTTGCTAGAAATAATTTACCCACGGATGTGAGGTGTAGTGGAGCGCGTCCGCCAATGGCGCGAACAACTTGCATTCCAGAGCGTTCACTATAGGCTCGATCGATATAGACAATCTCATCACCTTGTCTCACGGATAGATTGATAGTCTCGCCAGTGAGCTTGTGTAGAGCACGCATGGGGGCTTGGGCAGCCTCGCGAACTGATAAACGGGCTTTAACTAAGTTGCCTAGCTCTAGCAACTTAAGACCAAGTCTATAAGTGCCGCCATCGCCACGTTCCACTAGGCGACAGGCCACTAAGTCATTCAGGATGCGGTGAGCTGTAGAGGGGTGGAGATCGGTCTCTTCAGCTAGGTTTTTAAGGCTAGCAGCCTCTTCATGTATGGCTAGAGCATCCAGCAGGTTCATCATGCGCTCGACGACCTGAATCGCTGTTTTACCAGCCTCGCCGGGTACTTTTGACATTTTTTCGGGTTTGCTTGCACTCATGCGTCAATTGTAGCGATTTTTGCTGAAATTGCACAATATGAAATACAGTTTCAATGCTAAAAAAGATGTCTAAAGCCTCATTAAAAGCTTTTTAATGCCTTTACACACTCGGAAATCAGTTTTGGGCCGCGGTAAATCAGGCCACTATAAAGCTGCACCAGACTAGCTCCTGCTGCCACTTTCTCTTGCGCATCTTTTCCGGAGAGGATGCCGCCAACGCCAATAATTGGAATTGCATCACCCAAATACTCTTTCAGATTTTTGATAACCACCGTCGATGCTTGGCGAACAGGGGCGCCTGAGAGTCCGCCAGTTTCCTCTCCAAACTCGAGCCCTTGAACAGCATCCCGAGCAATAGTGGTGTTGGTTGCAATAATTGCGTCGATCTTGAACTCCAGTAATAAATCAGCAATCAGCTTGACATCGTGTTGATCAAGATCAGGAGCGATTTTTAAAAAGAGAGGCTTACGAACACCATGCTGATCGCTCAGCGCTTCTCGCGCTAAATGTAGAGAGCCTAACAAAGAGCGCAACATATCTTCGCCTTGAAGGGCACGTAAATTCTGGGTATTAGGCGATGAGATATTAACGGTAATGTACGAAGCAACTTCATAGACTGCTTCCATGGCTGCGACGTAATCACTAGCAGCATTCTCGATCGGGGTGCTCGCATTCTTGCCAATATTTAAACCAACGATGCCGCCATTTTGCCAATATGCCGAGTTACGGACGCGCTTAACGCAAGCATCAACACCATCGTTATTAAAGCCCATGCGATTGATGATTGCTTGAGCTTGAGAAAGTCGAAACATACGGGGCTTTGGATTGCCGGGTTGTGGTTTGGGTGTAACGGTGCCGATTTCTAAAAAACCAAATCCTAATGCGCCTAGTGCATCAATATGTTTGCCATCTTTATCAAGCCCCGCTGCAAGACCTACTGGATTTGGAACGGTAATACCGCACATGGTCCTTGGATCATTGGCTGCTTTATCTATCAAGAGAGGTAATAAGCCCCAACGCTGCGCACGATCGAGAGTGCTGAGGGTAAGGTTGTGAGCTTGCTCTGGGTCTAAAGAGAAAAGCCAAGGGCGAAAAAGGGGGTAGCTATCGATCATAGGTGGATATTATGGCCCAACGATGGGTTGCCAATGATCATCTACCAATCCTTCAATAGGTTGATACTTGGCTTTGTAGGACATTTTTTGACTGTCCGCAATGTAATAGCCAAGATAGAGGTAAGGAAGATTTAATTCCAAAGCCTGTTGAATTTGCCATAGGATGCTAAAGCTTCCGTAACTAGCGGAGGTGTTGCTGGTATCAAAGAAGGTGTACACAGAGGAGATGCCTTGATCTAAGACATCAATCATGCTCACCATACGCAAATGCCCAGGTTGAGAATCATTGGGACCATCCCGAAATTCAACAATTCTGGAATTGACGCGACTTTGTAACAGAAACTGCATGTACTGGTCTTGTCCATCTTGATCCATATCACCACCTGCATGACGCTCATTTTGATAGCGTTGATACAGCTGGAAGTGTTCTTCTTGGTAACCCAAGTTCAGAACGCGAATATCCAGGCCAGCATGTTTTTTCCAGGAGCGTTTCTGACTGCGATTGGCTACAAAGTGCTTCACTGGGATACGGGTTGCAGTGCAAGCATTACATTCATCGCAATAAGGGCGGTAGGTATATAAGCCGCTGCGACGAAATCCCGCATTCACTAATTCACCATATAAATCCGCATGAATTAAGTGAGAGGGTGTAGCTACCTGTGAGCGTGCAGTTTTTCCCGGCAGATAGCTGCAGGGATAGGGGGCTGTTGCGTAGAACTGAAGTTCAGTTAGGGGAAGCTCTTTTAGTAGTGTCATAGCCAGTGACGCAGAATTGCCTTATCAAATTTCCAGGGAATCTCTATATTAGTTTGCTTTAAGGCAATCTGCAGATGAGCTAAAAATTCATCACGAGAAATTGGGGCTGCGCCCAAAGAGTCTAGGTGCGCAGTCTCCTGCTGGCAGTCAATCATTTTGACTTGATGCCCATCACACCAAGCAGCGAGAGCGGCTAGGGCTATTTTGGATGCATCGGTTTGATGGCTAAACATGGATTCTCCAAACACCATGCCACCAAAAGCAACGCAATAAAGTCCGCCGATTAGTCTGTCAGCCTCTTTTACAGCGATGCTGTGGGCATGACCTTGCTCATGAAGCTGGGTGTACGCATCCATGATTTCATGAGTGATCCAGGTACCGTCTTGATCTTTGCGTCTGGCAGTTGCGCAAGAGCGAACCACTGCTCCAAAATCATCATCTACGCAAATGCTTTTCTGTGGATCGGCTAAAAATTGACGAATCGTTTTCTTGAGTGAGTCGTGGCATTTAAATTGCGTGGGCTTTAAGACCATTCGGGGGTTGGGTGACCACCAGAGAACAGGTTGATTGTCTGAGTACCAAGGAAAGATTCCCATCTGATATGCGCGAGCCAATTGGCCTGGATAAATCCGTTCGCTAACAGCGATCAAACCTGGAACACTGGGATCGGGATCTGGGCAATCCATTGGATTAGGAAAGTCATCCTGAGATCCCAGCCAATTGATGTTACTCATGCGCTTACGAAGACTAGATTTTTTCTGTTGGCAGAATATCTCTGCTGCGAACACCAAACTCAACACCCGAATCAAATACTCCGGCAGTGCGATCGGCAAAGAACCATTCTAGAGTTTGTTTTACTGTTGGGAAAGCAATCTCACTCCACGGAATATCTTTCTCATGAAAAAGGGCAACCTCTAGACTTTCTTCTCCCGCATGAAAATCTGGTGAAGTCATCTTAGCGAGATAAAAGAGGTGTACTTGCTCAGCATGGGGCACATTTAAGAGGGAATATAAAGGACCGATTTGCACAATCGCGCCAGCTTCTTCTTGGGTTTCGCGAGCTGCTCCAGTGCTAGTACTTTCTCCAAGCTCCATAAATCCAGCTGGCAAAGTCCAATAGCCATGCCGAGGTTCAATGGCGCGACGACACAATAAGACTTGATCACCAAAGACGGGAATACTGCCGACCACATTGCGTGGATTGAAATAATGAATAAGCCCACATGAATCGCAGACATGGCGTTCCCGCGAATCATCCGCAGGAATCTTGATGCTAATAGGCGCTGCGCAGTGCGAACAAAACTTCATGCAGACTTTCTAAAAATGGGCGGGGATCAGACCACGTAATGCATTGCTAAGCATAATCTCTTTAGCATGACGCACATCATCAATAGTCAGGTTAGTCTCATGGGCATTGAATTGGGGATCATTCAAGATGATGGATCTCATCACCCCAGGTAGCAGGCCTGCAGAAACGGGGGGCGTTAGCCAGCGATCTTCAGACTTAATAAAAATACTGCTTCTCCCACCTTCAGTAACAAACCCCTGCTCATTAATAAATAGGGCATCAAAGCCACCATGAAGCTCTGCTAGCTTCCAGGCTTGGTCATACAGGTGTCGGCTGCTTACTTTGTGTCTTAACAAGATATTTCCGGAGTACAGAGTTGCTTTACTGGGATCGGGCAGAATGTCTTTTGCCCAAAATATCTTTACTGATTCAGGTAATTGATTAATTGCAGTAATTTGGCAACTGGGTTTGCCGGATAGATCCAAATCTAAGCGCAATCGATATTCAGTATCGCCAGAACAATTGATGCAAGTATCTTCAATGGATTTAATAATATCGGGCATCGAATGGGGGATGCCTAGCGCCAGAGCGGATTGAGTTAAACGGCTCAAGTGAAGTTGAATATGTTGAGGCTTACCCGCGCGAACCAAGATCGTTTCAAATAATCCAATCTCGCTTGGCATCTTGCTCAAGAATGCCGCCTTGATTTGACACTCCTCCCATTCCTGGTCAGCCTCAGAGTCAATCGTAATACCCGCACCAATGCCCAAAGTAAATGTTTTGGTATGTGACTGATTATCTCGATCAATTTCTAAAGTTCGAATAGGAACGCTAAACGCAAAATCTCCATTTGGATCCAGCCATCCCAGCGCACCACAATAATAGCCACGATCTTGCGGCTCTAATTCTTGAATAATTTCCATGCTGCGTTTTTTGGGGGCACCAGTGACTGAGCCACAGGGAAAAACAGCATGCATTACATCCCGAAGATCTGCATCAGGCTTCATCTCGGCTTGCACTGTGGATGTCATTTGCAGGACATCACCGTATCTTGCAACCTCAAAAAGCTGGGGGACTGTGACGCTGCCCGGCAATGCCAGTCTGCTCAGGTCGTTGCGTAATAAATCCACAATCATGACATTCTCAGCTTGATTCTTGGCATCTTCGGACAAGTGTTCTGCTGAGTCACTTAATGCGCTGGCAGTACCTTTCATAGGCATTGCTATTAAAGTACTGCCTTGTTTCTGAATGAATAATTCCGGAGATTGAGATAGGATGTAGCTCGAGTCTTCAGCAATAAATGCGCCAAATCTTCCTGGCTGACGGCCTCTTAATCTGGCATAGAGTGCTAGTGGGTCACCATACACATCGCCGGTAATTCGAAAGGTATGATTAATTTGGTAGCTATCGCCACTTCGGATGTACTCTTGAATTGCCTCAATATCTTTTGTGAACTGCCCTTGATTGACAGAAGAGTGCAGGTTGGCAACGCCAGCAATGTGAGATTCAGGATCGAGGGTCGAAATGTAACTCTGGATAAAAGAATCGACATCTTCTTTGCTCAAGCGCTTATGAGACTTAAAAGACCATGCCCGTATCAAAGGATGCTTGTTGATGACGCGATGTGCAGGCCGTTCAATTCGATGAATATAAAGACCTAACTCATAAGCAAACGCAGCAACTATATATTCGCCTCTGGTAAGAGCTTCTTTAATGTTGAGAAGACATTGGTCAACGGCGGCAATAGTGTCTACATGGCTGGGCTGAGGGTATACAGTCCAGTCTTGTAAAACTTGCTCATAAAGCCGGCTACTGGGATTGGACCGAGTGCTCTGGGCATCATCTAACAAGATCATGATATTGATCGCCAGAGCTCAATTAAGCCATCAGAAATTATTTGAGAACAGTTGCCGATTCAATCGTGACGGTCTTGCTAGGCACGTCAGCCATGCGACCCATTCTTGGCGCTGATGCAACCGAAGTTGGGGTTTTACGAATAGCATCAATCGTTTGAGTACCAGAAATCACTTTGCCGAATACGGTATAGCCATTGCCCATCGCATTTGGGTAATTCAATCCCTCATTGTCTTTTACGTTGATAAAGAATTGCGCAGTTGCAGAATCAGGATCAGAGGTACGAGCCATTGCAATTGTGTAGCTATCGTTTTTGAGACCATTTTGAGCTTCTGAAGCCACTGGAGCATTCGTAGGCTTTTGAGTTAAGTCCGGAGTAAACCCACCACCTTGAATCATAAAGCCATCGATCACCCGGTGAAATATAGTGCCGTTATAAAAACCGCTATTGACATAGTTCAAAAAGTTAGCAGTCGTCTTAGGTGCCTTGACAGAGTCTAGCTCTACAACAAAATTACCCATCGTGGTTTTGAATTCCACTTTAGGGCCGGCAAAGCTTGTTGCACTCGCGAGCAAGCTGGTGATGAGAAATAGGGAGGCGATGATTTTGCGCATGAAGAGAACCCTTAAAATTTAAATAAAAAGACTAATGATTGATTGTATTGCTCAAAGGCCTGAAGGTACTTGGCCTGCATATTGATAGGCAGTCTCTTCAAACATCGTCGGCCTATCCAAATAATCTAAAGCCCAATCGATCGTATCAAGACCCCAAAATGCGTGAGAGTTGATTACCAAAGTCGGCACACCAAATGCACCATCAGCCTTTGCCCTCTCAGTATTGCTAATAAGCTTCGCCTTGATTTCTGGCGCATCTGGCTTTGGGGTATTTGCTGCTAAACCCAGGTATTGGCAAAAGTCCGACCAAGAGAGATTGGGGTCCTTGCCTTCTACCCAGACATACTCAAATGCACGCTCAACCATTTGCCATTGGGCATCTTCTTGAACCAGTAGACGTTGAGCAGCAACAGTCAGAAAAGGGTGGTGCTCTGGAAATCGAAATGGCAGGCCCAGCTTTTCAGCAAGCCATACGCAATATTGATAGGTATGAGGGCGTTTAGCCTCGATCTCGCCGGGTCCGCGATTATCGGTTGCTCGGAATAAGCCGCCAAGCAAGATCGGAACCGGTTGAATATCTACGCGCTTATCAAGGCGATGACGTTGCTTGATATAAAAATACGAGAAAGGAGAAATGATGTCGTAATACAAAGTCCCGACAACCGGCTCTATGCGCTTTTGATCTTGGATCATTTCTTATTTGACTCCTCATCAAGCTTGCGTAAGAAAGCCATCTTCTCGGCAATCTGACTCTCTAGACCTCGATCAACTGGCTCATACCAATGGGGTTCTGCCATTCCTTCGGGAAGATAGGATTCACCAGCAGCGTAGGCATGTGGCTCATCATGGGCATAACGATATGCTTTGCCGTGACCCAACTCTTTCATCAGCTTGGTTGGTGCATTGCGTAAATGATTGGGTACGGGTTTGCTTTGGTCATTAGCTACATAGGCTCTTGCTGCGTTATATGCCTTATAACTAGCATTACTTTTAGCTGCAATCGCTAAATAGACCACTGCTTGACCAAGCGCCAACTCACCCTCAGGTGAGCCAAGCCGCTCAAAAGTTTGGGCTGCATCATTGGCCAATTGCATTGCCCTAGGATCAGCGAGTCCTATATCTTCCCAGGCCATGCGAATAATTCTGCGGGCAAGATAGCGGGGATCCGCTCCGCCATCTAGCATGCGGCAAAACCAATATAAAGCGGCATCCGGATTCGAACCGCGCACGGATTTATGAAGAGCAGAAATTTGATCATAAAAATGATCGCCACCTTTATCAAAGCGACGCGCTTGTACAGTGAGAGCATTCTCAATAAATTCCTGATCCACTTTCTGAATGTCAGAATTAGGTGTGGAGATAGCGTTGCGTACTTGCTCTACTAAATTAAGCAATCTACGTGCATCCCCGTCGGCATGTAAGATCAGACTATCGATTGCAGCTGATTCAAATTCAACGCCAGGCATTGCATACTCACGTGCTCGATCAAATAATTGCTTGAGCTCTAGAGCGCTTAGCGACTTCAGAACATAGACCTGTGCACGTGATAGCAGTGCTGAGTTCACCTCAAAAGAGGGGTTTTCAGTAGTGGCGCCAATAAAAGTAAATAAACCAGACTCTACATGGGGCAATAAGGCATCTTGTTGGCTTTTATTAAAGCGATGAATCTCATCCACAAACAAAATGGTTTGCTTGCCCTGGTGCGACATGCTCTGTTGTGCTTGCTCAATTGCTTCGCGAATTTCCTTAACGCCCGCAAGCACCGCTGATATTGCAATGAACTCTCGATCAAAAGCTTTTGCGGATAGTCTTGCTAGCGTAGTCTTGCCAACTCCAGGTGGACCCCAGAGAATCATCGAGTGCGGCTTGCCAGAGGCAAATGCTAAGTTGAGCGGCTTACCGCTAGCCAATAGATGCGTTTGACCAATAACTTCTTCAATAGTTTTGGGGCGTAATGCTTCGGCCAAAGGTGGCGGAGGTGCTTGATCAAACAGATTGCCCATGGCTGCTGATTAGTTCTGCACAAACAGGATCACTAAGGCAGCCCAAATCAAGCAGCCGGCAGACACTAGCGTGAGTCGATTGCGTAGGGTGATAAAAGCTTCGCAGGCTGCTTCACTTGAAAAATAATATTGATACGTTTCTTTATCAATATTGCGCTGAATAATCAATGCAGAAGCCAAGATCACCAGGCCCACTGGAATATAAATATGCAGAGCTACCCAAGCCACTAGGGCGGGTATTACTCCCCAAATCCAGGCATTGCGATCTTCCCAGCGATCACCCGGGGGCGCTTTGCCCAGCGTATGTAAATTGGCACCCCAATGCAATGCACCCATGAATGCGGTAATGACGGCACCATACCCAGCTAGAGACTCAGCACTTAAATAATTCAGGGGTGTTGGTGCTAGCTGCACCATTAAAGCAAGACCGACAAAAGGAATTAAGCCGGCATAGGCTAATTTACGAACTAGAGGTGGCAATGGGTTCACAAAAACTTTTCTACTGTATTAAGGTTAATGAATGGTGCTGATTAAATTACTGATCGTAGGTATAGACACCGCGCCCAGTTTTTCTTCCAAGGTAGCCGGCGGCAACCATTTCACGAAGTAGTGGGCAAGGGCGATATTTAGAGTCACTGAAGTTTTCAAAATAGACTTCCATGACTGCTAGGCAGGTATCGAGACCAATGAGGTCGGCTAAAGCGAGTGGGCCGATTGGTTGATTGCATCCTAACTTCATGCCGGCATCAATATCTTCTGGGCTAGCAAGACCTTCAGAGAGAACAAAGAAGGCTTCATTAATCATTGGTAACAAAATGCGGTTCACAACAAAGCCGGGAGAGTTCTTGACGGTAATTGGCTCTTTACCAATTCGTTTGGCCATTTCAATAATGGCTGCGTGTGTTGCATCTGAAGTTTGTAATCCCCGAATCACTTCAACCAGTGCCATCATAGGAGGCGGATTAAAAAAGTGCATTCCAATGAAGCGGCTTGGATTGGAATCTAAAGCGGCGAGCTTGGTGATGGAGAGTGAAGAGGTGTTTGTAGCGATGATAGTTTCTTTACTAACGATCTCATCTACTTGCTTCAAAATCTTTTCTTTAACTGCTTGGTTCTCGGTAGCGGCCTCAATGACTAATTGAAGGCCCTTAAAGTCAGCATAGGAGGTGCTGCCTTTAATGCGTTTTAATGCCGCATCCTTGCCTTCAGCAGTAAGCGTTTCTTTTTTAACAAGACGATCTAAGCTTTTGCTAATTTGGCCTAAGCCACGCTCAACTGCTGCATCACTAATATCTACCATCACAACGTCAAGCCCAGCAACTGCACAGACCTGTGCAATACCGTTACCCATCGTGCCTGCACCAATTACTCCGACTGATTGAATCTTCATACTATTTCCTTTTTTGATACTGTGATGAACCAAATAACTGTTCTCTTGCTTTGTCATCGTGCAAGGGCTTGCGTAATGCAGTTAAGACTTCTACGCCACGCTTTACAGCAGGGCGTTCACCAATCATTTCAAACCAACGCTTGAAATGCGGATACTCGTTGATATCGATGCCCTGGTTCTTCCAATTGCGTGTCCAAGGGTAGATGGCGATATCAGCGATGGAGTAAGTTTTTCCAGCAATATAAGGATTATCTTTCAGTTGATGATCAATGACCCCATATAAGCGCTTAGCTTCATTAGTGTAGCGATTGATTGCATAGTCAATTTTTTCAGGTGCGTAGATCCTAAAGTGGTGGTTTTGCCCTAAAAGAGGGCCTAAGCCTCCCATCTGGAACATCAGCCACTGCAAGACCTCGTATTTACCTCGGGTTGATTTGGGTAAAAACTTTCCAGTTTTGGCCGCTAGGTAGAGCAAGATAGCCCCAGACTCGAAGAGGTGGATTGTTTTGCCATCAGGGCCATTTGGATCTGTAATGGCTGGAATTTTGTTATTTGGGCTTATTGCCAAAAAGTCTGGCTTGAACTGATCGCCAGCCCCAATATCAATTGGGTGAGCTATCCAATCTTTGCCTAATTTAAAGCCACACTCCTCCAGCATGATGTGGACCTTGTGCCCATTTGGAGTTGGCCAACTATAAACATCGATGATGTCTTTTCTCGGTTTATTGCTAGCCATAGTTAATTCCTTTTTGATAGGGTTTGTAAACGCGCTAATGCTGCGGATAGCGTTTCTTCTTTTTTTGCAAAACAAAAACGAATGACGCCAGACTCCATTGGCTTGGCATAAAACGCCGAGACAGGAATAGCCGCTACGCCAATCTCGCTTGTCAGCCAAGTGCAAAATTCTGCTTCGTTCATTTTGGATTGGGCGATATCTAATGTCGTATAGTTTGCACACTGAAAATATGTTGCCGCAACCGGCAATAATTTAAAGCCAACTTGCTCTAATCCCTTGCTGAAGTAATCTCGCTTGGCTTGATAAAAAGAGGGTAGGCCTAAGTAATGATCTGCCTTTTTAAGGTATTTGGCGATCCCATATTGCATGGGTGTATTGACTGTAAATACGTTGAACTGATGTACCTTGCGAAACTCTTTCATCATGTCTGCGGGTGCTGCCACATAGCCTACCTTCCAGCCTGTAACGTGAAAGGTTTTTCCGAAGCTAGAGATCAGGAAACTACGTGCTGCTAATTCAGGATGGTTGGCAACGCTGATATGGCTTTGTCCATCAAACACCATATGTTCATAGACTTCATCGCTCAAGACGAGTGCGCTGGTATTTCTTACTAAATTTGCTAAGCGATCCAAATCGCTTGATTGCCACACCATACCTGTTGGATTGTGTGGCGTATTGATGATGATCAGGCGAGTTTTTGAATTGATTGCTTTAGCTAAATCATCCCAAGGAATTGAATATGAAGTGACGCATCCATGATCGTTGCGATTGGCAAGTAAAGATACTGCGACGGTGATTCCACCGGCCAATTCAATAGAAGGGCGATAGCTATCGTAGGCTGGCTCAATAATGACAACTTCATCACCTGGACTAACGCATGACAAGATTGCCGTCAAGATTCCCTGAGTGCCACCTGCGGTGATCGTAATTTCAGTATCAGGATCGTAGTGATGGCTATATAAATCTGAAATTTTTTCTGCCACACCCTCGCGTAACTCAGCAACACCTGTCATTGGGGGGTATTGATTGTGGTCAGCGAGCATCGCTGCATTGACTTCGGATATGAGCTCTCGATCACAGGGGAAATCCGGAAAGCCTTGACCTAAGTTAATCGCTTGATGTTTTGTTGCTAGGGCGGACATGACTGTAAAGACCGTTGTCCCCACCTCGGGTAGGCGACTAGGAAATACTGGAGTCAGAGGAGGGTTTTGTTCCATGCAGGCGGTTTAGGGCAAATAAGGTAGGTAGTCGCTAGAATGGTAGAAATTCATATTCAAATTGTGCCATGCTGATCGTACTTTCTCCCGCTAAATCCCTAGATTACAAAACCCCCGTTAAGGTTAAGGCGCCTACTTTGCCTGAGTTTGCCTCGGAGTCGGCAAAGTTAATCGCTGAGCTAAAGAAGCTCTCACCTCAAGATGTTGCTAAGTTGATGAGCTTGTCAGACCAGTTGGCAGCTCTCAACGTAGGTCGTTATCGCGATTGGTCCAAGAAATTTACCGATGAAAACAGCAAGCCAGCCATTTATGCCTTTGATGGCGATGTCTATGATGGTTTTGATGTGAAGACCCTGAATACCAAAGCCCTGGATTTTGCGCAGGATCATATTCGCATCCTGTCAGGTCTTTATGGCGCCTTGCGTCCCCTCGATTTAATGCAGCCATACCGCCTAGAGATGGGCACTTCTTTCCAAAATGCCCGAGGTAAGGATCTGTATGCTTTTTGGGGTGAGCGTGTGACTGATTCACTGAAGAAGGTTCTGGAGAAGCAAAAAAAGCCCGTCCTGCTTAATTTAGCCTCCGAAGAGTATTTCAAGGTATTGCAGGCCAAGAATTTGGATTGCCCCGTGATTGCCCCTGTCTTTCAGGACGGTAAGGACGGTAAGTTCAAAATTATTTCCTTTTACGCCAAGCGGGCTAGGGGCTTAATGGCGCGCTATTTGGTCGAGAATCGCATAACCGATCCAGCGGATTTGAAGGGCTTCAATTTGGATGGTTATAAATATGTTGCCTCTGAATCGAAGCCAGAAAAACCCGTATTTAGACGTCCAGAAAGAAAATAGGAGAGTGCACTATGGCTGTTCATCGCACTAAATCCTCGCAACGTGCTTCACCAGATGTAGAGCGCTTGGTGGCCGATGCGATTTCTTTAGCTGCCTCTGGCAGCCAGATAGAAGATCGTTTCTGGGAAGAGCGCTTAAACCTTCGTTTGATGCGTCTGTTGAAAAGCCAGAATCAAAACGTGATTGATGCTGCCTTGGATCAAACTTTCCGAATTAATACTGTAGCCTTTGAAGTGTTGGCTGATTCTGCGGAGACGCTGGCTGAATCACTCACCATGGAGCATGAGGGACAAAGTTGGGATGTGCTCTTATTGGCCTTGCCAATCGTTGCCCACACCCGCTATCAGATTCCTTCGGGTGCTTTACCAGTAAATGTCATTGAATCTACTGCTACCGCACTGCATAACTCAATTGCTTCCACCGATGCACGCCTAGCAATTGTTCCTTGGCTCTACAGCATTGATCAAATGCCACATTCACATTGTCAAACACGCATACTGACTGTGGCTTTAGCAACTGCCGCAATTACTGCTGGCGAAGTGAAGTTAGAGCTCCGTGAGATGTCAGAGACGATTGCAGTATTGGCTGACCCGCGCTTTATTATTGCCGCTGTTGCAGCACCATCCGGTGCACCGCTTTTCCGTTGGCAAGCTGAAGCACCAACTCGTCAAGAGCGTGGCGTGAGTTTGATTGGGTGGCAAAACACAATGCAAGAACCAATTGCCGCACTTTTACCCGGCTGTGAGTTTGAGCTCTTATTGCCTGAGGCCTATTTCACAAACTGTAGATTGGCGGATAAGCAAGTGCGTCCCTTAAGCATACGGGCTGGTGTGAACTTTCTCGAGAGTACGCTTGGCGTTCTGCCTGCTGGATTGTCCTGCGTAGTGGGAGCGTTTGGTGAGGATCAAGCTGACGAGTATCGAATCTCATTTAGCTTAAAAGGTTCCTCTGAAGTTGTGTATGGTGTCATTTGGCCCTTATACGACAGAGAGAGTGTTGCGAATGATGCGCTGAATGATCTTTCTGATGATGAGAGCCCGATGAAGCGCATTGCGGATGCACTACGTGATGCGGGTGTTGAAGATGTATTCCGTCATGCAATGCTATTCGATCCGGAGCTGTGCGATGATTGCGGCGCGCCACTATTTCCTGATCGATCTGGTGATGCTGTGCATGCAGAGTTACCGGATGATGCACCTACACAGCAACCACTTTTTCATTAAACAAAAGCAGGTATCTTAAAAAGATAGATATAAAAAAAGCCGAGAATGTCTCGGCTTTTTTATTTTGAAGCGGTTGCAATCAGTTTTGTACAAAAGGCTCTGAATTAGCAAACAAGTGGGGAAGTTTGCCTGTTTTCATTTCTGCGGTTTGGCAAAAATCAGCAAGACGAGTTCCAGACTTAATATTAAAAAGCATTGCCTTGTTACCTAATACAACGAGATCGTGACCAGTATTGGTGTTCTTGTAACGTAAGCTTCCCGGAAGAGAATTTTCGCGCTTCAATTCAAACGTTTTGGATTCCCAAGTAAGGCGAACCGTTTCCGTTGTTCCTGAAGTTTTGAATTGTTTGCTTTCGCTACAAGTCCAAGTGGATACTTCTTCGCTAGCAATCGCTGATGCTGATCCCAAAAGACCTGCAGCAGCTAAGCTAACGATGAGAAGAGTTTGCTTCATGTGTATAAATCCTTATGAGAGGAGATGCTTAACGCCAGCTTGCTCTTCAAGCAATTCGTTCAAGGTGTGGTTCATGCGTTCGCGTGAGAACTCATCGATTTCCAAGCCTTCAACCATCTTGTATTCGCCGTTTTCGCAAACTACTGGATAACCGTAGATTACTTCAGCAGGAATGCCGTATTCGCCTTTAGATGGAATACCCATAGTGACCCACTTGCCATTTGTGCCGAGAACCCAGTCACGAATGTGGTCGATCGCTGCATTGGCTGCAGACGCTGCGGATGAAAGGCCACGGGCTTCAATAATTGCCGCACCACGCTTGCCAACTGTAGGAATGAAAGTATCTTTGTTCCACGCTGCATCATTGATGCTGTCTTTTACAGATTTACCGTCAACAGTTGCAAAGCGATAGTCTGGGTACATTGTTGGGCTGTGGTTACCCCAAACAACCAATTTCTCAATATCAGCAACTGGCTTGTTCAACTTGTTAGCCAGTTGTGAAAGAGCGCGGTTGTGATCCAAGCGCAACATTGCTGTGAAATTCTTCGCAGGAATATCTGGGGCAGATTTCATGGCGATGTAAGCATTGGTATTTGCTGGGTTACCAACAACCAATACCTTCACAGTTTTCTTAGCTACAGCATTCAATGCTTTGCCTTGCGCTGTGAAAATCTGAGCATTGGCTGAGAGCAAATCTTTACGCTCCATGCCAGGGCCACGTGGACGAGCACCAACCAACAGAGCAACATCAATGTCTTTAAATGCAGTCATTGGGTCTGAATGGGCGGTCATACCGGCCAACAATGGGAATGCGCAATCTTCCAATTCCATCATCACGCCAGCCAGGGCTTTTTGAGCCTTTTCATCTGGAATCTCTAGTAACTGGAGGATTACTGGCTGATCTTTGCCTAATAAGTCGCCATTGGCGATGCGAAAGAGGAGGGAATATCCGATTTGACCGGCTGCACCGGTGACTGCAACACGCATTGGGGCTTTTGCCATTACTAATAACTCCAGTTGAGGTTAATTAATGAAATCTTTTCTATTATCCATTCAAGTGTATGGACTTTCCATTTACACTGTCAATCATGTCTTATATAAGATATGAGATAAGCTTGAATTTTATCCAATAGAAGCTGCCCTGGAGTTAATTTGTCATTGATATCTGAACCCATTGCCTCATTTAGCCCACTTTATGAGCAGATTAAAGCCATGATTTTGGCTAGTTTGCAGGCCTCCGAATGGTTGCCAGGTGACGCTATTCCTAGTGAAATGGAGCTTGCAGCTCGGTATGCCGTAAGCCAGGGTACTGTCCGTAAGGCGATCGATGAGTTGGCGGCCCAAAATTTACTGGTTCGCCGTCAAGGTAAGGGTACTTTTGTGGCTACCCACCAAGAGGAAGACTTTCAGTACCGTTTTTTACGCTTAGAGCCTGATTCTGGTGATAAGTTACACCTAAAAAACCAGTTTTTAGCCTGTGAAAACACCCAATCTGACCCCTATATTGCCCAACTGCTGAAATTAAAGGCGGGCGATCCCGTGATTCGCATTGATCGAGTTCAAAGCTCTGCAGGGCGCCCAATTGTCTTTGAGGAGATTTGGTTGCCGGAAGGGCGGTTTAAGGGGCTCACTTTAGATGCCCTCAATGCCTGGCCTGGCCCTATGTATGCCTTTTACGAAAGTGAGTACGCCACCCATATGGTGAGGGCGGAGGAGAAGATTAAGGCAGTTTTGGCAAATCCAGAGCTTGCTGGGTATTTAGAACTTCCCGAAGGCACCCCCTTGCTTTCCGTTGAACGTGTTGCATTTACCTACGGGAATAAACCAGTAGAAATTCGTCGCGCTAGGTATGACACTTCTGATCAGCACTACGACAATAAGTTGAACTAAGCGGTACATTAAAAATCAGTAAAAACCATTATTTAACCCCTTTAAACGCTAAAAAGTCCCCACCACCCCCAAGGTTTCCAATAGAATATGTTGCAACACAACAAAGCCACACTGAACCTCCACCGAAAGATTGAGATTGCCCATGGTTGATGCACAGCAAAACGTAAAAAAAGATAGACCGGTTTATCGAAATATTGGTCTTGCCCAGTTGATCAAATACCGCCTTCCTTGGGCTGGAAAAGTATCAATTCTTCATCGTATTAGTGGGGCAGCGCTGTTTTTGATGTTGCCTTTCTTGCTTTATCTCCTTGACCAAAGCTTGGCTTCAGAGATGAGTTACGAAAAGTTCCAAGCCATTACTGGTCACGTACTTGTAAAAATTATTCTGCTTGGCTTGATTTGGTCTTTCTTGCACCACTTCTGCGCCGGGATCCGTTATCTCTTGTTAGATCTGGAGATTGGTGTTGAAAAGGCCGATGCAAATCGCTCAGCGATCTTTGTATTTTTCTTGGGTCTTGCTCTGACTGCGGTTGTTGGTCTCAAACTATTTGGCTTGTACTAAGCACTACTTCATTAAGGAAATCGAATGCCTATTTATCAAATTGGACCGAAGCGCTTAGTTGTTGGCGCCCATTACGGCCTTAAAGAGTGGATTATCCAGCGTGCTACTGCCATTGTGATGGTGGTATTCACAGTCGTTTTACTAGTTGACTATTGCATTACGGGTAGCGCAACGTATGAAGGTTGGGCTGGATTGTTTGGCAATCAGTTCATGAAGCTATTGACGCTTTTATTCTTTATTAGCTTGTTCTATCACGCTTGGATTGGTATCCGTGATATTTGGATGGATTACATCAAGCCTGTCGGCATTCGTTTAACACTGCAAGTGTTAACTGTTTTGTATCTCGTAGCCTGTGCGGCCTATGCCGTACAAATTTTGTGGAAAGTGTAATTCAATGACCGCGATTAAAAAAGCATTGCCACGCCGCCGTTTCGACGCGGTAATTATTGGTGCAGGTGGTTCAGGTATGCGCGCTTCTTTGCAATTAGCAGAAGCTGGCCTGAACGTTGCGGTATTAACTAAAGTCTTCCCAACTCGCTCACACACAGTTGCTGCACAGGGCGGTATCGGTGCATCACTGGGCAACATGAGTGAAGATAATTGGCACTATCACTTCTACGACACCATCAAAGGTTCTGATTGGTTGGGCGACCAAGACGTGATCGAATTTATGTGTCGTGAAGCTCCTAAGGTTGTTTATGAGCTCGAGCACTTTGGTATGCCGTTTGACCGCAATCCAGATGGCACGATTTATCAACGTCCTTTTGGTGGTCACACTGCCAACTACGGCGAGAAAGCCGTTCAACGCGCTTGCGCAGCTGCCGACCGTACTGGTCACGCCATGTTGCACACCTTGTATCAGCGTAACGTACGTGCAAAAACCAACTTCTTCGTAGAGTGGTTGGCACTTGACCTCATTCGTGATGACGCAGGTGATGTTGTTGGTGTAACTGCGCTCGAAATGGAAACCGGTCAGGTTTACATCCTGGAAACTAAAGTAGTCATGATGGCTACCGGTGGTGCAGGCCGTATCTGGGATGCCTCTACAAACGCATTCATTAATACCGGTGACGGTATGGGTCTGGCAGCACGCGCAGGTATTCCTTTGGAAGATATGGAGTTCTGGCAATTCCACCCAACTGGCGTAGCTGGTGCGGGCGTATTGTTAACAGAGGGTTGTCGTGGTGAAGGCGGCATCTTGCGTAATAAAGATGGTGAACGCTTCATGGAGCGTTACGCTCCAACCTATAAAGACTTAGCTCCACGCGATTTCGTTTCACGCTGCATGGACCAAGAGATCAAAGAAGGGCGCGGTTGCGGTCCTAATGGCGATTATGTTGTTCTCGACCTAACGCATATCGGCGCCGAGACCATCATGAAACGCTTGCCTTCTGTTTATGAGATCGGTATCAACTTTGCTAACGTTGACGTTACTAAAGAGCCAATTCCGGTTGTGCCAACTATTCACTATCAGATGGGTGGTATTCCTACCAACATCAATGGTCAAGTTGTGGTGCCAGCTAACGGCAAACATAATGAAATCATTAATGGCCTCTATGCAATTGGTGAGTGCTCTTGCGTATCCGTTCACGGTGCAAACCGCCTGGGTACAAACTCATTGCTCGACTTATTAGTGTTCGGTCGTGCTGCTGGTAATCACATCGTTGCAATGGACCTCAAGAATCGTGAGTTCAAGCCATTGCCTGCGAATGCTGGTGAGCAAACTATGGCTCGTATTGCTGCTCTTGATAACTCTACATCTGGTGAGTATGCACAAGACGTTGCGAACGACATTCGCAAAACCATGCAGAAATACGCTGGTGTATTCCGCAATCAGGAATTGATGGATGAAGGTGTTCGTCAAATGGCGAAACTGACTGAGCGCGCTAAACACTTGTGGCTCAAAGACAAGTCAGAGATTTTCAATACAGCACGTATCGAAGCTTTGGAAGTTGCTAACTTAATTGAAGCAGCAAACGCAACAATGATTTCAGCTGCAGCGCGTACTGAAAGTCGTGGTGCGCATTCACATGATGACCATCAACATCGTGATGATGACAACTGGATGAAGCATACGCTTTGGTATAGCGAAGGCAATCGCTTGGATTACAAGCCGGTTGTTTTGAAGCCATTGACGGTTGAGTCTTTCCCTCCTAAAGAACGTACTTTCTAAGCGAAGAGAAATTAAACATGAGTGATATTCGTATATTTGAAATTTACCGCTACGATCCAGATGTCGATGCAGCTCCTCGCATGGAGCGTTACGAGCTTGAATTGACTGGTGAGCGCATGTTGTTAGATGCCTTGATTTCTTTAAAGAAACAAGACGAAACCATTTCCTATCGTCGTTCTTGCCGTGAGGGTGTTTGTGGCTCTGATGCAATGAACATCAATGGTAAGAATGGCTTAGCTTGCTTAACAAATATGTTGACCTTGCCAAAAGTCATCACATTGCGCCCATTACCTGGCTTGCCAGTCGTGCGCGATTTGATTGTCGATATGACATTGTTCTTCAAGCAGTATTTATCTATCAAGCCTTACTTAGTTAATGACACTCCATTTCCTGAGAAAGAGCGTCTCCAGAGTCCTGAGGAGCGTGAAGAGTTGAATGGTTTGTATGAGTGCATCTTGTGCGCATCATGCTCAACATCATGCCCATCTTTCTGGTGGAATCCAGATAAGTTTGTTGGTCCAGCAGGTTTGCTCCAGGCGTATCGCTTTATTGCTGATAGCCGTGATCAAGATACTGCGCAGCGTTTGGATAACTTGGAAGATCCGTACCGTTTATTCCGTTGCCATACCATCATGAATTGTGTGGACGTATGCCCTAAGCATTTGAATCCGACCAAAGCAATTGGAAAGATCAAGGAATTGATGGTCCGCAGGGCAGTATGACCCTCAGCAATGCAGAGTTATATCGCCTAAAGAGTGATGCCCGCAGGGGTTTGCTTGAAAACGATTTAATTCTGCAGCGTTTTTTTGAGCGTTACGGTGCCCAACTCAATGCAGAAGACGGAATAGTATTAAGTCAACTGCTGGCCTTAGAAGACAATGACCTGATGGATTTATTAATCGGTCGAAAAGATTCTGTGGCGGCATTAGAAAAAGAATCACAAGAAGCCTCATTTAAGGCGGTTTTACAAAAGCTGAGACAGAAATAATTCAGCATTTTGGTGTAGAAGCAGAGTGGGTACAGGATCAAATAGTGTATTAATCATCAATTTGAATGACTAAGGATTAGAAATGATTGAATCGGACATCAAGGCAAAATTATCGTTTTCGGACGGCACACCAGATATCGACTTGCCAATTTATAAAGGCACGATTGGTCCTGACGTAATTGATATTCGTAAGCTTTACGGTCAAACTGGAAAGTTCACCTACGATTCAGGCTTTCTTTCTACAGCCTCATGTAATAGCAAGATTACTTATATTGACGGCGATAAGGGCGAGTTGCTCTATCGAGGCTACCCAATCGAAGATCTTGCACACAACTGCGACTTCTTGGAAGTTTGCTATCTGCTCTTGAACGGTGAGTTACCAAACGCTAGTCAGAAAAAAGATTTTGAAGAAATGGTCATGCACCACACCATGGTTCATGAGCAAATGCAGTTCTTCTTGCGTGGCTTCCGTCGCGATGCTCATCCAATGTCAGTGTTGACTGGCTTGGTTGGCGCAATGGCTGCCTTCTACCATGATGAGATTGATTACAGTCAGCCTAAGGCGCGTGAAGTAGCGCAAATTCGTTTGATTGCGAAGATGCCAACTTTAGTTGCGATGGCTTATAAGTATTCTGTTGGCCAGCCATTTATCTATCCTGATAATTCTTTGTCCTACACGGCTAACTTTATGCGCATGATGTTTGCGACACCATGTGAAGAATACAAGGTGAACCCAGTATTGGTTCGCGCCTTGGATCGCATTTTCACATTGCATGCTGACCATGAGCAAAATGCTTCAACATCTACAGTTCGCTTGTGCGGTTCTTCTGGAACCAACCCATTTGCTGCGATTTCTGCTGGTATTGCTTGCCTTTGGGGCCCAGCACACGGTGGTGCAAATGAAGCCTGCTTGCAAATGTTGAATGAGATTCAAGCAAATGGCGGTGTCGATAAGATTGATGAATTCATTGCTCAAGTTAAAGACAAGAATTCAAGCGTTCGTTTGATGGGCTTTGGTCATCGTGTTTACAAAAACTTCGACCCACGCGCCAAACTCATGCGGGAAACTTGCCACGAAGTATTGAAAGAAATGGGTCTTGAGAATGATCCTTTGTTCAAGTTGGCAATGACGCTTGAGAAGATTGCTTTGGAAGATGATTACTTTGTTAGCCGTAAGCTCTATCCAAACGTCGACTTTTACTCTGGAATTGTTCAGCGCGCCTTAGGCGTTCCAACTGAAATGTTTACCTGTATTTTTGCTTTGGCAAGAACCGTGGGTTGGATTGCTCAGTGGGAAGAAATGATCACTGATCCTGAGTACAAGATTGGTCGTCCACGTCAGTTATATGTTGGAGAAACTGTACGCAAGGTTCCTAACATTTCTGTTCGTAAATAAAAGCTTTAGAGGGTTTACATGTCACGCACGCTTTACGATAAATTGTGGGATGACCATGTCGTCTATTCTGAACAAGATGGCACCGCCACGATTTATATAGATCGTCAGCTATTGCACGAGGTGACAAGCCCTCAAGCTTTTGAAGGATTGAATTTAGCTGGCCGTCCAGTGTGGCGTATTTCCGCAAACCTGGCGGTTTCAGATCACAACGTTCCTACGACGGATCGCTCCGAGGGAATTACCGATCCCATCTCAAAGCTACAAGTAGATACGCTGGATCAAAACTGTGATGCCTTTGGCATTACTCAATACAAGATGAATGATCTGCGCCAAGGGATTGTTCACGTCATTGGGCCAGAGCAGGGCGCAACTTTGCCGGGTATGACAGTTGTTTGTGGCGATTCGCACACAAGCACTCATGGCGCATTTGGTGCACTCGCATTTGGTATTGGTACATCGGAAGTGGAGCATGTATTGGCCACCCAAACTTTGCTCATGAAGAAGAGCAAGAATATGCTGGTCAAGGTTGACGGGCGCCTTCAGCCAGGTTCTACTGCAAAGGATATCGTCTTAGCTGTGATTGGCAAGATTGGAACTGCTGGTGGTACTGGTTACACCATTGAGTTTGCAGGTGAGGCTATCCGTAATTTGTCTATGGAGGGTCGTATGACTCTCTGCAATATGGCAATTGAGGCTGGCGCTCGCGCTGGTCTGGTAGCGGTTGATGAAACAACTATCGAATATATCCAAGGTAGGCCTTACGCCCCGAAAGGCGAGGCTTTACGCCACGCTCTGCAATACTGGCGAACTTTACATTCAGATGTGGATGCCAAATTTGATGCAGTTGTAGAGTTACGCGCTGAAGAAATTGCTCCTCAAGTCACTTGGGGTACTTCACCAGAAATGGTTCTTGCAATTAGTGACCGAGTGCCAGATCCTGAGAAAGAGCGTGATCCGAATAAACGTTCTGCAATGGAGCGTGCGCTGGAGTACATGGATCTTGTCCCAAATACACCGTTAAGCAATATCTCAATTGATAAAGTATTTATTGGTTCTTGTACAAATAGCCGCATTGAAGATATTCGTGCCGCAGCCAAGGTGGTAGACCGCTTGGGTAAAAAAGTAGCTGCCAATGTCAAGCTGGCAATGGTGGTTCCCGGATCTGGCTTAGTAAAAGCTCAGGCAGAGCGTGAAGGCTTGGATCGTGTATTTAAGGCTGCTGGCTTTGAGTGGCGCGAACCAGGTTGTTCTATGTGTTTGGCAATGAATGCCGATCGACTTGAGCCAGGCGAGCGTTGCGCGTCGACCTCGAATCGTAATTTTGAAGGCCGCCAGGGTAATGGTGGAAGAACGCATTTAGTTAGCCCAGCAATGGCAGCTGCCGCTGCGATTGAAGGTCACTTTGTTGATGTTCGTAAGATTTCTTAAGGAAATACAGTGTTTAATTGGTCTTCTTTCACAATGATTAAAAAGTTAACTATCGTTGCTATTGCAGGAATCATTCTTTCTGCTTGTGCAAATACGATGGAGGGTGTTGGTAAAGATTTGCAAACTATGGGCAACTCCATGGGTGGCAGCAAAAATTCCAATACATCCAATCAGTCCCAAACTCAGGGGAAAGATGTTGTTGTGACGCCAGTCAAGTAAGCGCACAGTCGATATTTAGCAAAGATCATTATGGAAAAATTTACGGTATACAAAGGCTTGGTTGCCCCTCTCAATCGTGAGAACGTGGATACCGATGCCATCATTCCGAAGCAATTCTTAAAATCGATTAAAAAAACCGGTTTTGGTCAGAATTTGTTTGATGAATGGCGTTATTTAGATCATGGTGAACCTGGTCAAGATTGCAGCACTCGACCAATCAATCCAGATTTCGTTTTAAACCAGCCGCGCTATAAAGGTGCTGGCATTCTGTTGGCCCGTAAGAACTTTGGCTGCGGCAGTTCCCGCGAACATGCTCCTTGGGCTTTAGATCAATACGGCTTTAGAGCTGTGATTGCACCTAGTTTCGCCGATATTTTTTACAACAATTGCTTTAAAAACGGTCTCTTACCGATTGCTCTCTCCGAGCTGCAGGTAGACCATTTATTTAATGAAACTCTAGCTTTTAGCGCTTACCAGCTGACAGTAGATTTGGAAGCCCAGCAAGTGATTACCCATGATGGCACCGCTTACAGCTTTGATGTAGCGCCATTTAGAAAGCATTGCCTGCTAAACGGCCTAGACGATATTGGTTTAACCCTGCAGCATGCAGATAAAATCAAGGCTTACGAAGCTGAGCGCATCCTCAAGATGCCTTGGCTTGCGACACAACTGCCGTAGTTTTACAGAGTTAAAGGCCTTTCATGAAAATTGCAGTCCTACCAGGCGATGGTATCGGCCCGGAAATCGTTGCTGAAGCCGTTAAGGTGCTAAATGCGCTCGGCCCTAAATTTGATCTAGAGACTGCTCCAGTCGGTGGCGCTGCATATGATGTTGCTGGTCATCCATTGCCACCTGCAACCTTAGAGCTTGCTAAAAGTGCTGATGCAATTTTGTTTGGTGCTGTTGGTGACTGGAAATACGATACCTTAGCTCGTGAACTGCGTCCTGAACAAGCCATCTTGGGTCTACGTAAACATTTGGAATTGTTTGCCAATTTCAGGCCAGCTATTTGTTACGACGAGTTAACTTCTGCATCCAGTCTGAAACCAGAAATTGTGAGCGGTTTGGACATATTGATTATTCGCGAACTCAATGGTGATATCTATTTTGGTCAACCACGAGGCATTCGTACGTCTGAACTTCCTTTATTTAAAGGTGCGCGCGAAGGCTATGACATGATGCATTACAGCGAGCCAGAAGTTGAGCGTATTGGCCGTGTTGCTTTCGAGGCTGCACGTAAGCGCGGTAAAAAGGTCTGCAGCGTCGACAAGGCGAATGTGCTTGAGACATCCCAACTATGGCGTGATGTCATGATTCGTGTAGGCAAAGAGTATCCAGACGTTGAGTTATCACATATGTATGTAGATAACGCCGCCATGCAATTGGTGAAGGCGCCAAAAGCATTTGATGTTGTGGTGACTGGTAACTTATTTGGTGACATTCTTTCTGATGAGGCTTCAATGTTGACTGGCTCGATTGGCATGCTGCCATCAGCCTCATTAGATAAAAACAATAAAGGCTTGTATGAGCCAAGCCATGGCTCAGCGCCAGACATTGCAGGCAAGGGGATTGCCAATCCATTGGCAACAATTCTTTCTGCTGCCATGATGTTGCGTTACTCACTAGCCATGCCAGCAGAAGCCGATCGTATTGAGGCGGCCGTACAAAAAGTCTTATCTCAGGGGCTTCGTACTGCAGATATCTATACCGAAGGCACTAAAAAAGTATCAACTGTTGAAATGGGCGATGCTGTAGTGGCAGCTCTTTCTAAATAAGACTTCTTACAAGTAAAACGTCTCACCTTAAATCAATACACTCAATAAATCACTCATCATGGCAAATACAAAAACACCATTAGTAGGCTTAGTCGGCTGGCGCGGTATGGTTGGCAGCGTCCTTATGGAGAGGATGTTGGCCGAAAAGGATTTTGATTTTATTGAGCCTATATTTTTTAGTACTAGCCAGGCAGGCGGTCAAGTGCCGCTCTTGAATGGTCAAAAGGTGACTAAGAGCGAAAATACTTTGCAGAATGCCAATGACATCAAAGCGCTTTCGCGTTGCGACATCATTTTGACTTGTCAGGGCGGTGATTACACCAATGAGATCTTCCCGCAATTGCGAGCCGCTGGTTGGCAAGGTCATTGGATTGATGCTGCCAGCGCCTTACGCATGAAGGATGACGCGGTACTGATTTTGGATCCCGTGAATCGTCCGGTCATCGATAAAGCATTAGCAGCTGGTGGAAAAAACTGGATTGGCAGTAACTGTACTGTCAGTTTGATGATGATGGCTATGGGCGGTTTAGTGAAGGCTGATATGGTTGAGTGGATCAGTGCGATGACCTATCAGGCTGCATCTGGTGCTGGCGCACAAAATATGCGTGAGCTACTCTTGCAAATGGGCGCCTTACGCGACAGCGTTGCAACTGAATTGGCTGATCCCTCTTCTTGGATTTTAGATATCGATCGAAAAATTACCGAGACTTTGCGTTCACCCGATTTTCCAAAGAAAAACTTCCGCAATACGCCTTTGGCAGGCAGTTTGATTCCTTGGATTGATGTGCCTGTTGAGAATGGTCAAACCAAGGAAGAGTGGAAGGGTGGCGCTGAGTTCAATAAGATCTTAGGTCGTCCTGCATTTAGAACTCCAGGAAGCATTCCAATTGATGGCCTGTGTGTACGTGTTGGTGCAATGCGCTGCCATTCTCAGGGTTTAACAGTCAAACTCAAAAAAGATATTCCATTACAAGAGATCGAAGCAATATTGGCGAACGATAACCAGTGGGTTAAGGTCATTCCAAATGATCGTGAGACTACTGAGCGTGAGCTATCACCCGCAGCTATCAGTGGTACTTTGACGGTTCCTATTGGCCGCTTGCATAAGATGGCTATGGGCCCAGAATATCTTGGTGCATTTACAGTAGGCGATCAACTCTTGTGGGGTGCTGCTGAGCCCTTGCGCCGCATGCTCAGAATCTTATTGGATAGCAATGCCTAATACTTCGATGCTCAAATTTATCTTTGCTGGATTCATTGGTATAGCACTATCCAGTAGTGTCTTCGCCATTAGTTTAGGCAAAGCAAACTTGGTATCCAGTCCTGGAGAATCACTTCGTATTGAAGTGCCAATCGAGCTGGCCGCTGAAGAGCAGGGCCTCTTATCCTCCTTATCAGCATCCATACCGCCGGTAAGTGCGTATGAGCGACTTGGAATTTCACCAAAGATATTAGACTTCAACGCTCAAGTCATGGTGTATCGATCAAAAGATGAGCGACTGATGGTGTTGGTAGAAACAGTCAAGCCTGTACCAATCTCTGAAGATATCTTCGTAGATTTGCTGCTGACCTTAAACTGGTCATCGGGTTCGATCACCAGAATATTTACATTTGTAAATGGTACTGTTCCCAAGTTCATTGTGGAGCCTGGACAAACGCTGTCTTCAATTGCTTCACAGATGGATCCTGGCTCGCCAGAATTTACGCTTGATCAAAAAATGATGGCTTTATATCAAGCTAATCCAGATGCATTTGCTGGCGGTAACATCAACCGCTTGCAGGCTGGTGCTGAACTTGTGATTCCTGATCCCGCTGCCGTGCAAGCGATTGACTCAAAAGATGCTCAGAAATTTGTAGATTCTGCTGCCCAAAAATTAGTCGAGGAAAAGAGTGATCAGGCTAGCGTTGAGGTTAGCGTAGATGATGTAGTTAATCCCGCCAATCGTTTAAAGATTGGCTCTAGTGGTGACAAGGATGCGGATACCAAACGCATTACAGAAGAAATAGTTGCCCAAGAGAAAATCCTCGAACAAACCAATGCCAAATCCCTCGAGTTAGAGAAGAATATTTCGGACTTAAAAAAATTATTAGCTGAAGTTCAAGGGGTTCCCGAAGTAATTGATGCTGGCAAGAGCGGCTTTAATGTAAAAGCTGCTGTTCTGGGCTTGATTGCTTTTGTTCTATTAACCGGTCTATTGATCTGGTTCTTTATGAGCCAGTCTCGCAAAAGTGCTTTGCCTGATATTCAAGCCCGCGATTATCCATATGAGAGCGATCAGCCTGAATCTTCATCACCAGTGCATCACACAGCTGAGCATAAGCCTCATGAGCATCATCATGATGGTATGTCCGATAAAGCCAAAGCGCTCTTCGGAAGTATTAACCTAGATCTGCCTGTTGCCAAACCTACTACCTCAGATCTAACGCCTGACGAGTTGAGGGTTCGATTAAATCTTGCCCGCGCCTACATCACCATTGAAGATTTTCCAGCTGCCAAAAAATCGCTTGAAGAGATTGTTCGTATTGGCGCATCAATCGACCCGGAAATTGTGGTCGAAGCCAAAGGTGTGTTGGTTGAGATTTCAAATAGCAATAGCTAAATTCTTTGATGCGTATTGCCCTTGGACTTCAGTATGACGGCAGTACGTATTCTGGTTGGCAGTCTCAAGTTAATCAGAACACGATTCAAGATGAACTAGAAAGAGCTATTTCCGCATTTGTCGGAACAGATGCCGCAAAATCCCAAGCCATTCGCGTGATTACCGCTGGTCGAACAGATACTGGCGTCCATGCCTTAGGGCAGGTTGTTCACTTTGATGTTGATGTTGAGCGAGAAAATTGGTCTTGGGTGAGGGGTGTCAATACTTTTTTGCCTGAGTCTATCGTGGTCAATTGGGCTCAGAGTGTTTCTGAAGAGTTTAGTGCTCGGTATTCTGCTCATGAGCGTACTTATATTTATGCATTACACGCTGGACCATGTCGATCTCCCATGGCAGTTGATCGCGCTGGTTATGTCATGTTGCCGGCAGACCGTTGGTTTGATGTTGAGGCCATGAGACAGGCTGCTCAATGCTTAATTGGTGAACATGATTTCACTTCATTCCGTTCCTCCGAGTGTCAAAGCAAGACTCCGGTGAAGACCATGTATTCCATCGAGATCTTCTCAGATGAGCCTTGGCTGTATTTCAAGATTAAAGGAAATGCTTTTTTACACCACATGGTCCGTAATTTAGTGGGTAGCTTTATTCAAATAGGCGTTGGTAAGCAGAAGTCGGAATGGATGGCTCAAGTTTTAGCTGCCAAGGATCGGAGTATTGCTGCGCCTACATTCTCACCAGCCGGCCTATATTTGGCTCAAATTGCGTATCCAGAAGAGTTTCAAATCCCAAAACCTTGGTTGGCGAATTCTTGGTTACCTAAGGCAGTTTTTGCCTAAGCAGGTCTTTATCTGCTTAAGGCCTTATCATTTCTCTTATGGGCTTACTTACCAACTCTCCGGGCCGTACTAGGGTCAAAATCTGCGGTCTTAAGACGCCCGCAGACGTCGACGCTGCCATTGCCGCTGGGGTTGATGCTGTTGGTTTCGTGTTCTACCCACCAAGCCCCAGGGCTGTTACCCCCAATATTGCCGCAGCTTTGATATCTAGACTCCCAGCAGGGGTAGATGCCGTTGGCTTAGTTGTCAATGCTACAGATGCTGAGTTTGAGGCTATTCGGGCGGCCGCCTCAATCACTTTATGGCAGTTTCATGGGGATGAGTCTTTGCAGGAGTGTGAGCGCCTTGCCGCAGGCCAGCCATGGATGAAGGCTGCGCGTGTTGGGGCTGACTTCGCATTTGATGATTTTTCCCTACAATATAGGCATGCAAACGCCTTTTTGCTTGATGCCCTTGTTGAGGGCTATGGTGGAGGGGGCGTTCCTTTTGATTGGTCAGGAATTCCACAAGCATGGATAAGCGCAAACGCGCCTCGGGTCGTTTTGAGTGGTGGATTGAACGTTCACAACGTGGGCGAAGCTATTGCTCGTTTGCATCCTTGCGCGGTTGACGTCTCTAGCGGCGTTGAAATCAGCAAAGGTGTAAAAGATCACGCCTTGATGAAGCAGTTTGTCGAGGCAGTGCGCGCGGCAGATGCAAGCACATCACCCTAATTATTTGCTGTAACTAATCAAAAGAGGTATTTATGTACGATAAGCCAGATGCACGAGGACACTTCGGTCCTTACGGTGGCGTATTTGTTTCTGAGACACTCATGTTTGCTTTGGATGAACTCAAAGCGGCGTATGCAAAATATCAACATGATCCCGAATTCTTAGAAGAATTTCATTACGAGCTGAAGCATTTTGTAGGTCGCCCATCTCCGGTGTATCACGCTAAGCGTTGGAGTGAGATGTTGGGTGGAGCGCAGATTTATCTCAAGCGTGAAGATTTAAACCACACGGGTGCGCACAAAATCAATAACGTGATAGGTCAAGCGATGCTGGCTAAGCGTATGGGTAAGCCACGCATCATTGCTGAAACCGGAGCAGGGCAACACGGTGTAGCAACCGCTACTATTTGCGCGCGCTTTGGTTTAGATTGCACGGTTTATCAAGGTTCAGTTGACGTTGCACGTCAAGCACAAAACGTATTTCGTATGAAATTATTGGGCGCAAAAGTGGTGCCTGTTGAATCTGGTACCAAGACCCTTAAAGATGCGCTTAATGAGGCGATGCGTGATTGGGTTACAAATGTAGAAGATACCTTTTACATCATCGGTACGGTTGCAGGCCCACATCCTTACCCAATGATGGTTCGAGATTTTCAGAGTGTGATTGGCGAAGAGTGCAAAGTACAGATGCCTGAGATGACTGGGCGTCAGCCTGACTATGTCATGGCTTGTGTGGGCGGCGGCTCCAATGCCATGGGTATTTTCTATCCCTACATTGATTATCCAGAGGTCAAGTTGGTTGGCGTTGAAGCTGCAGGCCATGGCTTAAATAGCGGCCTGCATTCTGCGGCACTTTGTGTTGGTAAGCCAGGTGTATTGCACGGCAATCGCACTTATCTATTGCAAGATGAGAACGGGCAGATTTCTGAAACCCATTCAGTATCTGCTGGCATGGACTATCCCGGTGTCGGTCCAGAGCATGCATGGTTAAAAGATTCTGGTCGTGCTGACTACGTGGCAGTAACGGATGAAGAAGCACTGAAGGCATTTCATGATTGCTGTCGTATTGAAGGCATCATTCCTGCTTTAGAGTCTTCTCATGCCATTGCTTATGCATGTAAATTGGCGCCAACACTTTCTAAGGATAAAACGATCTTAGTGAACTTGTCTGGTCGTGGTGATAAAGATATGCATACCGTTGCACAAGCTACTGGCTCCGAAGGCTAAGGCTTAAGCAAGCACTGATATAAAAAATAAAAACACAATCTATACGAATTCCCATGTCAAAAATTACTGCACTCTTTAACGAACTAAAAGCTTCAGGAAAAAAGGGGCTCATTCCTTTTATTACCGCAGGCGATCCAGATCCCAAGCTTACTGTCGAGTTAATGCATGCATTGGTCCGGGGTGGCGCAAACGTGATTGAGCTTGGAGTTCCTTTTTCTGATCCGATGGCAGATGGTCCGGTAATTCAGCGCTCATCTGAAAGAGCGCTTACTCAAGGCGTGACTTTGCATGGTTGTTTGGATATGGTGAAGGAGTTTCGCAAGCTTGATGCCAACACCCCGGTGGTGTTGATGGGCTATGCCAATCCTGTTGAGCAGATGGGGGCAGAGCGTTTTGCAAATGATGCTAAAGCAGCCGGTGTGGATGGTGTATTGATTGTGGATTATCCGCCTGAAGAATGCGTTGATTTTGCGGCCAGAATGAAGGTGGCAGGTGTAGACCCTATTTTTCTACTAGCGCCCACTTCATCACCAGAACGCATAAAGGATGCAGCCAAAATAGCTTCTGGTTATATCTATTACGTCTCGATGCGAGGGGTTACAGGTGCCTCTCACCTTAATACCCAGGATGTGGCCAGTATCATCCCTAAGATCCGCGAAGCTACCGCCATCCCGATTGCAGTGGGATTTGGCATTAATGACGCAGAAAGTGCCCGCGCGGTATCAAAAACCGCGGATGCAGTCGTCATTGGCAGTCGAATTATTCGACTTTTAGAGGATTCTGCCCCTGGCCAGGCGGTACAATCACTTGAAAACTTCATACGTGAAATTCGCGTCGCTTTAGATAGTTAATGCACTGGATAGTTAAAAACTGATGAGCTGGATCGATAAATTACTACCCCCACAAATCCAACATACGGATCCTGCTAATCGCAAATCCGTACCTGAGGGTCTTTGGGTTAAGTGCCCCAGCTGTGAAACCGTGCTCTACAGCACAGATATCGAGGCCAATTTATCGGTTTGCCCAAAATGTAGTCACCACATGCGCATTGGAGCACGTTTACGCTTGGATAGTCTTTTGGACGAAAAGGGCCGCTACGAGATTGGTGCTGATATCTACCCAACTGATCCGCTGAAATTTAAAGATTCTAAGAAATATCCCGATCGCATTAAAGAGGCTAATGATGCTTCTGGTGAATCTGAAGCCCTTATCGTGTTGGGTGGCAAGATTGAAACGATTCCTGTTGTAGCTGCTTGCTTTGAATTTCAATACATGGGTGGCTCTATGGGCTCTGTTGTTGGGGAGCGTTTTGCCCGTGGTGTGCAAGAAGCAATTGCTAAGAAGTGTGCGTTTATTTGTATCACCGCAACTGGTGGCGCGCGTATGCAAGAGAGCTTGCTCTCTCTTTTCCAAATGGCAAAAACCAATTCCATGTTGACTTTGCTGTCTAAAAAAGGCTTGCCTTATATCAGCGTCTTAACAGACCCCACAATGGGTGGAATCTCCGCCAGCTTTGCCTTTATGGGTGATGTCGTTATGGCCGAGCCTAAAGCTTTAATTGGATTTGCTGGTCCTCGTGTGATTGAGCAAACGGTTCGCGAAAAATTACCAGAAGGCTTTCAGCGTTCTGAGTTTTTAATGCAAAAAGGCGGTATTGACATGATTGTGGATCGTCGCCAAATGCGTGGTGAAATCGCTCGTCTCTTGGCCTTACTCCAGCAGCTTCCTGAGCCTGCGATTGCGGGTAGCGCAGCTGTATAAGCGCTTGAGTTCCGCACACCAACCCCCCATCCTATTTTCCAGCCTACAGGCTTGGCTTAGTCACCTCGAAACGGCTCACCCGGTCGGCATCGACATGGGGCTTGATCGCATCAATCGTGTTAAAGCAGCTTTGGGTCTGCATTTTGATTGCCCTGTAATTACGGTTGCCGGCACCAATGGCAAGGGCTCCACTTGCGCTTATCTTGAAAGTATTTTGTTGGCATCGGGTTATAAGGTGGGTTGCCATATGTCTCCGCACTTGCTCAGCTTTAACGAGCGTGCCCGCCTCAATGGCGAAGAGGTAAAAGATGATCTCTTGCTGGAGCATTTCACCGCTGTAGAACATGCTCGAGTTAGCTTGGTTGATGCACCAACCCTCACGTATTTTGAATTCACTACCTTGGCGATCATGCATTTATTTTCCAAGGCGAATTTAGATGCGGTGGTGCTTGAGGTTGGTATGGGTGGTCGCTTGGATGCCGTCAATATAGTCGATGCGGATTGCGCCATTGTGACTAGTATTGATATCGACCATGCGGATTTTCTGGGCGGCACTCGTGAAGCGATTGGACGAGAAAAGGCGGGTATTTTCCGCGCGGGTGCGATTGCCGTTTGCGGTGATCCAGTGCCACCACAATCCCTGATTGATTACGCTGAAGAACTGGGTTGTGACTTATGGCTACAAGGCCGAGATTACAACTTCCAGGGCGATAAACAACAGTGGGGTTGGGCTGGACGTCAAAAGCGCTTTAGCGGTCTTGGTTATCCCGCTTTACGTGGCGCCAACCAAATTCTGAATGCCTCGGCAGTGATAGCTGCCTTGATGGCTTTACATCTTCGACTGCCGGTTAGCGCACAAGATATTCGGAATGGATTTGCTTTAGTTGAACTTCCTGGTCGATTCCAGGTACTTCCAGGTCAACCTACGGTTGTTTTGGATGTTGCGCACAACCCTCATGCCGCTGCAACTTTAGGGCAGGGCCTCGAAAAAATGGGTTATCACCCCTATACCTACGCCATATTTGGTGCGATGGCGGACAAAGATATTGCCGGCGTCATTAAGCCTTTATTGGATAGTGTTGATTTCTGGTTTTGCAGTGATTTACCGACTGCTCGAGCCGCAAGCGCTACGGCATTGTCAGAGAAGTTGCTTGAGCTTGGTGTAGCGGTTAAAAATGGAGACGACGGGGGTATCGAGTGCTTCTCAGATCCTGCTGCAGCGTATCAAAAAGCGCTTTCTAAGGCAGGTGAGGGTGATAGAATTGTCATCTTCGGATCCTTCTATACCGTTGCCGGCGTAATGGCATATCGAAACAACCAGGCGCATTGATCCATGATTCGTTTATCGAAGCTTTTTAAGCGAAACCCTGATGCTGAAGACCTTGATCAAGGTTCAGTGAGGGGTCGTCGCACCGTTAATAAATTAGCCCCCCGTAGTTTTCAACGCGCTCAAGAGAATGAAGAACTGGCTTTTACCGAAGACCCAGAACAACAACGCGCTCGCCATCGTCTGATTGGCGCCGCTGTCTTAGTCTTAATTGCGGTGGTCGGTTTACCCCGTATTTTGGATAACAAGCCTAAATCTGTGAACAACGATATTGCTGTGAATATCGTTACCAGCCTCCCAGCACCAAATGCTGCAATGCCTGCGAATGACGAAAAGCCCAAGCCGGCTGCAACCTCTGAAGTGCCTGCAAAAGAAAAAGAAGCAGCTCAAGTCAAGGAAGCGGTAGTTGTGCCATCGCCAGATGTAAAGCCTGAGGCTAAGTCTGATATCAAGTCGACTACTGCACCAAGCAAAGCAAGTACCATTGGTTTGGCTGCTGGCGAAGAGGTAGTTGCTGCACCTAATGCAGCCTCCAAATCTAAGGCGGAAGAGCTTCCCAAAAAAGTAGGCCCTGGTAAATACGTCATTCAGATTGGCGCCTTTGCTTCTGAAGAGCGTGCCAAGGGTTGGATTGCCAAGATGAAGGATCAGAAGATCCCTAATTACGTGATTAATAAAACGGGTGCTGATGGCGTTAAGCTTTACGTCCTCAGGGCGGGACCATTTGTTGATAAGGATGCAGCCGAAGCTGCTGAGAAAAAAGTCAAAGCTATGGGCCTATCCCCAAAGCTAGTTGAGCTTGGAGCGCCTTGATGGAATATTTATCCACCCTGAAGTTAACTACGGTGGATTATTTCACCCTGGTAGTGCTATTGGTTTCTGCTTTGGTTGGAATTTCTCGAGGCTTATTTAAAGAAGTGCTGGCACTTGCCTCTTGGTTTGTTGCAGCATGGGTTGCTTATCACTACACCAACTATCTTTCGGTTGAATGGTTATCTACCTTTCACATGGATGAGTTATTAAGTTTGGGCGTGAGCTTTCTGATTCTATTTATTTTGACCTTGATTGTTTGCGGCTTGGTGGGGAATGTAATTCAAAAAATCATCCTGTCTGCTGGCTTGAGCATGACGGATCGTTTTTTAGGTCTGGTATTTGGTTTGGCGCGCGGCGGTTTGGTTGTAGTTGTGATGGCTACTTTGGCAGCGCTGACACCGATACCTCAAAGTGTAGCCTGGCAAAAAGCAATTACTCGTCCAGCAATTGATATGGCAACTGGTTTGATCAAAGGTTGGCTACCTGCTGACTGGGCAAAAAAATTAGGTGATGCAATGCCTAAAATTAATCCTACAGTAACACCTTCATTAACCATAGGGATCTAGGCTTATGTGCGGCGTCGTCGGAACAGTTTCCCACTCCCCAGTTAATCAGCTGATCTATGACGCATTGTTGCTTCTGCAACACCGCGGTCAAGATGCTGCAGGCATGGCAACGATGAATGGCAACTCATTCACAATGCATAAAGCCAATGGTTTGGTGCGAGATGTATTTAGAACTCGCAATATGCGCAGCTTGATAGGTAATGCTGGCATTGGGCAAGTACGCTATCCAACGGCTGGATCTGCCAGTAGTGAAGAGGAAGCGCAGCCGTTTTACGTTAGTGCACCATACGGAATTATTTTGGCGCATAACGGTAACCTCACCAATGCTGCTAGCCTGCGTGTGGAGATGGCCTATCGGGATCGTCGCCATATCAACACCAGTTCGGATACAGAGGTTCTCTTAAATGTCTTAGCTGATGAACTTCAAAAAGAAACTAATAGCGCTGCACTAGATGAGAGTGCTATGTTCAACGCAGTTACTCAAGTCACTAAACGCGTTAAAGGTTCTTATGCGGTTGTTTCATTAATTGCTGGTTATGGTTTATTAGCATTCCGCGATCCATTTGGTATTCGCCCTTTATGTATTGGCCGAATTGATACACCCAAGGGTCCAGAGTGGATGATTGCATCTGAGTCTGTTGCACTGGATGGACTTGGTTTTACATTTGTACGCGACGTTAATCCTGGCGAAGCGATTTACATTGATTTAGATGGCAACTTCACTTCGCGTCAATGTGTAGCTGATGCTGTTCTAACACCTTGCATCTTTGAATACGTTTACATGGCTCGCCCAGACTCCACAATTGATGGTGTTACTGTCTACAACGTTCGGATGCGTATGGGAGACTATCTAGCGGAGAAGATTCGTAAAGAAACGATTCCGGGCGAGATTGATGTTGTGATGCCAATTCCAGACTCGAGTCGTCCAGCAGCGATGCAGGTTGCTAAACGACTCGGGGTAGATTACCGCGAAGGATTCTTCAAGAACCGCTACATCGGTAGAACCTTCATCATGCCTGGACAAGCCGTACGTAAAAAATCGGTTCGTCAAAAACTGAATGCGATGCGCATTGAGTTTAAAGATAAGACTGTATTGATTGTGGATGACTCTATTGTCCGCGGAACTACCTCGTTTGAGATTGTCCAGATGGCGCGCGAGTCTGGCGCTAAGAAAGTCATTTTTGCCTCTGCAGCGCCTCCAGTACGTTTCCCGAATGTCTACGGAATAGATATGCCAACCCGCAGTGAATTAGTCGCTTATGGCCGCACGGATGAAGAGATTAATAAGATGATTGGTGCAGATCAGTTGATCTATCAAAGCGTTGAGGATATGAAGCAGGCTGTAAAGGATATCAATCCTAATATCCAGAACTTTGAGGCATCTTGTTTTGATGGCCACTACATCACGGGTGATATCAACGAATCCTATTTGGATGCTTTGGAGGCTGCTCGTAATACCTCTGAGGCGAAAGCGGATCGTCAGCGTGACTCTAGTGACTTTGCCCGCTCACAGCTGCATTTACATCTCGCTACAGAAGACTAAAAACAACGATCAAGTTCCTCAGGCATCCGTGTCTGAGGCAATTCTGCATTTCGGTGTCAAAATAGCGGTATGAAGAGCAAAACTACACGCAAAAAACCTGACTTCTCCAAGCTGGCGCTCGAAACCCTGGCGGTTCGTGCTGGCACTCGTCGTACTGCAGAATATCAAGAGCACTCTGAGGCGATGTTCCTCACATCTAGCTTCTGCTTTGATAGTGCAGAATTAGCTGCCGATGGTTTTGCTCATGCAGATCAGGGTTTTATTTATTCTCGATTCACCAATCCGACTGTAAGTATGTTTCAGGATCGTCTCGCTGCCCTAGAGGGCGGAGAGGCTTGCATTGCAACCTCGTCTGGAATGGCTGCAATTTTGACTATGGCAATGTCTCATCTGCAGGCTGGCGACCATGTTATTTGCTCTCGTTCAGTATTTGGTGCAACGATTCAATTGTTTAGCAATATTTTGGGACGCTTTGGCATTACAACGACATATGTGGATTTAGCTGATACCAAAGCTTGGCAGAATGCTGTCCAAGAAAATACCAAGCTGTTTTATTTGGAAACGCCTTCAAATCCTTTGACTGAAATTGCGGATATCAAAGCTATTTCTAAGATTGCCAAGAAAGCTAAAGCTCTGTTTGCTGTAGATAACTGCTTCTGCACGCCTGCTTTACAGAAGCCACTGGCACTGGGTGCTGATGTAGTCATCCATTCGGCAACTAAATATTTGGATGGTCAAGGCCGCGTTGTCGGTGGCGCTATTGTGGGCAGCAATGATTTCATCATGGGTAAAGTTTTTCCATATGTCCGAACAGCTGGCCCAACACTTTCTGCATTTAATGCCTGGGTATTTTTAAAAGGCTTAGAGACGCTCGAATTGCGTATGAAGCAACAGAGTCAGAATGCTTTAGAAATTGCACAATGGTTGGAAAAGCAACCGGGGGTAGAGCGTGTCTACCATCCTGGTTTGAAATCACATCCTCAGCATGCGCTGGCTAAACGACAACAAAAAGCAGGTGGCGCTATCTTGTCGTTTACTTTAAAAGGTGGCAAGAAGGCTGCTTTCAAATTGATTAATCAAACTAAGCTTTGCTCTATTACTGCAAACTTGGGCGACACTCGTACAACGATTACCCATCCAGCAACCACGACGCATTGTCGCGTCAGTCCAGAAGCCCGTAAGGCGGCTGGCATTACTGATGGTTTGGTGCGGATCGCAGTTGGCTTAGAGAATGTTCTTGATTTAAAGAATGACCTCGTCGGTGGCTTACAGAAGTAATTTCTGAATCTAAGGCCAAAATTACATGAGCTTTACAGATGCTACCCAGTTCTGGAATGAGCGTTTTGATAAGAAGGAGTTCATCTTTGGTAAAGAGCCAAATGAATATCTGGTTGATCAAGCATCTCAATATCTAAAGCCAAAATCTTCCGTTCTCTGTATTGCAGATGGGGAAGGGCGCAATGGCGTTTGGCTTGCTAAGCAAGATATGCAAGTGACTGGTTTTGATGTATCTGACATTGCACTTGCTAAAGCCAATCAGTTTGCAGTCGACAATAATGTCAATATCCAATACAGTCTTTGTGACACCGACAGCTTTGATTGGCAAGTTAATGCTTATGATGCAGTGGTTGGCATCTTCATTCAATTTGCTGACCCCGAGATGCGGGCTAGAATCTTCCGCCAAGTGCATCAAACCTTGAAGCCGGGTGGTCTATTTATCCTGCAAGGCTATACACCTAAGCAATTGGAATATAAAACTGGTGGCCCATCTTTGATCGAACACCTCTACACAGAAGAACTGATTCGTGAACTCAGTCAAGGATTTGAAATCCTCGAACTAGAGTGCTATGAAAAAGAGTTGTCCGAAGGCGCTAGGCATACTGGTATGTCAGCCTTACTCGGCATGGTTGCTAAAAAGAGTGCATGAAGACCATTGAAATTAAGAGTGCCTGGCAAGGTAACAGCGACTGCAATTCTTGCTCAATACGTAGCTCCGTTCTTTTTGCTGAACTCAATGAAGAAGACTTTTCTAAGATACATGAGCCAATCGATGATTTGAGATTTGAGGCGAACTCTGGAATTTATACACAAGGCGATGCAGCTGAATATGTTTATACCCTGAGGGATGGGTATATCAAATTACTTCATATCAACTCAGATGGCTCTGGAAGAATTGTACGTCTTGTAGTTCCTGGTGACTTATTTGGCATGGAATCATTGCTGGGTGATAGCTATACCCATTCAGCTGCTGCACTGTCGAATGTTCATCTGTGCCGCATTCCCAAAAGGATTATTTCATCCTTAGGTGAGGAGTCTCCGCGCTTACATCGCCAGATTGTTAAAAAATGGGGTGAAGCTCTTGCACAATCGGAGTCTTGGTTCTCTGAAATCAATACCGGTCGTATTGAAGTTCGTTTAGCCCGTTTCTTTTTAAGGGTTGCCAAGGTTTCCGGTGACATGGCTGTCGCACCTGTATTTAAGCGTGAGGATATGGGTTTGATGATGGATGTGAAATTTGAGACTATTAGTAGGGCTCTTGCATCTATGGCTGACCAGGGAATCATTTCAAATGTTTCGCGCCTGAGCATTCAAATACCAAGTATTGAAAAGCTGAAGTCGTTCTCACAAGCTAGCCCATAAACCGCTAGACGATAAAAAAGCTGCCGAAGCAGCTTTTTTATTCAATACAGAAGCTAATTTGGCATTAAGCCTTTTTAGCATAAGCTGAGCACCAGCCTTTTCCAGCAACTTTCTTAGTGCCAAACAAAGAGCAGCCACCAGTCGCATCACCTACTTTGCCTTGGAACAAAGCGCAGTTGTCGCACTCTTGGCCGGCTGCGTATTTTGCATACTTTGCTTTATCAACAGCGGTTGCAACTGCCTTGTAACCTAAAGCGGCGGCCTGTGGATCTGTTTCGGAAACCATTGCTTGGGCTTGAACTTTACCGTTCAAAGCCAGGGTGCAAGCACCAGCAGCGGACAAAATCATAAATTGGCGACGACTATTTTTCATTGAAACTCCATAATTGAGGGTATCTTGGGTAGCTTTAGAGGCTAGCTTCTTGGCATGATAATACCGAAGTGGCCTCCAACAATAGGGGTTTCTCAGTATTATTTTGGTTCGCTATTGGGGTGACACTATCAATCTATGCATTAATGCGTATATAAGCATTTAAATAGCCATTTCGCTATAAATTGATAAAAGAGGTTTTTATGAAAAAGTTTTTTGCATATGCACTCATGTTCGTTTCGGGTGTGGTTTTTGCTCAATCACCAGCGGCACCAAGCCCTGAATTACTCCAAATTATCGACAATTCCACCAAATTTGTCGTCAATACGCCAAAGGGCCCAGTTGAGATCACTCGAGTAATGACATCCTGCGCCAAGAATAAGGGCTGGTTGCAGCCGCTCATTCCGATTAGAGGCGTAGTTCCAGTGGATGAGATTGATGTATTGAATGCACTTAATGACAAAGATTCTATGGTTGTTGACATGCGCGTAGTGGACGACCGTGTTAAGGGCACTATCCCGGGCTCTGTTGGCATTCCCTATACAGAGGTTGCAATGCGTATGGATGAGCTGGGCTGCAAGAAGCCTGCTGCAGGATCTACAAAATGGGATTGCTCTAAAGCCAAGAAGGTTTATGCCTTCTGTAATGGACCAGTTTGCCCGCAAAGCCCAATGGCGATGGCCGCAATGACTCGTGATGGTTTTCCAGCAACTAAGATCTACTACTACCGTGGCGGCATGCTTGATTGGGATGCGTTGGGCTTAACTACTATTAAGGGTGAGTTCTGAGTTTTTTATCGCCCTGACGATTAATGGGGCTTATCGCCCCATTTTTTTGATCCATGTCAAATACATTCCATCTCTTTCTTGACTACTTGCTATTTAGGTAATAATATATAAATAAATATATTATTAATACATTAACTATAGTGATCATTACGGATGAATAAGCAAACGCAGGACAAACCAGCACCATATTGGAATCCATTAATTGCAGGAATTTTGCTAGGAATCGTGCTCTTATCAACTTTTGTTGTGACAGGGCATGGCTTAGGGGCAACGGGCTTCACAACTCGTCTGACAGCCTGGTTTGGAATGCACTTGCTTCCAGTTGCTACAAATGCCAATGAGTATCTAGGTGGGATGGTAGAAGAGGGTAAGCCTCTGGATGCCTGGATAACTTGGCAGGTCGTTGGGGTTGCTTTTGGCACATTAGTCTCTGCATTTCTAGCTGGAAGAATTGCTATCAAACTTGATGGGAAGAAATTTCTTGGTGGATCTAAGCGACCAGTTACAGCTCTCTTTGGTGGGATCTTAGCTGGCTTTGGTGCGCGGATTGCTGCTGGGTGTACTAGCGGCTTAGGGCTATCGGGTGCTGCTGTGCTAAGTCTAGCTGGATTTACATTTTTAGGTGCGTTCTTCGCAGTTGGTTTAGTTGCGAGCCGCTTTATGAAAGAGGAAAAATAAGATGGGAGACATTCTTTCGGGTCTATTGCTTGGCGGAGCCTTCGGCTTTGTTTTGGAGCGTGCCGGTTTTGGAAACCCTAATAAATTAACCGGCCAATTTCGTCTGACTGATTGGTCCGTATTCAAAGTGATGTTTACTGCCATCGTATTTGCTGCGGTAGGGCTCTTGATTCTGGAGCAACTCGGAATTGTCGATAGTGGAAGCCTTTTTATACCGCCATCCTTTTTGGGTGCAGCGGCCTTGGGTGGCGCTCTTGTCGGAGCTGGATTTGCTATTGGAGGTTATTGTCCTGGAACTTCAGTGGTTGGACTCATGTCAGGTCGGATGGATGCTGGAATCTTTTTAATCGGATTACTGATTGGAACCATCATGTTTGCTGGCATCTATCCAAGCATTGAATCCCTAACAACCCTTGGTGAAATTGCCAATGCCGATTCATTGCCAGAGCTATTAAGTGTTTCCAGCCTATCCATTGATGTTGCAATGGTGATTGCGGCTGTTGGTGTATTTGCATTGGGGTCTTGGATGGAAAAGAAATCACGCGGTCCCGTTAGCTCACAAGAAATTTAATACTTCAAAAGGAAAAAATAATGTCTAAAAAATCAACTGTAGTTGCATTAGCTTTGGCGTTGGCAGGATTGGCATCAGCCCCAATGGCTAATTCAGCGGATGCTCCAGCAACACCAGCTGGTGCTGAGCAAAAGAATCCCTGCGGACCTAAAAAAGATTCAAGCAATCCATGTGGTCCCGCAAAGAAGAAAGCGGCCAATCCTTGTGGACCAGCCAATCCTTGTGGCCCAAAAAAACGTAAATCAGCTGATTAATATACTAACGTGTTGATTCAATCTACTCTCTGTTTGGCTGCTCAAGAAATTGCTAGCATCCAAACTCGCTACGCGAAAAAGGGTTTAACTCTTAGCGAGGTAGCGCTGTGTGGCGCCAAGGAGTTTATTGAGTGGAATCATTACCCAGCAAACGACTTGGTGGATGAAGTCAGTGGTTATGAGTTTTATTACCACGCACACTCAGCGGATGAGATGCTGGATGATGAACATGGCCATTTCCATGTTTTTAAAAGAGTTGGGGATAGCTTTCACCACATCATTGGCATTGCATTAAACCAACAAGGTCTGCCGGTTCGTCTATTTACGACGAACCAGTGGGTAACTGGAGAAAAGTTTATCTCTGCAGAATTGGTTCTAAGTAAATTGCGGGATTTTGATATGGCTACCAAAGGACGTATGGCTCCAGTTACCCGCTGGATTAGCGCACTCACAAAGCTTTTTTTCATTGAGATGGAAATGCTGATTATTAACCGAGATCTTAAGATTGCTCGGTTAGAAAATGAGCTTGGAAGCAGAGAGATGGCATTGGAGTCAAAGAATCACCATGTATTAACAGAGTGCAAGATTGATCTGTTGGATCGACTTTCACAACACTTGTTGCTTGTAAATTAATTAGGGAGCCCAAATGAAGCATATTCAATTAGTTCTGGCTATATTTATCGCTGGATTTATCGCCAGCGTTCAGGCTGTGACATTACCTGGACCAGTAGTTAGCTCTGATTGGTTGGCATCCAATCAATCGGATGTTCAGATACTTGAGGTTCGCGGGGATGTGGCTAGCTATACCCGTACCCCTGAGTTTGAAATTGATAAAAAGACTGGAAAGAAATTTTTAGTTGAGGTGGGTGGTCATATTCAGGATTCCACGCTACTTGATTTCAAAAAAGTTCGCGTTGATCGAATGATTGATGGAAAGAAAATTAAATACCTCATTCCTGAAAAAGTGGACTTTGAAAAAATTATCCAGTCAGTTGGCATTAGTTCAGATAAGCCAATCATCTTGATTCCAGTTGGTCTTGATATTTCAGATATTGATGAGGCTCTGCGCGCCTACTGGCAATTTAAGGTGTACGGCGAAGATAACATTGCCGTATTGGATGGTGGTATGGCTGGCTGGCTTTCTGAAGGTCGTGAATTCTCTACCTCCGCCTCAACAAAGCAAAATGGAACTTGGGTTGCCAAAGCGGAGCGTAAAGAATTAATTGCTAACTCCGAACAAGTAGCCTTAGCCTCAAAAAGTGGTAAATCCATATTGATTGATGCGCGCCAACCAGTTCAGTACTTTGGTCTTAACAAGCGAGACTATGTTGGTTCTTATGGACATATCGCAGGCGCCAAGGAGTTGGCTCCTGAGTTATTGGCAAAACCTGCAAAAGGCGCTTTGTATTTCTGGGACAAAAATACGTATAACGCCTTGCTTACTGCTAATGGCATTAACCCGAAGTCACCTGCAATTAGCTACTGCAATAGCGGCCATTTAGCAGCGGGTGCTTGGTTTGTAATGTCTGAGTTAGTTGGTAATAAATCAACCAGGCTCTACGATGGCTCTTTATATCTTTGGACTTTAGAAGGTCGTCCATTAGTAGGAGTTCCTCTCAATTAGTAAGCAACGATTTTTTGTTCCTTACTGTGAATATATGATTTCAGTAATTTTAAAAAGGAGTTGATATGAAATGTAATGTTGGCGGTATTGACCGTGTATTACGCATAGTTGTTGGTTTAGTTTTGATTGGCCTCGCTATCACTGGAACAGCTGGTGTATGGGCCTGGATCGGGGCTGTTCCTTTGGCAACTGGATTATTTAGATTCTGTCCCGCATACCCATTATTGGGAATCAATACTGGCAGTAGTTGCAGTTAGTAATTCTTTCTGTATGAAGGCGCCTTGCTAGATGAAAATCTACTAGGTGCCTTTTTTTATTTCTGCAGCAGCATTCCAATCCATAACAAGATTGCATAAAAATGCACGATTATCAGATTGACTTGAATTGCCAGCTTCAAGCGACCGCTTTTGTTAAGGTCTCTGTGAAGCAAAATTGCGCAGTAGATAAACCCCGGAATGCAGGTCAAGGTGATTACGCTGAAGCTTGGTATTGATCCGTTAAGAATGCTTATCAGTTGAAGGGTATATGCGCTTAAGGAGATTAGCAGGTACCAAGCCCAAACACTTGTACTCCTGTATTTAACGGCTATGGTAATTTTTCCAGCAGCCTTGTCGGCATTGATATCTGGAATTTGGTTCACTAGAAGCACGTTCGCCAGCATGAAACCAAATGCCATGCTCACGGGAATTGCATTGTCTGCAAATTGACCTAACTTTAGACTTGCCATGCCAACTACTACGGTCGACCATGCAAGTGCAATTGCGATTACACCCCAAATTCCCCTGGACATCAGTTGAAGCGGTGCTGATGAGTACCCCCAAGCCATCAACACACCGATTAGGCCGATCGGTAAGAGTGCCCAAGTAGTCTGACTGCAAATATAGAGGCCAAGAGTGATAGTGAGGAAAAGTAAAGTCCAAGCAAATGTATGGACTTGCTGAGCGCTTAGTATTTTGTTTTGAATAAATCGACTGCCACCTGTATAGGGGCTAATTCGTTCAGAGTTATTTTCATCGCTCCCATTTCGATGATCGCAATAATCATTAAGTAAATTTGCACCGGCATGGGCAAAGAGAGTTATGCAGATTGCTAGCGCGCTAAGAAACGAATTTGATGTGTAAGTATTGCCGGGAATTGCTAACCCAATCAAGCAGCCTAAAAGTGTAATTAGTAGGAAGTTGGGTCTAGTAGCCAAGAGAAAGGTTTTGGGGCTACTCATCTGTGATTCAGAAATATTGCTGTGTCCATAGGACGAGCCTCACTTAGCGATCAATAAAGCGACGAGGATCATTAATTGGACGTAAAGGCATGATGTGAATTTGCTTCCCATCTAACTCCAGGTGCATTTGACTGCCGATATTCATGTTTAACCTTCTGACTTCGGCTGAGGAGGCTTCCCATTCAATCGAATTTTCACTATCTTGAATGCGTAATTGAATGACGGCTATCTGACCAAGGCTACTCATCTTTTCAACCACGGCCGGAACGCTTGCAGCATTGGGGTTGTTGTGCACACTTAAGCCGCTCTGCGGAATAACCCAGGCAACACGAGCATTAGGCGGAATCTTGCCTTTATCAGCAACGTGAAAGACTTGCTTGCAGCCATCCCAGCTTAGACTGCCGGCATCAAACATGCCGTGGAACATATTGCTGATCCCAACCAATTCAGCGACTCGTGAATTTCTAGGTTTCTGAAATAACACCTGCGGCGCTGCTGTTTGCAAACTAATGCCTTGATCTATGACAGTAATTCGATCGGCCAGAAGATCAGCTTCACGCAAATCATGCGTTACCAAAAGCATGGGAATGTTTAAGTCTGATCTGAGTTCTGCCAATGTTTTGTATAGCCCTTGGCGTGTTGGCGCATCAATTGCTGAAAATGGCTCATCCAGAAGCAGGATTTTGGGTTGCCTGGCCAGCGCTCTAGCAAGTGCTACGCGTTGCTGTTGTCCGCCAGATAGTTGGTTGGGCATGCGTTCTGCCAGATTGGCTATACCCATTCGATCGAGCAAATCCATGCTGATCACTTTACGTTCTGATTTATTGAGTTCAGAATTTTCAAGGGGGATTAATACATTGCCCAAAGCAGTTAAATGTGGAAAGAGTGCGTACTGCTGAAACAAGAACCCACATGAGCGTTCGGCTGGCGTTAGTTGCTGGACTGTGTCACCAACGTCATTAGACTCAAACCAGACCTCACTATTGCATTCAATTTTTCCGCTGGCTGGTTTGTTTAAGCCGGCTATAGTTCTCAGAACTGAAGTCTTCCCACTCCCAGAGGGGCCAACCAAGGCATGCAATTCCCCGGGAGCGCACTCCAAAGTAATCTGTAGTGGGTTAGGAGTTGCTTGAGTGATTTTTACCTTCAGCATCAGCTTTGCCCCCTATGACGACTAGGGTTGCGCCCAAATATCCCGTATGACAGCGCAATGCAGACAAGCGATGTGCCTAAGAGCACGAGTGCGATAGCGCCAGCACCGGATGTATCAAAGCTTTGAACCTTGTCGTAAATGGCAATGGAAGCAGTTTTCGTTTCCCCTGGTATTGCGCCCCCAACCATCAGGACGACACCAAATTCACCAAGGGTATGGGCAAAAGTGAGGGCGGCTGCACCAGTAATGCCCCGCCAGCATAGCGGTAGCTCGATAAGACGGAAGATTTGCCAATTGCTCAAACCACTCACTTGTGCAGCTTCTCTAATTTGTGGATCAATTGCCTCAAATGCTCTCTGGATGGGCTGAATGGCAAATGGGATATTGACAATCAGCGAGGCAAGCAGGATGCCTGCAAATGAAAACACTAAGGGAGTGCCAAAAATACTGGTATTGCTGAATGAAACTAGAAAGTAATAACCCAAAACAGTGGGAGGAAGCACCAAAGGAAGGGCTAGGGCAGCTTCTAGCCAGGGGCGACTTCTATTGAGCTTCACTAGCTTATGGGCGACCCATACTCCAAATGGCAGCATCAGGGCCATGGTCCAAAAAGCGAGTTTTAAGGACAGCAGAATTGCATCAATATCCATTTTTTGATTGTATTGCCTTTGCGGGCTAGGGTATCCCACTATATAAGTCTGCAGGCCTTCGGTGTCCAATATATGCACGTATGCGTATATATAGTTAAAGCCAGTGAATCTTAAAGTCAAAGTTAAAAAAGCCACCAAAGATCTTTCTCCTAAAGAGATGGAGAAAGTCTTCACTCGGGTTGCAGAATATTTCAATGTCCTGTCAGAGCCGGCACGCCTACGCATTATGTATGCGGTGTGTAGCGGTGAAAAGTCTGTTTCTGAGGTTGTTGAGTTATGCGGCTCCAGTCAGGCTAATGTTTCACGTCACCTTACAGCGCTGCATAAGGCAGGAATTTTGCTCAGACGAAAAGAAGGTACGACTGTTTTTTATTCCATCGCAGACAACGCAACTGTCGAGATGTGCCAAACAGTGTGCGCCAAAATTGCTGAGAGTTTGCATTAATTTTTGAAGTATCTATTCATCAAAGTAGAGATCACATGACCAAAAAACAAATTGAGATTAGTGCGCAGGATATTAGCGCTATCGAGAAGCCAGCTAATCAGGCGCGCCTGGTTAAGGCGCCTGAGCACTTTATTTCTCAGGAGCTTATCGCTGACATTAATGCCAACGGCTTAGATGAAAAACGCCGTGGTTTCTTGCGCAAAGGATTCATGTCCGCAATTGGTGGTGCGGCGGCAGGTCTAGTTGCCCCATATGCGATGGCAGCAGGAGAGGGTGATCCTGCGATCCTGGAAAAACAAGAGTGGCAAACAACTCTCGGCAAGAACGTGGCAACCATGCCTTACGGACTTCCCTCTGTATACGAGTCGAACTTAATTCGTCGCGAGTCTCCCGGCCTCACTCGAGTTTCTGCGGCTTCTGTTGCCTTCACTCCATTACAAGGTTTGTTCGGAACCATTACGCCAAACGGCTTGCATTTCGAGCGTCATCACCAGGGTTGGTACAACCTCAACCCTGAGACACATCGTTTGATGGTGAATGGTTTAGTGAAAAACCCACGTGTTTTCACGATGAATGATTTGATGCGCTTGCCATCGGTTTCTCGTACCCACTTCATTGAGTGTGGTGCTAATACTGGTTTGGAGTGGGGCAACGTAGCCGTTCCAACAGTTCAATATACCCACGGGATGCTATCTTGCTGTGAGTTCACTGGTGTGCCGTTAAAGGTATTGCTCGATGAGTGTGGCGCTGATCTGAAGAAGGGTAAATTTTTGCTCGCTGAAGGTGGTGATGGCTCAGGCATGACCCGCACTATCAATCTTGAGAGCTGTCTTAATGACACCATTGTGGCTTGGGCAATGAACGGCGAGATGCTGCGCCCTGAAAATGGCTTCCCATTGCGCCTAGTAGTACCTGGTGTTCAAGGTGTTAGCTGGGTCAAGTGGTTGCGTCGCCTTGAAGTAGGCGATATGCCATGGAATGCAAAAGATGAAGCGGTTCACTATATTGAGCTCATGCCAGACGGCAGCCATCGTCAGTACGCATCGATTCAGGAATGCAAATCTGTGATCACAACACCGTCAGGTGGTCAGCAGTTATTAGACAAAGGCTTCTACAACGTGAGCGGTATGGCCTGGTCAGGCCGAGGAAAAATTACCCGTGTAGATGTTTCATTTGATGGTGGCAATAACTGGCGTACAGCTCGTTTGGAAACACCCGTACTGACAAAGTCAATTACTCGTTTCAATATTGATTGGGTGTGGGATGGTTCGCCAGCCATTATGCAATCAAGAGCAATGGATGACACTGGCTATATTCAACCTTCGATCAAGACTCTGCGCAATGTTCGTGGCACTAGATCGATCTATCACAACAATGCAATTCAATCATGGAAATTGGATTCAAACGGCGAGGTGAGCAATGTTCAAGTTGGATAAATTGAGTCTCCATTTAGGGCTCGCAGCACTCATCATCATCACTGCCCAATCATCTTTTGCACAATCTGGCTCTGCTAAATTTCCTGGTATTGGTCGAGTAGCTACGCCTGCTGAAGTCGCGGCCTGGGATATTGATGTACGTCCAGACTTTAAAGGCTTACCAAAGGGGTCTGGCTCAGTAGAGCAAGGGCAAGTAATTTGGGAGGCAAAGTGTGCCAGCTGCCACGGTACATTTGGTGAATCCAATGAAATCTTTACGCCTATTGCAGGCGGCACGACCAAAGATGATGTGAAGACAGGTCGCGTTGCATCTCTAAAGGATATGAAGCAGCCGCAGAGAACAACCTTAATGAAGGTTCCGACGGTTTCAACATTGTGGGATTACATCTATCGTGCAATGCCCTGGAATGCACCAAGATCACTCACACCCGATGACACATATGCCGTTGTTGCTTTCATCTTGAGCCTTGGGGAGATCGTTCCCGATGATTTTGTTCTAAGCAATACAAATATTGCAGAAGTCAAAATGCCCAATCGCAATGGTATGACTACTAAGCACGGCTTCTGGAATGTGAAAGATAAGCCGGATGTAAATGGCAACGCTTGCATGCATAACTGCGTGCCTTTTGTGCAAATTGGTTCAACATTGCCTGATTTCGCTAGAAATGCGCATGAAAATATTGCAGAACAAAATCGCATGTATGGCCCCTATCGTGGTGCCGACACCACCAAGCCTCCCATTAAGGCATTGCCAGGTACCTCAGGCGCTGGTTTAGCCCATGCAGCTGATACCCATTCATCGGCAGCTAAAGGCCCTGCAGCACTATTCAAGAATGAAAACTGTTCTGCATGCCACGCCCCAAATGCCAAGTTAGTTGGCCCGTCGATCGCGGACATCGCCAAGAAATATGAAGGTCAAAGTGGCGCGGTTGATAAGCTGATGGCCAAAGTAAAGGCTGGCGGTGCAGGTGTGTGGGGATCAATCCCAATGCCCCCACAAGCTCAGCTTTCAGATGAGGATCGCAAGACTTTAGTTGTTTGGGTGCTTTCTGGTGGCAAATAAAATGACTTATTAGCTAGCAAGCGCATTGTTTTCATGCAAAATAGGCAATAAATTGATAGAAGTAAAGATTAATAAAGGAGTTTTTATGAATCAGCAGCGTCGTAGTGTATTGAAGTATTCAGCAGTATTTGGCTTGATGGCTTCTGCAGGTCTCATTAGTACTGCTCAAGCTCAAGAGTGGAATAAAGCAGCCTTTGAAGGTAAAGGTATCGATGATGTGTTTAAGATCATGGGCGCTGGTAGCCCAGAAAAGTCATCTGCAGTTACTTTGAATGCTCCGGATATTGCTGAAAATGGTGCTGTTGTTCCAGTTGGCATCACTACAACATTAAAAGCAGAGCAATTGGCTATCTTGGTTGAGAAAAACCCAAGCTCTTTGGCTGCTCAGTTCTTCATTCCGGCTGGCACTGATTCATTTGTGACAACGCGTATCAAGATGGGCCAAACATCTAATGTGTATGGTTTAGTCAAGGCTGATGGCAAGTGGCTGATGACTGTTAAAGAAGTCAAAGTAACGCTTGGTGGTTGCGGCGGTTAATTCCGAAGCGATTTAATAGACACAATTCACTTATATAGAATAAAAGAGGAACCAAAATGGCTGATCCAATGCGCGTAAGAGCTGCTGAAAACGGCGGTACTGTAGATGTAAAAATTTTGATGAAACATGATATGGAGTCTGGCCAGCGTAAAGACGCTTCTGGCAAAACTATTCCAGCTTGGTTTATCAGCACAATCAATGTAAAAGCGAACGGCAAAGATGTCTTCAATGGTCAGTTTGGCCCCGCAGTTTCTAAAGACCCATTCTTGAACTTTAAGTACAAGGGTGCTAAGGGTGACAAGATTGTTGTAACTTGGAACGATAGCAAGGGTGACAAACGTACTGACGAAGCAACCGCTTCTTAATTGCTTCTTGCTTTAATAGATCTTTACCGCCTCCGTGGTTCTGAAAGGGTAGGAAATGCAGCGTAAATTGACCTTAGGGTTAGCTACTGGTTTAGTAGCAACTTTATTAACAATGACATCTTCGGTGTCAGCACAAAAAAGTGCGACAGACGATATTGCTAAATACCGCGAGATGATCGCCGATGGAAATCCTTCAGAGCTTTACGAGGCGGCAGGTGAAGATTTATGGAAGAAGCCGGCTGGCCCTAAAAACGCCACGCTGGAAAAATGTAATTTAGGTTTAGGCCCTGGCGTAGTGAAAGGTGCTGCGGCACAACTGCCGCGCTACTTTAAAGATACAAATAAAGTTCAGGATCTTGAATCTCGTTTGATGACCTGTATGCAGGTGCTACAAGGTCGTGATCCACTAGAGATGATCGATGCGCCATTCCAAAAGGGCCCTAAGAAGGACATGGAAGCGATTGTTGCTTTCGTTGTAACCCAGTCTAAGGGTGACAAGATTAAGGTAAGCACTGCGCATCCAAAAGAAAAAGAAATGTATGACCTCGGTAAGCGTGCCTTCTTCTACCAGGGTGGTCCAATGGATTTTTCTTGTGCATCCTGCCATGCCGAAACTGGAAAACGAATTCGTTTACAAGATTTGCCGAATATTACGGAGCAAAAGGGCGCTGCTTTAGGTTGGGGTTACTGGCCTGCTTATCGCGTATCCAGTGGTCAGTTTTGGACAATGCAGCAACGTCTAAATGATTGCTTCCGTCAACAGCGTTTCCCATTCCCAATTTATGGCTCAGATGTTACCTTGGCCTTGTCTATGTATATGGCCAAGAACGCTAATGGTGGAACAGTTGAAACGCCTGGCTTAAAGCGTTAATGGATAAGAGATGATGAATATGAAAAAGACACACTTAAAACAGCTCTTAGCTATTTCTGGATTTCTATCCGCGTTTGGCTTGATGCAATCTCCTGCGCTGGCACAGCAAAAGAATGATCCTAAATTTAATAAGATGATTCAGGACAGTTTCCGAGCTGAAGGTATTGCCGGATTGAATCGCATTGATCAAGATGCAACACAGAAGTTCTGCTCTGATCCTCAATTCGCCAATAGCAAGCAGGGCGAAGCGATGCGCGAGAAAATCCAGAAGATCAATATGGACTCGATTCAACAGCCGTCTGATGGCAAGTATATCGGCGACTGGAAGAATGGAGAAAAAATTGCACAAAGTGGACGAGGTGCTACTTGGACAGATAAAGCAGATACCCCAATTGGTGGTGGCTGCTACAACTGCCACCAAATCGATCCTAAAGAAATTTCCTATGGAAATATCGGCCCATCATTGACGGGTTATGGAAAATTACGCGGCTATTCCAAGGAAGTTGTGACTTATACCTGGAATCGCATTAATAATTCGAAGGCGTACAACGCTTGCAGCAATATGCCTCGTTTTGCCCATTTTAAATTATTAAACGAGCAACAAATTCAGGATGTCATGGCCTTATTGCTTGACCCAGAATCACCTGTAAACAAATAACACATCTAAACAGGCCGAAAGGCCTGTTTTCTTAAGGAAACACTATGTCTTTAAATCGTCGCGAGTTTTTGCAAGCTTTGGCTATCGCTTCCGCAGGCGGTATGAGTTTGCAATCCAATTTTGCTAGCGCTCAAACTACTGCACAAAAATTTTATGATTTGCCGAAGTTTGGTAATGTGCATTTTCTGCATTTCACAGACTGTCATGCCCAGCTTCTGCCAATCTATTTCCGAGAGCCCAATGTCAACCTCGGTATTGGAAACCAAGAAGGGAAAACACCTCACTTAGTCGGTGAATATTTCTTGAAGGCCAACGGTATTAAGCCAGGTACTCGTGATGCCCATGCTTTTACCTATCTTGATTACGTAGCGGCAGCCCAAAACTATGGAAAAGTTGGTGGCTTTGCACATATGGCAACGCTGATTAAGCAAATGAAGGCAAGTCGCCCAGGCGCTTTGCTATTGGATGGCGGTGACACTTGGCAAGGTTCCGGTACCTCGCTTTGGACCAATGGTCAGGATATGGTTGATGCGGCCTTGCTCTTGGGTGTTGATGTTATGACTCCACACTGGGAAATGACTTTAGGTGAAAAGCGCGTTATGGAAATCGTCAATGGCGATTTCAAGGGCAAAGTTTCTTTTGTTGCTCAGAATATTAAGACTGCTGACTTTGGTGACTCCGTCTTTAACCCCTACGTAATGAAGGTGCAGAATGGCATCCAAGTTGCCGTGATTGGCCAAGCCTTCCCATACACACCAATTGCGAATCCACGTTATTTCACGCCTGATTGGACATTCGGCATCCAAGAAGAAAATCTACAAAAGACCATCAATGAAGTAAAGGCCAAAGGTGCAAAAGTAGTTGTACTACTATCCCATAACGGTATGGACGTCGATCTGAAGATGGCCTCCCGCGTTACCGGCTTAGATGCGATTATGGGTGGCCATACGCATGATGGCGTACCAATTCCAGTGAAGGTCAAGAATTCGGGCGGCGTAACTTTGGTTACTAATGCTGGTTCGAATACCAAGTTCTTAGGCGTATTGGATTTTGATGTCAAGGGCGGTAAAGCGGTTGATTTCCGTTACAAGCTCTTCCCGATCTTCTCCAATATGATTCCTGCAGATCCTGCGATGAATAAATTGATCGCGAAGGTTCGGGCTCCGTATGAGGCTAAATTGAATGAAAAATTGGCTACTACCGAAGGCCTCTTGTATCGTCGCGGTAATTTCAATGGTAGCTTTGACCAGTTAATCTTAGGTGGTCTCATGGCGCAGAAGAATGCAGAGATTGCATTCTCACCAGGTTTCCGCTGGGGTACTAGCTTATTGCCAGGACAGCCAATTACTCGTGAAAATCTCCTTGATCAAACGGCAATTACTTATCCATACACGACAGTGACAAACATGAGTGGTGAAACCATCAAGACCATTCTGGAAGACGTTGCCGACAATCTCTTTAATCCAGATCCGTATTATCAGCAGGGTGGTGATATGGTGCGTGTGGGTGGTCTGCAATATACGATTGACCCAGCTGAAAGTGCCGGCAAGCGCATTACCGATATGCGTCTAAACGGTAAGGCAATTGATCCAAACAAAACCTACAAAGTGGCAGGCTGGGCTCCGGTTAGCGAAGAGGCTAGGAATTTAGGTGGCGAGCCAATCTGGGATGTGATTGAGCGCCATTTACGTGATGTGAAGGTAGTTAAGGCTGTCAAGCTTAATGAGCCCATCATTAAGGGTGTAAAAAATAATCCCGGCATGGTTTCACTCTAACTTTTTTAATTCGAGATAAATAATGAAAAAATTACTTCAATGTCTTGCAATTTCTTTTGCTCTTTTTGGTCTGAGCGCCTATGCTGCCGGGCCGACTGAAGTGGTTTATCACATTGATGATGCTGAGTCTCAAGGGATTAAAGGCTTGCGTAACATTCGCAATCATTTAGATGTATCTCCGCAAACAAAAATTATTGTGGTGACTCATGCGAATGGCGTAGACATCATGATGGAAGGCGCCAAGGATAAGAAGAATGGAATTGAATATGCTCCCCTAGTAGGCGCATTGAAATCCCGCGGTGTTCGTTTTGAGGTCTGTGAGATTACTTTGAAGAATCGCAATCTGAAGAAAGATCAATTTATTCTTGATACTGATTTCACGCCATCTGGAGTTGTTCGAGTAGCTGACCTTCAATATCAAAACCATTTCGCTTACATAAAGCCATAATTTTTAGCTGTGACGGCCTTTCATATGCGATCGCTTCTTCTTGGCGCGTTCTCGATTTTCTTATCTATATCTTCGGTTTATGCCTCGGATGATTTAATTCTTAAGCCTATCCAGGTAGCGCCACATACTTATTTCGTGCAGGGTTTCGCCGAGATGGGTAGCAGCAAGAATCAAAACTTCATTTCAAATTCTGGTTTTGTCATCACCCCAAAAGGGGTAGTGGTAGTGGATGCCCTGGGTTCCCCTGTTCTCGCAAAGAAACTCATTGCTGAGATTAAAAAGATTACGCCTCAGAAGATAGTTGCCCTCATTGTGACGCACTACCATGCTGACCATGTTTACGGTCTTCAAGAGTTTAAGAAAATTGGTGCAACAATTTATGCCCAAGGGGAGGGTAGGAATTACATTTCCTCTGAGACAGCTAAACAACGGCTCATTGCTTCTCGAATTGATTTTGCTCCTTGGGTCAATGCTTCAACCAAGCTGTTGGGGGCTGATGTATGGGTAGATCAATCTTATAAGCTCATCATTGGCGGCGTTGAATTTCAGATTGGTAGAGTGGGTCCTGCCCATGCGCCTGAAGACCTCATTATTTATGTTCCCTCGGAGAAGGTCCTTTTTGCAGGGGATCTGGTATTCCGTGGACGCATCCCTTTTGTTGGAAATGCCGATAGCAAGGGTTGGTTGCAAGCCTTGGGTGAAATTGAGGCCCTTAAGCCTGGCATCGTGATTCCTGGCCATGGCGCCCAATCTATCAATCCTGCTGAAGACATTCGATTTACCAGGGAATATCTGAAGTATTTACGAGAATCCATGACTAAATCAGCCGTGAATATGGATCCTTTTGACGAGGCCTATCAGCAAGCAGATTGGTCTGAATACGAAGGAATGCCCTTATTTAGGGCTGCCAATCGCATGAATGCCTATAACGTCTATCTGTCAATTCAGTCGGAATAGTACAAATTTGCCATCTGGGCTTTAAAATAGTCGTTTACTTCGCTAAATGACTGATTTCAAATGAAATTACTATTAATTAAGCTTGGCTTTACCGTTTCTGCTGTGCTCGGACTACATTTATCCGCATACGCTACGCCAGATCTAGCCAATGGAAAAAAAATTGATGAGCAGAAATGCTATGCGTGTCATGCCAAGAAATCCGGTTTTGGTAATGGCGATATGATCTACACCCGTAGCGATAGCAAGGTTAAGAACCTTCAAAATTTAAAGTCGATGGTCGCTAGGTGCAATACAGAGCTGCGTCTTGATCTTTTTCCTGAGGATGAGGCGGATGTGACCGCTTTTCTCAATAAACAGTTTTATAAATTTAAATAATTTCAGTAAAGAATTTTGATTATGGATGCGGTAGATATTTCCTCGCTTAGCAAAACAGTTTTAGCTGCTACTTTTGCAATCACCTTTTTGCTGGGTGCTGTCATGCAAAAAACAGGTTTTTGTAGCATGGGCGCTGTTTCCGATATTTTTATTATGTCTAGTTGGGGTCGTTTGAAGCAATGGTTCCTCGCCATTGGCGTTGCTATTGTTGGCTTTGCCTTCATGTCTTACTTGGGAGTAATTGACCCATTGAAGAGTATGTACACCGGAACTAAGTTCTTGTGGCTATCGAGCATAGTAGGCAGCACCTTATTTGGTATTGGTATGGTGCTTGCTTCTGGCTGTGGAAGTAAAACCTTAGTTCGTATTGGTGGTGGCAATTTAAAGTCCATCATCGTGTTTATGGTTTTGGGACTTTCTGCTTACATGACCATGCGGGGTTTCTTGGGCGTAATTCGTATCAATACTTTGGACTCTGTATTTATTGCGCTGAATACACCACAGGATTTGCCCAGCATTCTGAGTCCAATTACGGGTATTGCCCGCAATAACTTACACCTCGCTCTGGGATTAATTGTTGGCTTTGCTTTTATTGCCTATGCATTGGCAAGCAAGGCCTTTTGGACGGCAGAGAATCTATTTGCCGGCATCTTTGTTGGCCTCGCTATTTGTACTATTTGGTGGGTGTCAGGCAGCTTGGGTTATGTTGCCGAAGATCCAAACACTTTGGAGGAAGTCTTTTTGGTTACCAATTCTGGTCGCATGGAGAGTCTATCGTTTGTTGCTCCTTATGCTTACTCCTTAGATTGGCTCATGATGTATAGCGATACCTCAAAAATTATCACTGTTGGCATTGCTGCTGTTGTTGGGATGATTTCAGGATCTGCCTGTGTTGCTCTGCTGACCAAGTCTTTCCGCTGGGAGAGTTTTCGCAACACTGAAGATACAGCCAATCATTTAGTTGGTGCCACTTTGATGGGTTTCGGTGGCGTGACTGCGCTCGGCTGTACAGTTGGCCAAGGTTTAAGCGGAATCTCAACTTTGGCAATCGGCTCCTTATTGGCTTTGCCAGGATTCATTTTTGGTGCGTATTTGGCTCTTCGTTATTTAGAGTCACGTAATGCACCTAATCCCTGCAGTTAAATTTTTTAATTAGATTAATCATATGCAAATAGATTGGCTGGCCTTCACACCTGGACCTGCATTTCTCGGGGGAATGCTCTTGGGCATAGCGGCAGCTTTGTATGTCATTTTGCATGGTCGTATTCTCGGTATTAGCGGAATTATTTCAGGTTTATTAAGCCCTAAATTAGGTGATGTGAGCTGGCGCCTTAGCCTTTTATTGGGTTTGCTCAGCGCACCATTTTTGGCGAGTCTGTTTTTTGATTTGCATACTACGACAGTCATTGATGCAGATTGGATTGCCATCATTGTTGCCGGTCTATTGGTAGGCTTTGGTGCCCACTATGGTTCCGGCTGTACAAGCGGTCACGGTGTTTGTGGTCTATCGCGCCTATCGCCAAGATCTTTAGTTGCTACCGTCTCTTTTATGAGTGCTGGATTTTTAATCGTGTTTGTCATTCGTCATGTATTGGGTCTATAAATCATGAGAAGACATTTTAATTTTTACAGCCAGTATTTGATTGGCGTTTTATTCGGAATTGGTCTGATTATTTCTGGGATGAGCAATCCCCAAAATATTCTGAATTTTCTTGATCTTGCTGGTAACTGGGACCCATCCTTAATGTTTGTGATGCTAGGGGCCATTCTGGTTGGCTTGGGTGGGTTTTATTTGGTCTCTAAACGTACCGAAGCATTTTTTGGTGGGGCATTACACATCCCAACCCGAAGAGACATCTCTAAACCCCTCGTGATTGGCAGTTTGATTTTTGGGGCTGGATGGGGCATCGCTGGTTTTTGCCCTGGTCCTGCGATTGTTGCTCTTGGCGCTGGCCATCTAAAGGCCTTGGTCTTCATACTGTCTATGCTTATCGGCATGGCGTTCTGCAATCGCTTCTTTACGGGCCACAAAAAGTAAGCCTGCTTTAGAATCTAAGCTATTAGCTTTTAAATACTTTTACTTTTTTTGAGATTTTGATGAGCCTTCCTATCGCCTGCCATACCGATCAGTTCGGTACCCTGGGTCAAATTGATCCAAGCCACTTAGCCGAAATTGTTAAACAAGGTTATAAAAGCATAATCAATAACCGCCCAGATTTTGAAGGTGGTCCAGACCAACCTACTAATGCACAGATTCAGGCGCAAGCTGAAGTGCTGGGTTTGAACTATGCCTTCTTGCCAGTGATCCCAGGTGCATTCACTCAGGATCAAGTTGTTGAGATGGCGCGTTTACTAAAAACAATGCCTGGTCCAATTCTGGCTTTTTGTCGTTCTGGTGCGCGCTCTACCAATTTGTATCAAATGGCTTTGCAAGTTTGCTAATACCTTAATTCACAACGCATGCGTATTGAAATCCCCGAGGAGAAAAAGTTTGTTCATCAGATGAACATGCCGATTCGTTGGGGAGATATGGATGCATTTGGTCATGTCAATAACACCGTGTACTTTCGTTACATGGAGCAGGCTAGGGTGGAGTGGATTACCTCTCTTGGTTATAGCGTTGCTCCTGGCGATGAATCGATGTTGATGATGAATGGCTTTTGCAATTTTTATCAACAGCTTTCCTATCCAGGTGAATTGGTTCTTAAAACCTATATCGGCAATATTGGACGTTCAAGCTTGGATGTCTACACCACCATGGCTTTGACTACTGAGCCCGATACGATGGCGGCAGTCGGAGGCGCAACCATGGTTTGGGTTGAGTTGAAGACTGGAAAATCTGCGCCTTGGCCTGATCATGTGATCAATAAGCTGCGCTAGGATATTGTTTGCAAGCTAGCAATCCCCATATTTTTAGTATTGAAAAATTAGCCTCATCGATGGCAGAGTTTGACGCGATTATTGATGTTCGGTCGCCGGCGGAGTTTGCCTTGGATCATATTCCTGGCGCCATCAATCTCCCAGTCTTAAATAATGAAGAGCGCATTGAGATTGGCACTTTGTATAAGCAGGTCTCGCCGTTTGCTGCAAAGAAACTGGGAGCAGCTTATGTCTCACGCAATATTGCCAATCACTTAGAAAGTTCTCTAATTAATTTTCCAAGGGAATGGCGTCCCTTAATCTACTGTTGGCGAGGTGGTGAACGCAGTGGTGCCTTTACCCACATTCTTAATCGCGTTGGTTGGAAAGCCATGCAGCTACAAAGCGGCTATCAAGGATTTCGTCGTGTTGTGATTGATGGTCTCGATCAAGCTGCCAAAGATTTTTCTTTTCAGGTGATTGCCGGCATGACCGGGAGCGGTAAGACCCGCATTCTTCAGGAAATTGGCGCATTAGGTCAGCAGATTCTGGACCTTGAGGGCTTAGCGATTCATCGCGGCTCAGTATTGGGCAATGAGCCGAATACTGAGCAACCCTCTCAAAAAGGCTTTGAGACTAATCTATGGAATGCATTGAATCAATTGGATCCCAATAAGATTGTTTTTGTTGAGTCTGAGAGTAAGAAGGTGGGCGGCTTACATATTCCCGACCCTCTGATGGAGCGAATTCGCGAAGGTCAATGCATTGAACTGCGCTCCAGTACGGCTACACGGGTTTCTTGGTTGCTGCGCGAGTATCGTCACTTTTTAGCTAACCCAGAAAGCTTTAAGCAAAAGCTGGGTTTATTAACTTCGCGCTATGGCAAAGTCCAGATTAGAAAGTGGCATGAGGCGATTGATGCAGGTGATTTTGAAAGCTTGGTCGAGGAGTTGCTAGTGATGCATTACGACCCATCCTACCAATCCTCAATCGTGCGCAATTTTCCAAGCTATCGTGAAGATCATTTTGTAGAGCTTGAGAATGACAGTGATGAAGCCTTTGCTAAAACAGCAAGAGACCTCATCGCAAAACTCAGTCTTTAACTGAAGGCCTGAATTCCAGTTTGTGCACGACCTAAGATGAGAGCGTGAATATCATGCGTTCCTTCATAGGTATTGACGACTTCCAAATTGAGCATATGACGTATTACGCCATATTCATCTGAGATGCCGTTCCCACCATGCATATCTCTTGCCAGGCGCGCTACATCCAAAGACTTACCGCAAGAGTTGCGCTTCATCATGGAGGTAATTTCTGGGGCAGCAATGCCTTCATCTTTCATTCGGCCTAAACGCAGGCAGCCTTGAAGGGCTAGCGTGATCTCGGTTTGCATATCAGCTAATTTCTTTTGAATGAGTTGATTCGCCGCGAGAGGGCGATCGAACTGTTTACGATCCATGGTGTATTGACGTGCTGCGTACCAACACCACTCAGCTGCGCCAAGCGTGCCCCAGGCTATGCCGTAGCGAGCTGAGTTCAAGCAAGTAAACGGACCCTTGAGTCCAGTAATTTCCGGGAATTCATTTTCAGCCGGGACAAAGACCTCATCCATCACGATTTCACCAGTGATGGAGGCGCGTAGACCCATCTTGCCGCTGATCTTCGGGGCTGACAGACCCTTCATACCTTTTTCAAGGATGAAGCCTCTAATCAAGCCTTCATCATTTTTAGCCCACACAACAAATACATCTGCAATTGGAGAATTGGAGATCCACATCTTAGAGCCAGTTAATGAAAAACCACCAGGAACCTTCTTAGCTCTGGTGATCATGCCGCCAGCATCTGAACCAAAGTTAGGTTCAGTAAGCCCGAAGCAACCAATCCATTCACCGGTTGCTAGCTTTGGGAGGTATTTCTGTTTTTGGGCTTCACTACCAAATTCATTGATAGGCACCATGACTAAAGACGACTGCACACTCATCATGGAGCGATAACCAGAATCTACCCGTTCAATTTCACGGGCAATTAATCCGTAAGAAACGTAATTTAGATTTGCGCCACCGTATTGCTCTGGAATAGTGATGCCTAAGAGGCCGAGCTCACCCATTTCCCGAAAGATGACTGGATCAGTAGTTTCATTGCGAAACGCATCATGAATGCGCGGCATTAGGCGCCCCTGAGCGTATTCAGCTGCAGCATCACGCACCATGCGTTCATCTTCGGTCAGTTGCGTATCAAGGAGTAGGGGGTCTGCCCAGTTGAAGCTAGCTTTGCTCATGGTTCTTAGTCGTCCTGTCTAGGTTTTTAATGTGCACTCTGTGAATTTCCAGGAATGCAGATATTCTCTTTCTATTATCCATTTTTCTCGACTTATGGACGCACCTAGACGTCACCATCGCTATTACGACCTGATATTGACTGCCTTTGTCGTAGTGCTCTTGTGCTCCAACTTTATTGGCGCTGGTAAGGCTGCTACTTTGGATTTGCCTTATTTTGGCCAAGTGACCTTTGGTGCCGGCATCCTCTTTTTTCCGATTGCGTATTTCTTTGGCGATATTTTGACCGAGGTCTATGGTTATGCCTATGACCGACGTGCGGTTTGGGCAGGTTTTATGGCTCTGGCTTTTGCCGCGATCATGGCTCAAGCCGTAATTGCCCTACCGGTTGCTTCCGGGTCTTATATGGCCAATTATCAGCAGGGAATGGAAACCGTATTTGGCAACTCCTGGCGCGTGGCCCTTGCTTCCATGATCGCTTTTTGGTGCGGTAGTTTTGTAAATAGCTATACCTTAGCCAAAATGAAGATTTTGACCCAAGGACGCTTTCTTTGGATGCGCACAATAGGCTCTACAGCGTGCGGTGAATTGGTCGACTCATCCTTGTTCTATATGCTGGCTTTTTACGGCCTCTGGCCACTTAATGAGGTTCTGGCTGTAGCTGCCGCTCAATACGTCTTGAAGACCGCCTGGGAGGTTCTGGCTACCCCATTGACCTATTGGGTGGTGGGTTTCCTGAAGCGCAAGGAAAACCAGGATCACTTTGACGTCCATACCGATTTCACACCATTTAAGCTCAAAGTCTAATTTAGGACTTTTTTGCACGCTAGCCGTTAAAATAACGGTCTTTGATGCAAAACCTGCATCCGCACCCTCGTATCGACCTATCAGAAAGTAAGAACACATCCGTGCTGTCAGCATCTAATATCACTATGCAGTTTGGGGCAAAACCCCTGTTTGAAAACATCTCCGTAAAGTTTGGCGGCGGTAATCGCTACGGCCTGATTGGTGCCAACGGTTGCGGTAAATCCACTTTTATGAAGATTTTGGGTGGCGAGCTTGAGCCTACCAGTGGAAACGTAAGCTTGGATCCCGGAATTCGCTTAGGTAAATTGCGCCAAGACCAGTTCGCATATGAAGATGTGCGCGTGCTGGATGTCGTGATGATGGGTCACGAAGAGATGTGGAAAGCAGCTGCTGAGCGTGATGCTATTTACGCCAACCCAGAAGCTTCTGATGAAGATTACATGAAGGCTGCTGAGCTTGAAGGCAAATATGCTGAGTACGGCGGTTATACGGCAGAGGCAAAAGCAGGGGAGCTGCTGTTAGGTATCGGCATTCCGATTGAGCAACACAACGGACCAATGAGCGCCGTGGCTCCCGGCTGGAAATTGCGCGTATTGTTGGCGCAAGCTTTGTTCTCTGATCCAGATGTTCTGCTCTTAGATGAGCCAACCAATAACTTGGATATTCACTCCATTCATTGGCTTGAAGATATTCTTAATCAAATCAAGAGCACGATTGTCATCATCTCCCATGATCGCCACTTCCTTAATGAAGTGTGCACGCATATGGCGGATATGGACTATGGAACACTGAAGGTGTACCCAGGAAATTACGACTCCTACATGCTGGCGTCCGTTCAAGCAAGAACACAACAATTAAGCAATAACGTTAAAGCCAAGGAAAAAATTGCCGAGTTAGCGGCTTTCGTAGCTCGATTCTCTGCAAATGCATCGAAGGCGCGTCAGGCCACTTCACGTCAAAAGCAGCTGGAGAAAATTGAGATCGTTGAAGTTAAACCTTCTTCACGCCAGAATCCATTTATTCGTTTTGATGCAGAGAAAAAACTGCACAACATGGCTGTTGAGTGCAATGCACTCACTAAAGCCTATGACCGCACTATCTTCAAAAACTTTAAGTTAGGTGTGCGTGCGGGTGAAAAGATTGCCATCATTGGACAAAACGGCGCTGGTAAGACGACGCTGTTGAAAACCATCTTGAGCAAACGCTTTGATGGAATTGCTGCGGATAGTGGTGATGTGAAATGGGCAGAAAACGCCAATGTAGGTGTTATGCCTCAAGACAATACGGAGATGTTTGCAAAAGACGAATTGCTCATGGATTGGATGAATAACTGGCGTAATGGCGGTGACGATGACCAAGTAATTCGTGGCACATTAGGTCGCTTGCTATTCTCAGGCGATGACATTGGCAAGTCCGTCAAAGTGCTATCTGGTGGTGAGAAGGGCAGAATGATTTGGGGCAAATTGATGCTTCAAAAATATAACGTTCTTGCAATGGATGAGCCAACCAACCACATGGATATGGAATCTATTGAGAGTTTGCAGATTGCGCTTGAGAAATATGAGGGCACTCTCATTTTCGTATCTCATGATCGCGAGTTTGTTTCAGCTTTGGCTAATCGCATCCTCGAAGTGAAGATGGATGGAACCATCGCTGACTACTCTGGAACTTATGAAGAGTATTTGCGCAGCCAGGCTTTAGCAGGCTAATAATTCTATTTGGCTTGTCGTTGGAATCGCATTGCAGTGCCATCGGCACGGATGCGTTTCCATACAGAGTCTTTTTCTTCTTGGCTAAAAAAGACCCAATTACTGACCTCGCCAAGAGTGCGGCCACAGCCCTGGCAAATTTCGTCATAAAGCGTAGTGCAGACTCCAATACATGGAGAATCAGACGCATCATCACCAACCGCTAAAGAATTGGCTCCAGCTTGCTCTGGCGGGTTGATATTGGATGATGTCATGGCAGTACTTTAGTCGATTTCAGAGGAATGTGCTGTTCGAGCTCATCCACATAAGCAGCCATACCTTCATGTTCGCGTTCCAAGAATCGCTTTACTGCATTGGCAAAACCTGCATCCGCAATCCAATGAGCAGACTGCAGGGTAGTAGGTAAAAAACCTCTAGCCATCTTGTGCTCACCTTGAGCGCCACCCTCAAATAGTTGAATGCCCGCCTTGATGCAATACTCAATTGTCTGGTAGTAGGCAAGCTCAAAATGTAGGCAGGGGATGTGTTCAATAGCACCCCAGTAGCGCCCATATGCTGTTTTTGTAAGCTGATCCACAACTAGTAATGATGAGGCAATCGGCCTTTCTTCCTGAGTGGCAATAATCAGATGTAGATTCTCGGGCATGGTTGAGCCGAGCAATTGAATACATTCTTCTGTTAGGTAGGGTGATGAGCGATGTTCAAGATAGGTGTTTTCATAGCAGCGATAAAAGAAGCTCCAATCACCAGTCGTGGCTTCTGCACCTGGAATATGCCGATAGTGAACTCGTTGGCTTTCTACTGCGGCACGTTCTCGTCGAATATTCTTGCGACGCTTCATGGTTAAGGCAGCTAGAAAATGCTCAAAATCCTGATATCCCGCGTTATGCCAATGAAACTGCACTGAGTCACGCAACATAAACCCTTGCCTCTTGAGTTCCTCTAGTTCACCATCCTCTGGAAAAAGAATGTGAGCGGAGGACAGTGTGTTTTGGGTCACTAAAGTTTTTAAGCCAGATACTAATAGTTCTTGAATGGCGCCCTTATCAGCCATTGGCGATACAAGCAACCTGGGTCCACGTACTGGAGTAAAGGGAATTGCGGAGAGCGCCTTGGGGTAATAAGGCAGATTATTTTGCTCATAGGCTTGAGCCCACGCCCAGTCAAAGACAAACTCCCCATATGAGTGCTGCTTTAAATACAGTGGTATTGCACCTAGAAGCTTGGAATTGGCATCCTCAACCAGCAGATGAGCAACTTGCCATCCGGTATTACCACCAACACAAGCCGTTTTTTCTAGTGCATTTAAAAACGCATACTTTACAAATGGGCCAGCATCAGTCGTGAGTAGTGCATCCCATGCATCCTCACCAATCTCTGAAAGACTCTGAATGACTCGAAGTTGGATAGCATCTTGTTTCAACTGAGATGTAAATTCAATGCTGAATTAATTCGATCTTGTAACCATCTGGATCGGTAACAAAGGCAATGATGGTGTCACCACCCATCACGGGACCAGCCTCACGAGTCACATTGCCACCGGCGGCCTTGATCTTGTCACACGCAGCATAAGCATCAGGAACGCTAATTGCGATATGTCCATAGGCGCTACCTAAGTCATAGCTATCGACCCCATGGTTATAAGTGAGCTCAAGTTCTGATTGGCCATCCGCATTGCCTTTTCCAAAGCCTACAAATGCTAGCGAATACTTCTGCTCTGGTCGCTCAGTAGTGCGCAGCAAGTTCATTCCCAGAACCTTGGTATAGAAATCAATCGAGCGAGTCATATTGCCGACTCTCAGCATGGTGTGAAGGATCATCATGTTTTCAAATATAAAGGTAAATGTCGTTTCTCGTTGGGCAAGAAAAAACCCAGGGGATTGGCCTGGGTTTTGGGGTAGAGCTTTTCGTTGTTATTGGATCTTTGCCTTAGCGCGCAACTTTTGCATTAGCTCAGAAAATTTGGCTTTTTGCCAATTTTGGTCCGCCGTGATCATTTGCTTAAGCTGGTCTTTAATTTCTTCCATACTTGGCGCCTTGACATCACGTACATCATCTAATTTAATGATGTGCCAGCCGTATTGAGTCTTTACCGGCTTGTCAGTAATTTGACCCTTTTTGAGTTGGACCATTGCTTTAGAGAAATCAGGTACGAGCGCTTTATCACTTACCCAACCGAGATCTCCGCCATTCGGAGCGGAACCAGGGTCCTTGGATTTTTCTTTTGCGATTTGCTCAAAATTGCCACCTGCTTTAATTTGAGCGGTAATAGCTTTGGCGTCTGCTTCTTTCTCTACCAAAATATGTTCGACGTGATATTCCTTGCCGGTGTACTGAGTTTTAACCTGTTCATAAGCGGCTTTTAATTCAGACTCTGCAACACCTTCTTTTTCAACAAAGTCTTCAAATACTGCTGCAATCACAATACCCATTTTGGATTGTTCAAGTTGCTCGCGTACGGACTCTTTTTGCATCACGCCACGATTATTCGCTTCTTGCAAAATAAGTTCGCGAGTCACCAGCATTTCTCTTGCCTGATCTCGCACTTGCGGATTATCGGGTTGGTTGGACTTTTGTACTAATTTATCCAATTGCGCTTTAGGAATTGCTTTGCCATTCACAATGGCAGCATTTTGTGCGTAAACGGCTGAGGAGAGAAGTGCAGCACTAAAAGCGCTAATGGTCAAAATTTGGCGTGTATTCAACATGAGTTTGGCAATAGAAGTAATGGGTAAAAGAGAATCTTAAAGCAATCTAAGGCTAATTAGTGCTTTCACTAGGTGTGAATGCCAAGATGGTAAGGGCATGAATCGAGTCGGGAAAGTGCTTACTCAAGGCGGCATAGACAGCCCTATGACGAGCTACCTTGGTTAATCCCTCAAATTCAGGGGCGACGATCGTAAGCTTAAAGTGGCCACCACCAGATGCCGCGCCTGCATGACCTGCATGAAGATGGCTTTCATCTTCAATATGCAGCTGGAGCGGCTTAAATACAGTTTTGAGATCAGCCTCAAATAATGCAATTCGGTCTTGATTGATACTCATTCTGCCGGATGCTCCATATGCCGACTGAGCCAAACTCCTTGAAGAATGACGAAAACCACGAGCAATCCAGTGCTGCCAAAGAGCTTAAAGTTGACCCACGTTTCTTCTGAATACTCAAACGCAATGTAAAGGTTGAGAGCTCCCATAAAGAAGAAGAAGGTTGCCCATGCCATATTCACTTGATGCCAAACTGATTTAGAGCTGTGCTCTTTAAGGGTAATTTGCTTACCCATTAAAACCTGAATCCAATTCTTTTGAAAAAACTGTGCGCTGATAAAAAGAGCCCCTGCAAATAGCCAGTAAAGAGCCGTTGGCTTCAATTGAATAAATGTTTTGTCATGCAAGAAGATGGTTAGACTGCCAAATACCAGAATCATGACCAGACTAACCCACTGCATTGCGTCGATTTTACGATGACGGTAATAGACCCACAAAATCTGACCGATGGTAGCCACCATAGCTACGATAGTCGCAGTGTAGATATCGCCAAATTTAAAGGCGATAAAAAAGAGAATGATGGGGAAAAGGTCAAATAGAAATTTCATGCGGTGATTATCCAGCTATTTATCAGTTATTCAGTTTTACTGGGAGCAGCGTTCTCGGAGGGTTCAAATTTCAGGGATGCCGAGTTAATGCAGTAGCGCAGCCCGGTTGGTTGTGGGCCATCATCAAAAACATGTCCTAAATGGGCATCGCATTCAGTGCAGCGTACTTCTGTACGAATCATGCCATGAGACATATCCCGAATTTCAGTTATAGCTGCGGTATTTTCTGGTGCGTTATAACTTGGCCAACCACAGCCAGCATCAAATTTGGTAGTAGATTGAAATAGGGGGGTATCACAGCAGATGCAACGATATTGACCGTTTGCCCAGTGATCCCAATATTCCCCAGAAAATGGCCTCTCTGTTGCCGCCTCACGCGTTACTCGATATTGAATATCGTTCAATACATTTTTATATTCTTGATTTGTTTTTTTAGTCATGGCAATCAATATTTCAAGTTAAGAGGAGCAGCTAACTGCAACGCGCTGCATATCGAGAGGTGGAGGTTTTGAGTACGCATCATATTCCAGCTGCTCATCGAAGGGTTTGCTTAGTACCCGATGTAATTTTTCTATTTCAGAAAAATCATCTTGCTGGGCTTTCTCAATTGCCGCTTGCGCTAAATGATTTCTCAGGATGTACTTTGGATTAGAGTGATTCATCAACTCTCTTCGTGATTCATCGCTCATATCTTCAAGCTGAAGTCTATCGATGTAATCGTTCAACCAATGATCGATATTGTCGCGATCAATAAATTGATCTCGTTGGGCAATATCTGATGGCTTGGAGTCCTTGCCAATATGACTCAGGCTTCGGAAGAAGCTGGTGAAATCAACCTGAGAGTCATGCATTGCTTGCAGGAGGCGCTCTATTAATTTGGTGTCACCATCATGCGCTAATTGCAATCCCAGTTTGAGGCGAAATAACTGCTGCCATTCTTTGGCATAGATTACGGGAAACTCCTCGAGGGCTGAGCGCAAAAGATTCTGAGACTCTTCTGGCGAGTGCTCTAACTCGAGCAAGGGCAGCATTGCACTTGCAAGGCATGCCATATTCCAATGCATGATTTGTGGCTGGCGATGATAGGCATAGCGGCCGCCTTGATCACTATGGTTACAGATGTGATCGATTTCAAAGTGGTCTAAAAATCCAAAGGGGCCGTAGTCAATGGTGAGGCCTAAGGCACTGATGTTGTCGCTATTTAAGACGCCATGACAGAATCCAACTGATTGCCACTGAGCAACTAATTTGGCGTTACGAGAGGAAATTGCCTTAAACAAATTTAAGTAGGGATCTTTCTCTTTCCTGCACTCTAGATAAAACTCTGATATGAGAAGGTCTGCCAATTCTTTCAGGCGGACATTATTTTGAAGAGAAGCAAAATGCTCAAAGTGACCAACGCGAATGAAGCTGGAGGCAATCCGCGAGCATACTGCCGCAGTTTCTAGAGTTTCCCGTCTAACAGCTTGCTTTGAGCCGACGACAGCAAGTGCACGGCTAGTGGGTATGCCAAGTGCATGCATCGCTTCACTGCATAAAAACTCACGAATGGATGATCTTAAAACAGCTCTGCCATCACCCATTCTGGAATAGTGCGTCCTACCAGCGCCTTTTAATTGGAGCTCTTGATGATGGATGTCGCCGAGCAAAATAGCGCGTCCATCACCCAACTGCCCGGCCCACGAGCCAAATTGATGACCGCTGTAGGCTGTTGAGATGGGGTTTGAGAAAGTATATTCACCAACATGCAATTCATTCCCTGCCAATACATCAAGCCAGTGTTCATCTTGGGGTAAGCCATTAGCTCCAAGCTTAATGTGAATCAAATTTGCAGCATCAGCAGAAAATGCCACCCAATAGGGATTGGGCAGGGGAGTAGGTGGCGTTGGCTGGCAAACATCATCGCCGCGGAGGGTAAATGGCATGTTTTGTATTCTATGGGTAATTCACAAGCATCGCAGAAGCCTCTAAAATGACCCTATGACAAATAAAGTACAACTGAATGCGGCAACTCAGCTTGCCAATCTGGGCGAGGAACTGAATGTTCCCTTTTTAAAGCTCCTTGGCGTGCGTTTGATTACCGCCGAAATGGGTAAAGGTGAAATTCTGCTAGCCCTCAAGCCTGAGCACACCAATACTTGGGATGTGGCTCATGGCGGTGTCTTGCTCACCCTCATGGACGTAGCGATGGCAGTTGCCGCTCGCTCAGGCGATCCAAGTGATCGTAGTGTTGTCACTGTAGAAATGAAGAATAACTTTATGCAGGCTGCCAATGGCATCTTGCGTGTAAAAGCTGATACTGTGAGACGTACCGCCACGATGGCATTTTGCGAAGCCAAGCTGTACAACGATCAAGGTGAAATCTGCTGCATGGCAACTGGGACTTTTCAGTTTCTCAAGCGACTAGCTGCCAAAGATGCCAATGGTGATCGAGTGGTGAACGAAGACTCGCGTAAAAAGTAATTATCGAGCCTGTTGACTTGCTAAACAGAGAGGTTGGATCCTGGAGCAGCGCTCAGCTCTCCAGTGATAACATCATGACCAACGGTACCGTTTGCGTCAAAACGTCTTTCTACCATTTCAAACTGTCCATCTTTACGAACGCGCAAAATCGTGCTGGATCTCGTTCCATATGAAGGTGTTTTGATAAATGCAGCAGATAAAGCTCTTTCCCAATCTGGATTAACTCCCGTATTGGGTAATTCTTGTGGGCTAGCCTCATGTGTGTCCGCTAGTACGCGTAAATAATGATCCGCATTTTTGAGTTGGCCGCTATCCATCGCCAAAGTTTGAGCAAATGCAGCAACTCGGTGATTCACTTTGGGCCATGGAGTATCTAACATGGCATTGGATAGGCCATAAACTCCAGGACTCAAGGCTTGCTCAGGAAACACTTTACGCTGACGAATTTGTTGGCCCATCATCAGTCGATTGCTAACCCAGTGCATTTCGGCATTCTCCGGATCGCTCAGATCTGCCATTAATAAATTAAAGCCGTTGTATTGCTCAAAACGTTTTGCGTTTTCTTGGACGTAATCCTGTGGCTTATGTTGCCCTGTTAAATAACGTAAGCTCAGTTCACCACGAGTTCTTGCGTCTGGATTTTTTTCACTAGGAGCTCGCACATTAGTCAGGGCGGCAAAACGACCGGTCTTCGTAAACCCAAGCCATGTGCCTGGACTACCCAAAACATCAGCTCGGTCCTTGCCAGCCAATAAATGGGGGTGCTCTGGCCACCAGCCCATCGGGTCAGTATCACGTTCATAAAATTCATCTCGATTTGCAGCTACCACCAAAGGGTAGTCTGGATGGGATTTCCAGGCAAAGAGAATGAGGCACATAAGAAATGAAGTGGTAACTGAGAAATTAAATTTCTAATAAGGGGTAGGGAAGGGTATCTATTTGTAACACAGGCCCATTGCTACTGCCCAGATGAATCATTCCGGCCTCTAAGGCATCCAACTTGCATTCGACTTGAAGATCGATGCGCTTGCCATTGCCTGGGTTGGGGGCTGCAAGAACCACCATGCCACATGGCTGGGCAGCATCACTTTCATGAAATAACTCAACGCCAGGTTTTGCAAAGTCGAGTGCTGTATCGCTGAAATCAGTATGCGCAAGTTGAAGCCTACGCTTGACTGCGCCACGGTACTGGCTGCGAGCAACAATTTCTTGGCCTGGATAACACCCTTTTTTGAAATCCACACCCGCTACGGATTCAAAATTGATCATTTGCGGAACAAACTGTTCTTGAGTGGCCAGCACAATGCGCGGTATTGCACTGAATACCTCAAGAGAATTCCACTGCAGGAGGGCGCTCTCATCCACTGAAGATGGATTAGTTTCAGATTTTCTTTGTGCAACAAGAGTGCGCTGATATGTTTGATTGTGACTGAGCACGTTCGGTAGTCGTAATGCGATAGATTCCTTTGTTGCCGGGAATTGCTGTTGACCAAATTCATTGTGATAAGAGCCCAATACATCCCAGTCATTTGAAGCGTCGATTACTTTGACTTTAGATCGCAGCACATACATCGATAGACGCTTAGCCGTGCTGGCCGCAATATCTTTTGAGATAAAAAGGGCGAAGCGATCATCGGAGTCATCGGATTCAGGAAAGAGGCCAAGCCATGCGCTTGCTAAGAGGCGCCCCTTAGGGTTGCAGTAACCAACGAGGCGAACAGCCTCGGAACTCTGGGCGATTTCGCCTATGTGGGTGCGCTTCAAGCTAATAACCGAGTTACTTAACTGGCTTTGAAGTAAGGTGGCAGCATCTGGACCTTCCACTAGGATCAACCCCCAATTGGGTAAAGCGGTCAATCCGTGATTCAGGCTAGTGGCGGGCATTATGGTGTTTTCTGTGCTTAAGGTCATGTGCTTTTATCATAGCTTGATGAGCAGAAAATTTCAGAGAAGAACTCTTTTTATAAAGCATTCAAAAGGCGGCCTGTGGAAATCGCTTGCGATCTACCTTATAGTCTTTTTGATCCTTTTATATGGCGCCATCTTTTTATGGCCCGTCGTGCCCTCTAAATCAAATATTGCAGAAAACACAGCTTACAAGATCAAAATTAATCCACAATCCGGGCTATCAGCAATTGCAGGTCAGCTTTCAGAGCAGGGGATTTCTGTTAATGGACTGAGTTTTCAGTTGGCAGCAAGAGCACTTTTTATCGGCTCTAAGCTAAAGCCCGGCACCTATCTATTACCGCCCCGTGCCAGCCTAGGCAACATTCTGTTGCAAATAGCGCGCGGTGATCGGGTTCGCGAAAGTGTGGCCATCATTCCAGGTATGACCATATGGCAGCTGAGAAGCCTGATTGATAGTCACCCAGCATTAATTCACAACACTAAAGGGTTGAGTTCCAAGGAGCTGTTACAGGCTATTGATCTCTCATATCCTGGAGACGAGGGCCTTTTTTATCCCGACACCTATATTTTCGATCCGGATGATTCCGATATTTCAATTTATCGCAGAGCATCCAAAGCAATGCAGAAGCAGCTAACTGCTGCCTGGGATCAACGAGAGCCTGATTCCCCCATAAAAACACCCTACGACCTTTTGATTTTGGGATCGATTGTAGAAAAGGAGACAGGGCGCTCCAGTGACCGCGCTCTGGTAGCCGCAGTATTTGTGAATCGCCTCAAGGTCAATATGCCCTTGCAGACTGATCCAACTGTGATTTATGGTATTGGACCTCAATTTGACGGCAATCTCCGAAAAACAGATTTACGGAAAGACAGTCCCTACAATACTTACATGCGCAAAGGTTTGCCTCCCACCCCAATTGCAATACCAAGCAAGGAATCTCTCCAGGCTGTGATGCATCCAGCAAAAAGCGACGCTATCTATTTTGTCGCGCGCGGGGATGGTAGCAGCCATTTCTCCAAAACTTTACAAGAGCATGAAAGCGTTGTTGATCAATTTCAACGCAAACGTAACGCGAAAACTAAATCGACTTCTCAGTAATTACTATGACTACTCCATTTCCAGGTTATTTCATTAGTTTTGAGGGCATTGATGGTGCGGGAAAGAGTACCCACATTGACGCCTTTGGAAAGCTTTTAAAAGAGCGTTATCCAGATCGTGATGTTGTTATGACTCGAGAGCCGGGGGGCACTCAATTAGGCGAACAACTTCGCGCTTTATTGCTTGATGCCCCCATGAATCTAGAAACCGAGGCCTTGCTGATGTTTGCTGCCCGTCGTGAACATATTGCTCAGGTGATCGAGCCGGCACTGAGCGCTGGAAAGGTTGTGATCTCTGATCGCTTTACGGATGCTAGCTTTGCCTATCAAGGTGGAGGTCGCGGTTTAAGCCTTGAGAAGTTAAATGATCTAGAGCGGTGGGTGCAAGGCCGATCAGATGGCACATTACTACAACCCAATCTCACATTCTTATTTGATTTACCTGGCTCCATTGCAGAGTCTAGGAGATCAAAGGTGAGGGTGCCCGATAAGTTTGAGAAGATGGATTTAGATTTTTTTGAAAAGGTTCGCCAAGAGTATCTGCGTAGAGCAAAGGCTGATCCAAAACGCTTTTATCTAGTAGATGCCACCAGAACCCCAGAAATTATTTGGAGCGACATTCAGTCCCTGGAGATTCAGCTCTAAATGAGTGATCTGATGTTTCCGCATGAGAGTAGCCAGAAAATTGCCCCCTGGCTAGAGCCGCTTTGGAATGGCATGAGCCTGGATGAATTTCCAAATGCTGTTCTGATCCATGGCCAATCTGGTATTGGTAAGTTTGAATTTGCTATTGAATTGGCGAAAGCGCTCTTATGCGAGACATCGGCAGGTAGTAAACCTTGCAATCACTGCGAAGCTTGTAGGTGGTTCAATTCCGCTAATCACCCTGACTTTATTGCACTCGTTCCCGAGACGCACCGTAAGCTCTTGCCACACGGTGATTTTGATTCCGAGACTGAATCACCTAAAAAATCTAAAGTTAGCCAAGCTGATGTTGATAGTGATGCACCCGAGAAAAAAGAAAAGAAGAGTATTGCAATTGAAGATGCTCGGAGTGCCATTGAAGGTCTTTCGATTGGAACCCACCGCGGTGGAAATCGGGTCATCCTGGTTTATCCCTTAGAGATGCTGAGGCCAGACTCCGCCAACACCTTGCTGAAGTCTCTAGAGGAACCACCAAAAAATACCATCTTTATTTTGCTGGCGGATCGTTTGGATCGCGTTTTGCCAACCATACGCTCGCGCTGTCGCTTGCTATCAGCGCCAAGGCCAGATCGAGCGAGTGGATTACTTTGGTTGCGAAAACAACTGAGCTCTATGGCCGACTTGAAAATCAGTGATGCTGATATGGAGTCAATTTACGATGAGCAGGGTGGGGCTCCTTATTCAGTTTTAGAGTCCTTAATCGCCCGTCACAATAAAGATGAAAAAGATGAACTGACGATAGCTATTCAAGCATCCCGATATTTATTGCAGGCGATGTCTCAAGGTGCTCGTATCAATTGGTTAGATGCAGCAGATAAGACGCAAAAAGCCCGCTATTCCGTTTTATTAGCCACTATGCAACGCTGGGTCTCAGACTTGCAAAGTTGCGCTCAAATGGGTTCGCCTCGTTATTACCCAAAACATGAGTCTGCAATCAAGACTCTCGCTCAACAAGCCCGTTTACCGAAGTTGTTACGTTTTTGGAAGTCTTTAATTCAAGCCCGAAGGCATGAAAACCACCCCTTAGCCACGCGCATCCAACTCGAAGCATTGCTTTCTCAATACCAGCAGGTATTTGAAGATTAAAATGGCGAGTCATGTTTATAGACTCCCATTGCCACCTCGACTTTCCTGAATTTCAAACCCGTCTACCTGAGGTTCTGGCCAATATGGCCACCTGTAAGGTGAGTCATGCTCTTTGTGTATCGGTGGACATACCTGATTTTCCTAAGGTGCGACAGTTGGCTGAGGATCATGCCCATTTATATGCTTCTGTTGGCGTGCATCCGGATTATGAAGATACGCAAGAGCCCAGCTTTGAATTTTTAGTTAACGAGGCTAAGCACCCCAAAATCGTTGCCATTGGTGAAACTGGCTTGGATTACTACCGAATGGGTGATCGTAGCTACGAGTCCATGGAATGGCAAAGAGAACGCTTCAGGACCCATATCAGGGCTGCTATTGCCTCTCAGAAGCCTTTGATCATTCACACACGATCATCTTCAGCCGATACCCTCAGAATCCTAAAAGAGGAGGGTGCGGATCAAATTGGCGGGGTCATGCATTGCTTTACAGAAACTACCGAAGTGGCCAAGGCCGCCATGGAAATGGGCTTTTACATCTCATTTTCAGGGATTGTGACCTTCAAGAGTGCCAAGGATCTTCAGGAAACCTGTAAGCAGGTGCCTTTGGATCGCATGTTGATTGAGACAGACTCTCCCTATTTGGCTCCGATTCCATATCGTGGCAAGACCAATGAGCCAGCCTGGGTTTCCAAGGTGGGTGAATTTGTTGCTGATTTGAAGGGTGTTCCAGTTGAAAGACTAGCTGAGCAAACTTCAAGCAATTTTTTCCAATGTTTTCAGATAAATAGATCGCTTTCATGAGAAATTCATTTAAACTTACATGGGCATTCAGCATTGCCTTTTTGTCCTTATCAAGCGTTGTGCTTGCCCAAACCCCCGATCAAATTACTGACTTCACTAAAGCAGCAAAGTTTGATGATGTTTCTGAGGTCAAGTCTTTGCTGAAGGATGGAGTAAGTCCAAATACACTCGATCCGAAAGGCAACCCCATGTTGACAGTTGCCATCCGCGATAAATCCTTTAAGGTTGCGGATTTATTGCTATCTAATCCAGCCATTCAGGTTAATTTGGCCAATAAAAGCGGTGAAAACCCGCTAATGATGGCTGCTTTTGATGGCAACCTGCCTTTTGTCAAGGTCTTGGTATTAGATAAAAAGGCTGCAGTTAATAAGCCTGGCTGGTCGCCAATTCATTACGCAGCTACTAATGGACATCTTCAGATTGTTGAGTTCCTGTTGGCTAATGGAGCTCAGGTAAATGCCTTAAGTCCTAGTGAGACAACCCCATTGATGATGGCTATTGGATCAGGTAATGAGCTTCTGATTAAGTACCTTTTAGATAATGGTGCCGACTTAAGTATGAGAAATCATGAAGGCTACACGGCCATAGATATTGCTCAGCTTTTTGGTAAGGACGATATTCGTGACGGTCTGAAGTCCAGATGGCAGAAGCTCTATAAAGAGCCGTATCCAGGTGGTCCGAAGAAGTCTCCTACATAATTAATATATATGCTGATTGCGTATAATCATTATTATGTCAAACAAGAAATCAAAGTAAAGCAATAGACTAAAACAGGCGCTTCATGGACCTACTAGACCAAATTACCAAACTCCCCGGCTTTCAAAATCTGCCAAGTTTCAATACCTTATTTGCTGAGATCAATACGGATATGGGCAATAGCCAGATTTGGATTGTGCTGGTACTAGCCTGCCTGATGCTCACTTTTCATGGTGTGGCTGTTCTGATGATCGCGGGAGCATTTCATTGGTTAGATCAAAAGCTAGAAAACAAACGGGTTTATGGGGCCAATTTCTTGTCGTATTTCATCGCTATTTTGTTAATTATTGGTAGTCACTTGGCAGAAATCGTCGCTTGGGCCTATCTCTGCGTAGCTTTGCAGGTATTTCCAACCAATCCGCAGACTTTCTATTTTGCTGGCGAGATGTACACCACGGTAGGATTTGGGACATATAACCTGTCTGAGCAATGGAGAATCTTGCCCATCATCATTTCATTCTCTGGCATCTTTGCGGTGTCGATGTCTGGTGCAGCCTTGTACTCCATGATGGGCGCCTTACTAAACCGCTCAAATCAGAACCCCAAGTCTGGGGCCGGATTCTAGTAGAAAGCCCAGTTAAGCAGATTTCCAAGCTAGTTAATGAACTTTGCCTTATCGATCGGTGCCTTCTGCTTAAAGACTAACTCTAAAACACGCCCATTGGACTCTAGGGAGCGCATTCTCCCTGGCAGCCAATCAAGATCCTTTGCCAGCCAGATATCAACCTGGCGCTTGTATGGGTCATTTTCACGTTGCATGAGTGCATAGCGGCGATTCACAGATTTACCGAGGCTGGGAATATCCTCAGATTCAGTTTCACCATAGCTTTTAAATTGCCACATTTCGAGCGTGTTGTAGTCAACAACGGGAAGCGCTCGGATGGTTCCCGCATCGTCGATCTTGTCGCTACCATTTAATAGCGAGGCAAATTGAAACATAAGACTAAATCGATCCTGGGTTCCCGGCAAAAGATCAGGTGTGAACTCAGGCTTTTCAGAGAAGTACATCCTCCCTCCTCCACCCTGATCCCTGTCAAAACGAGAATAACGTGGTGGCTTCGCACCCCGCTGCGTCCAGTAGATTGATGGCGCTATCCCATAGGCATCAACTGAACCCCGCGATTCAAATACAAACGGGCCAACAACTGCATAAGGAATATTGATATAGAGGCGGTAATTATTCCCCTCGGTAATCCAATCTAACTGGGCAGTTTGATATAGCTGCCCATCAACATAGGCATCAAAATAATAGGTGCCTGAATCAGGAAGGCGAAAAGCCTGACCGGATTGATTGCCTAATGCACCCTGCTCCCCTCTGTCTTGATCTGACAATGGATCTGCTGTTACGGCATTGGTTTTTCTGGGTGAAGTTTTTTTCTTTGGTTTGCTAGTGAGTTGAATCTTCTTGGGGGGTTCAACACGGAGATCCGTTTTGATGATTAGATCTTCCGCTATGGGTGGCGCGCTACCAAAAGAAATAAATGGAATCCCAAAAAATAAAATCAGGTGCCCAAGGACCGATAGAAAAATGGCGGCAATCAGAATCCACAGAGATCTTCTGCGTATGAAGTGAAATGAATTGCCTAGCGATTCAATCAAGGCATCAATGCTCGATAAATTCGATTACAGCTGGTAAATGGGTGGCATAGTCAGCAATGCCATGATCGCTTCCTTCAAGAATGAGCTGTTTTGATCCAGGATAAAAGGCAACCATTTCTTTCCAATCCAGGAGTTCATCGCCTTTTGCAGCAATTAAAAAATACCGTTTTGGATCAGTAATTCGTTCAACCTGCAATGCGCGCAGTTCATCAATATATTCAGCCTTGAAATCAAAAGGCTCTTCACTGTCGTAGGCAGTCATCATGCCAACATGAGGCTCTAATTCTCTTGCTGCGTAAACAGCAGGATTTAAGACAATCCCTTTGCATTGATATTTCTCGGCAAGATAATTGGTATAAAAGCCGCCCAAAGAAGATCCGATGATGACTATGCGATCTGCTTTAGATTGATCGATATGTTGAACGACCATATCCACGCTTTGCCCAGGAGATGCCAGCAGTTGGGGGCAATACCATTCATAGCTATGTTCAGACGTAGAAAGCGCTTTCACCGCTTCACCAGTCATCACTGCCTTAGTTGAATTCGGGGAGGAGCGAAAACCATGAAGATAAACCAACAGCGTTGTTCTCATAAGTTTCTTTTAAGCCTTCTGACCAATTTCAAAGTTCGCCATTTTTTCTAAGGCCTTAACCATCGCCGAATGATCCCAAGCTTTGCCTCCATGGGCGCTGCAAGAATTCAATAGCTCTTGTGCAGTCGCCGTATTAGGTAATGAGACGCCCAAGGCTTTAGCGCTACTGAGGGCGAGACTTAAATCTTTTTGATGTAATTCAATCCTAAACCCAGGATCAAATGTGCGCTTAATCATTCGATCGCCATGAACTTCCAAGATCTTGGAGCTAGCAAAGCCGCCCATTAATGCTTCGCGAACTTTGGCGGGATCTGCACCAGCCTTCGAGGCAAACACCAGCGCTTCAGCAACTGCTTCAATATTTAAAGCCACAATAATTTGGTTCGCAACCTTCGTGATTTGACCGGCGCCATTTCCGCCAACTAAGGTGATGTTCTTGCCCATCAACTCAAATACGGGCTTTACTTTCGCAAAGGTCTCTTCACTGCCACCCACCATGATGGTGAGAGTTGCGCCTTTAGCACCAAGTTGACCGCCGGAAACGGGCGCATCTAGATACTCGCATCCTAGCGTATTAATTTGTTTAGCAAAATCTTTAGTTGCGATTGGTGAGATCGAACTCATATCTACAACAATTTTGCCTTTGCTCAATCCAGATGCAATACCGCTTTCGCCAAAGAGAACTTTTTCAACATCGGGAGTATCAGGCACCATCGTAATGATGATGTCTGCCTTATTGGCAACTTCTGCGGGGCTGGAGCATGGAGTCGCGGCACTATTTGCAAGCTCTTCGGGGATCTTGCTACGAGTGTTAATAAATACCTGGTGACCAGCAGCAACCAAATGCCCCGCCATAGGAGCGCCCATAATTCCAAGACCAATAAAACCTAGTTTTAATTTACTCATCATGCAATCCTTTTTTTATTCTTGTTCGTATTGATTCATCCACCCAAGACCAGCTTCAGTAGTCTTAAGGGGTTTATATTCGCAGCCGATATATCCAGCATATCCAAGGCGATCTAACAGTCCAAACAGATATTCGTAATTGATTTCCCCGGTACCCGGCTCATTGCGCCCTGGGTTATCAGCCAATTGAATATGCGCAATCCTGCTGAAATACTTTTGAATGGTGTTAGCCAATTCGCCTTCCATACGTTGTGCATGGTAAATGTCGTATTGTAAAAAAGCGTTATCTGCAGCAACTGCATCTAAGATGGCAATGCCCTGCTCCGTCTTAGATAAATAAAAACTAGGAATATCAAAGGTATTGATAGGCTCTATCAGCAGTTTTAGTCCTACCTTTTTGAGTTCGCTCGCCGCATATTGAAGATTGCCAACAAAGGTGTCATAGAGAGCTATTGGATCTGCTCCTGATGGTGCTTTACCAGCCAGACAATTTAATTGAGGTACCCCAAGTATCGTGGCGCACTCAATGGCTTTAGCAACCCCAGCGCGGAACTCAGTCACACGATCAGGTAAGCAGGCAATTCCACGCTCACCGGCATTCCAATCACCAGCTGGTAGATTGTGGAGCGCTAGCTTTAGCGCGTTGTTATCTAAAGCGGATTTAATTGCTTGCACATCAAAATCGTAAGGAAAAAGAAATTCAACGGCTTTAAACCCGCCCGTCTTGGCAAGCGCAAAACGCTCCAAGAATGGAACTTCATTGAAAAGCATGGTGAGGTTGGCGGCAAAACGGGGCATCTCATTCCTTTTATTCAAAGTGCTGCAAAAGAACTGATGTTATCAAAGAAGCCTATAAATTTCCTTGGGGGCTCGGAGACCGTGTTTTAGGCGAAATTGGGCATAAAAATACGCTAATATTGATGGAAGCACTCAACATTAAGGAAAGTTATGAAAATTCAATTCGCCCCAATTAGCCTCGTAGCGGCCGCCCTATTATCTGGTCCAGCACTTGTGATGGCTCAAGCACCCAGCGCAGCGAATGCCGTGGTCGTTGATGCAGCTGTTACCGATAATATTTATCAATTGTATGAGGGTACTGTTACTAAGATTGATAAGAAAACACGGACAATTTTCTTTAAAAACAATGAAGGTGAATCTAAGTTTGTAGCTGGTCCTGAGATTAAAAACTTTGATCAAATTAAAAAAGGTGATCGCCTCAACGTTACTTATGAATTGGCCGTTGCCATTGAGTTGATTAAAACGAAGAGTGATGGCATTCGCAGCAAGGTTGAAACTTCTTCTGAACTTACTTCCAAGCCAGGCGAAAAACCAACTCGCACCATTACAAATACCACCACGATCATTGCCGATATCGTTGCAGTAGATCGCCCTAAGAAACTAGTTTCAGTAAAGGGTCCTAGCGGGAAAGTTACTGTAGTTACCGTTAAGAACCCACAATTGTTAGCTGATGTGAATGTTGGTGAACAAGTAAAGGTGATTTACTTTGATGCCATGGCCGCATCGATTACAACACCTAAAAAGAAGTAATCTGAAATCAACACGCAGTACTAGCAAGGACTTCATTTGAGCTTTCGTATTCTATGGGTCCTTGCCCTCTTAGCACTGCTCTCAGCATGTGCTAGCACTACTCGCCCTGGAGCAGTGGGCGTCAACCGCTCCCAATTCATGATGGCATCCTCTGAGGATGTCAATCGCCTTTCAGCAGCCAGCTATAACGAGCAAAACCAAAAAGCAAAGGAAAAAAATATATTGCTTACGTCTGGACCTACTTATGATCGCTTGAAGTTTATAGCGAATAGGTTGATTCCACAGACCGAGGCTTTTCGTGATGACACCAGGCAGTGGGATTGGCGTCTTACCCTCATAGATGCTCCCGTACTGAATGCTACCTGCGCACCCGGAGGAAAGATCACCTTCTATACGGGAATTATTGAACAACTCAATCTGAATGATGATGAAATTGCTGCCATCATGGGTCACGAAATCGCTCATGCATTGCGAGAGCATGGTAGAGAACGAGTATCTCAAGCTGCAGCGCAAAATGTATTGGTCAATATTGCTATGGCTGTAGCTGGGCCCTATGGTTCCGCTGTGAACGCAGCCAATCAAGTGGCGCAATACGCTATTGTTTTACCAAACTCCAGGGAGAACGAGTCAGAGGCTGATGCAATCGGTTTGGAGCTAGCCGCAAGAGCGGGCTATAACCCCATGGGCGCTATTAGTGTTTGGCAAAAGATGCTGAAGGCAACTAAAGACAAAAGCTCTCCAGAGTTCTTATCAACCCACCCTTCTGGTGAAACCCGCATTGAGCAGTTAACGGCTCTTATGCCTGCAGTGGAGCCTTTGTATAAAGCTGCGCCTAAACCGCCGCCCACAAAGAGGCTTTAATAAGTTCCCTGAAATGAAAAAAGCCCCTTTTGCAGGGGCTTTTTAAACTTACTTGGCGGAGCGGACGGGACTCGAACCCGCGACCCTCGGCGTGACAGGCCGATATTCTAACCAACTGAACTACCGCTCCAAGTACATCGCATGCTACTTGTGTCACTTCTTACTGCTCACAACTAGCCAAAAATTTTGGCGTCCCCAGGGGGATTCGAACCCCCGTACTCACCGTGAAAGGGTGATGTCCTAGGCCTCTAGACGATGGGGACCTGGACTACTACTAAAACTAATGCTGCTATTTTAAATGCTTGGTGGAGATAAGCGGGATCGAACCGCTGACCTCTTGCATGCCATGCAAGCGCTCTCCCAGCTGAGCTATACCCCCGTAATCTCGCTAAAAATCTACAAGACACTCAAAACAATCCAAGATTTTATCCTATTTTTGTAGGAGGACGCAAATTCTGCCCTTAGACGACCTTAGAGAGCCTTTCTACAGCTTCAGCCTTGCCCAAAACAACTAGGACAGAATCAATAGCGGGCGTCTGCGTTGTCGCAAATAAAGCATAACGAACAGGCATTGCTAATGCTGGCATTTTGATCTGATGCTTGGCTAAGACTTCTTTAAAGGCTGCGCCATAGGCCGCTTTTGTATGCTCTGCAGATTTAACCGCTTCAATTAAATCTTTTAGTGCTGGAATGATTTCAGCTGGAATATTTGCAGCAATTTGTTCGGCATGATGTACCGGTGCTGGCAAATAAAACAGCTTTGCGCCCTCTGCAATTTCAATCAAGGTATTCGCGCGATCTTTGAGAAGTGCAACGACTTGCACAAAGTCTGGACCTCTTTCCGTATCAATGCCTATGGCATGAGCGAATGGCTTAGTCGCCTCAGCCAAAACAGCTGGGTCTGCGTTCTGAATATATTGATGGTTCAACCAAAGCAGTTTTTCAGGATTATGCTGTGCAGGTGATCGACCAAGGCTATCCAAGTCAAACCAATTCACAAACTGCTCTTTCGTGAAAATCTCTGCATCGCCATGGGACCAACCAAGTCTTGCCAGGTAATTCAGAATAGCTTCAGGAAGATACCCTGCTTTTTGGTAATCACGCACACTCATAGCGCCATTGCGCTTACTCATTTTTTCACCAGAGTCATTCAGGACAGTTGGTAAGTGGGCATAGACCGGCGGCGTGCCGCCAAGCGCCTTCATGATGTTAATTTGGCGAGGCGTATTATTCACGTGATCATCACCACGAATCACATGAGTAATATTCATATCTAGGTCATCGACGACAACGCAGAAGTTATAGGTTGGCGTGCCATCAGGACGGGCAATCACTAAATCATCGAGCTCATCGTTACTAATTTCTATCTTGCCTTTAACGGCATCTTCCCAAATGACGGATCCGCCAATGGGATTTTTAAAACGAATTACCGGCAAAACACCTTCCGGAACTTCTGGCAAAGTTTTACCGGGTTCTGGACGCCATTGCCCGTTATAGCGAGGCTTTTCTTTATTTGCCATCTGCTGATCTCGCAGTTTATTGAGCTCTTCTTCGCTCATATAGCAGGGGTAAGCAAGGCCGGAATCTAGCATCTGCTTCACGACTTCACGATAGCGATCAATACGCTGCATTTGATAGATTGGGCCCTCGTCCAAATCTAAGCCAAGCCATGCCATACCTTCGATGATGACATCGACAGCTTCCTGGGTCGAGCGCTCCACATCGGTATCTTCGATACGCAATATGAAATCACCTTTGTTATGGCGGGCAAAAGCCCAAGGATACAAAGCGCTGCGAAGGTTGCCCAAGTGAATAAAGCCCGTTGGACTGGGGGCGAAACGTGTACGTATATGCATAAATGACATTATCTCAGGTCGGCCTAGGATTTCGCCATTTAGTACCTCTACTCACAAAAAAGTGGATACTTTCACCTATGAACGAATTACTTGTATTTATGTGTGATGGCGCCCCGGTTCGCGGGGAAATAGTTTCCATTAGTAGCGCCTGGCAGGCGGTTTTAGAGCGTCGTAATGACCCTCCTGTAGTGCGCCGCTTATTGGGGGACTTCGTCGGTGCAGCGACCCTCTTAAGCGCTAGCCTTAAATTTGATGGGACCTTGATAATTCAAGCTCAAAGCAAGGGCCCCATTCAGCTTTTAGTAGTGGAGTGCAAGTCAGATTTGACAATGCGGGCTACCGTAAAGCTTTCTGTTGATGCCGACAGTATTGATCCCAATGCAAGTCTGGGTGAGCTACTGGATGCGAATAATACGGGCCGGCTTGTCATTACACTGGATCCATCTGACCGTCAGCCTGGACAACCCCCCTATCAAGGCATTGTGGCTCTTCAGGAGCATCGTGGCACCGTCATCAAGCCCGTTACTAGTGCTGCTGAAGCTATTGCCCTATACATGCAGAACTCTGAACAATTGGACACGCGTATATGGTTGGCATCTAATGACACCCATGTCGGTGGACTACTGTTACAACGCCTACCCGATTCTGGGGGTCACGTCCATCTCGACCCTCAGCTTGCCGCTGAAGGATGGACGAGAATTCAGACTCTGGGTGAAACGATTACCAATGAAGAGTTGTTAACGCTCCCACCTGGAACTACGCTCCGACGCCTCTTTTTAGAAGAGTCGAGCGAGAGTGGCGTTCGAAGCTTTCCGCCCCGCCCTGTGCGCTTTGGATGCCGCTGTTCACGCACCAAAGTAGCTGATGTTCTTCGCATGCTTGGTGAAGAGGAAGTTGAAAGCATTCTTGCCGAACAAGGTTCCGTAGAAACGGAGTGCGATTTCTGTGCCAAGTCCTATCGTTTTGATGCAGTAGATTGCAGGCAGGTATTTAAAACTGATTTATTGGCAGATGCTACAAGGCCGCCATCGAGCGGACATTAAGCCCTGCGAATTACTTAGCGGCTGAGGGCTTGACGCCATCCGCAGCATTTGCAGCTGATTTTTCTGTTGGCAAAATCTGAACGAAGAACTCACCTTCTTTGATCATGCCATGCTCTACACGAGCTCGCTCTTCAATAGCGCGAGTACCGTCCTTCAAATCCTTAACATCGCCTGCAAGCTTGGCATTGCGTAAGCTGAGCAGGCTATTTTTAGCCTGCTGCAACTCAAGCTGCTTCTCCATCTCATAAACCTTAAGCCATCCACCCTTACCCAACCAGAGCGGGAACTGTATTGCAATCAGCAATAGCAGCATAGAGTAGATGACGACCCGCATAAGTTAAAAAATATTAACGTTTAAGGTTGTAGAAAACAGATTTTCCTGGGTAAGTAGCCACATCACCTAAGTCCTCTTCAATACGCAATAACTGATTGTATTTAGCAATACGATCAGAGCGAGATAGGGAGCCTGTCTTAATCTGACCTGCATTAGTGCCAACGGCAATATCGGCAATCGTACTGTCTTCAGTCTCGCCAGAGCGATGAGAGATGACTGCTGTGTAATTGGCACGCTTTGCCATTTCAATCGCAGCGAAAGTCTCGGTCAGTGTGCCAATTTGATTAATCTTAATCAGAATCGAATTGGCAATACCCTTCTCGATACCCTCTTTGAGAATACGAGTGTTGGTAACAAAAAGATCGTCTCCGACCAATTGAATTTTTTTACCCAATTTTTGAGTAATGTCAGCCCATCCATCCCAGTCGCTCTCATGCATGCCATCTTCAATCGATACGATTGGGAATTGATCAGCCAAATTTCCGAGGTAGTCTGAAAACTCGCTAGAGGAGAGTTGCAAACCTTCGCCTGACAGGTGGTATTTGCCATCCTTATAGAACTCGCTGGCTGCACAGTCAAGAGCCAACAAGACATCTTCACCTGCTTGATATCCAGCACCCTCAATTGCCTTCATGATGGTCTGCAAGCATTCTTGATTGCTCTTAAAGTTCGGTGCAAAACCACCCTCATCTCCAACGGTAGTTGGCATACCTTGAGCACCTAAAATTTTCTTTAACTCATGGAAGATTTCAGCACCACAACGTAGGGCTTCACGGAAGCTTTGTGCGCCAACTGGCATCACCATGAATTCTTGGATATCTAAGCTATTGTTGGCATGGGCTCCACCATTCACAATATTCATCATTGGGACAGGCAGTTGCATGCCACCAGAGCCACCAAAATAACGATACAAAGGCAAGCCAGCTTCTTCTGCTGCAGCGCGAGCAACAGCCATAGAAACGGCTAAGGTTGCGTTAGCGCCTAAGCGCGCTTTGTTATGTGTACCATCTAACTCGATCAAGGTGTGATCAAGGAATGCTTGTTCGCTAGCATCAAGACCGAGGATAGATTCAGCGATCTCAATATTGATATTTTGAACTGCTTTAAGAACACCCTTGCCCAAGTAACGTGCTTTGTCACCGTCACGCAACTCAATAGCTTCGCGTGAACCAGTGGATGCGCCTGAAGGCACCGCTGCTCGCCCCATAACGCCAGACTCAAGCAATACATCGCACTCAACTGTGGGATTACCGCGTGAATCTAAAACTTCTCTACCGATGATGTCAACAATGGCGCTCATGCACCTTCTCCTAAGTAAAAATGAATTTGGGGGTATTACTTAAAGCTATCTTCTAAAAATGATCCAGGCTTCTTCACAACAGAATCAATCGCAACTAAGGATTCCAGTAGTTCTTTCATGCGATTGAGCGGCACGGCATTTGGACCATCAGAAAGCGCTTTAGCTGGATCTGGATGCGTCTCCATAAATAAGCCACTAATACCGACTGCAACAGCAGCACGGGCTAATACAGGAACAAACTCGCGCTGTCCGCCGCTCGCATTACCTTGACCGCCAGGCAACTGCACTGAATGGGTCGCATCAAATACAACCGGTGCCTTTGCTTCGCGCAAGATTGCCAAACTACGCATATCCGAAACTAAATTGTTGTAACCAAATGAAGCGCCACGCTCGCAAACCATAAACTGATCTGGAAGATTTACCTCGGCTGCTGCTACACGTGCTTTATCAATGACGTTGAGCATTTCATGTGGAGATAAAAATTGACCCTTCTTGAAATTCACTGGCTTACCACTCTGAGCGCAAGCGCGAATGAAGTCAGTCTGCCTGCACAAGAAGGCTGGAGTCTGTAGAACATCCACTACTTTTGAAACTGGCGCAATTTCGCTAATGTCATGAATGTCGGTCAATACCGGCACACCAATTTCACGCTTTACACGCGCCAGAATCTCAAGACCCTTCTCCATACCCAGCCCACGAAACGAGGTTCCAGATGAGCGATTGGCTTTATCAAAAGAGGATTTATAAATAAATGGAATACCCAGTGAAGCGGTAATTTCTTTGAGTTCGCCAGCAATATCTAAAGCCGATTGCTCGGATTCGATAACACAAGGACCTGCAATCAAAAAGAATCGATGATCTAGACCAACATCAAAACCACATAATTTAAATGCACTCATCTATGTCTCCTAGGCGACTTGTTCTTGCGTAGCAGCTTGATGAATCAATGACGCTTTAATAAAGGCGGAAAATAATGGATGGCCATCGCGCGGAGTTGATGTAAATTCTGGATGAAATTGCACGCCAAAGAACCAAGGGTGCATGGCGCTAGGCAACTCCATCATTTCTGGTAGAGACTCATTTGGAGTTCTAGCAGAAATAATCAGACCAGATTTCTCTAGACGCGGTACGTAAACATTGTTTACTTCATAGCGATGGCGATGGCGTTCATTAACCTCAGCGCCGTAGATCTCATGAGCCAGAGTACCTGCTTTAACTGGACAACGTTGTGAGCCTAAGCGCATGGTTCCGCCCAGGTCAGAATCATTAGTGCGTTTTTCAACACGACCTTCGCGATCAACCCACTCAGTGATCAAGGCAACCACTGGGCTCTCTGTCTCTGGATCAAACTCAGTACTGTTTGCCTGAGCAATATTTGCAACATGACGAGCGAACTCAATCACAGCCAATTGCATTCCCAAGCAGATCCCAAGGTATGGCACCTGGTTTTCACGGGCATAACGAATCGCTGCGATCTTGCCTTCGGTGCCGCGCTTACCAAAACCACCTGGAACCAAAATCGCATCTAAATTCTGAAGACAATCAACGCCATCTTTTTCGATGACTTCAGAATCGATATAGTTAATGTTTACGCGAGTGTGATTGTGAATACCTGCGTGACGCAAAGCCTCAATAAGAGACTTATAGGATTCGGTTAGCTCAACATACTTACCAACCATACCAATAGTGACTTCGTGCTGCGGGTTAGCTAACTCATAAACTAAATTTGCCCAAACGGATAAATCTGCAGGCTTAGCTTCGATATCCAATTCACGGCAAATTAAATCATCCATGCCCTGCGCTTGAAGCATTTCCGGAATCTTGTAAATGGTATCAACGTCCCATACAGATATCACAGCCTCTTCACGTACATTGGAGAACAATGAGATCTTGGAGCGCTCGTCTTCCGGAATAGGCCTGTCGGCTCGACATAGGAGCACAGTCGGCATGATGCCGATTTCACGTAACTTTTGTACTGAATGCTGGGTGGGCTTAGTTTTCAACTCCCCTGCACTAGCTATGTAAGGCACCAAAGTGAGATGCACAAAAGCGCAACTGTGTTTTGGCAGGCGAATACTCATCTGGCGTGCTGCTTCAAGGAATGGCAGGGATTCGATATCACCTACTGTCCCACCAATTTCACATATAGCGATGTCAGCATTGCCATCGTGACTTGCTTTCGCCCCGCGCTCTACAAATGCCTGAATCTCATTTGTAATATGAGGAATAACTTGAACTGTTTTCCCCAGATATTCACCGCGTCGTTCCTTACTAATGACGGATTCATAAATCTGGCCAGTAGTGAAGTTATTACTTTTACGCATCTTGGCAGAGACAAAACGTTCGTAATGGCCAAGATCGAGATCGGTTTCAGCGCCATCTTCAGTAACAAAGACTTCGCCATGCTGAAGCGGGCTCATTGTCCCAGGGTCAACGTTGATATAAGGGTCTAATTTTAGGAGGGTGACTTTCAGGCCGCGGGATTCGAGAATCGCGGCAAGCGAGGCAGCTGCGATTCCTTTCCCTAAAGAAGAAACCACACCACCAGTGACAAAAACGTATTTGGTCATCGCTTAAGCTCTGTTGGAAAAAGTAATTATAACGATAGCGACTCTTTCAATATAAATAATTGCCTCTCCCAATAAACCATAGGCTTGTGGCTACATCATCAAAATATTGACTTATTCACAGGCCATTTTTTGTAATGTGGAATCGTTTTGTCCCCAATTGAATTCAACCATTGCGGGAGTTAAATCCCCCTCCATTGATTGTGGTGAATTACATATAGCCACCATAAGATCCGAATTAACCCCTATTTAGCCTTTTTTTGGGACATTTTTTAACTTATTTCAGTAATTAAGTCTTATATAAGACATGAATTAGCAATTACAATAGACTGGATAGGGAATTACACCCTGCAGAGCCTTAAGTTGATAACTCTTACCCGATAGGAAATACGATGCTAGAAGCCTACAACGCCCAAGTTGCCGAACGTGCAGCCCTTGGAATTCCAGCCCTCCCCCTGACTAAAGATCAAACCGCTGAACTGGTTGGTTTACTTAAAAATCCTCCAAAAGGTAAAGAGGCGGAATTAGTTGAACTCATTACTAACCGGGTGCCTGCCGGGGTAGATGAAGCGGCCAAAGTAAAGGCTGAGTTTTTAGATGCGGTTGCTAAAGGAGCCGAAAAGTCCCCTTTGATTTCTCGCATTAAGGCTACCGAGCTTTTGGGAACCATGCTCGGCGGTTACAACATCAAGCCCTTAGTTGAACTACTGTCTGACTCTGAGTGCGCTGCTACTGCAGCAGCAGCTTTGAAAAAAACCTTGTTGATGTTTGACTATTTCCATGATGTTCAAGAATTAGCGGAAAAAGGCAATGCAGAGGCCAAAGGCGTTCTGCAGAGTTGGGCTGATGCTGAATGGTTTACAAGCCGCCCTGCCGTGCCAGAAAGCATGAAGCTCACCGTATTTAAAGTTACCGGTGAAACCAATACCGATGATTTGTCCCCTGCTCCTGATGCGTGGAGCCGTCCAGATATTCCATTGCACGCGACCATCATGTTGAAGAATCCACGTCCAGGCATTGAGCCAGACGAGGCTGGTGTTCGTGGCCCAATGAAGCAAATTGAGGCTCTCCAGAAGAAAGGCAATCAAATTGCCTACGTTGGTGACGTTGTTGGTACAGGATCTTCACGTAAATCCGCTACAAACTCTGTGTTGTGGTGGACGGGTCAAGATATTCCATTCGTTCCTAACAAGCGCTTTGGTGGTGTTTGCTTGGGTACAAAGATTGCTCCAATCTTCTTTAACACCATGGAAGATGCTGGCGCATTGCCAATTGAGTTGGATGTTTCCGACATGAATATGGGCGACGAAATTGAATTACGTCCATACGAGGGCAAAGCATTTAAGAACGGAAAAGAAGTTGCCGCATTCTCACTTAAGTCACCAGTAATTTTGGATGAAGTTCGTGCAGGCGGTCGTATTCCTTTAATCGTGGGACGCGGTCTTACGGCTAAAGCGCGTGCAGCACTTGGCTTGCCAGCCTCTACAGAATTCCGTATTCCTGTTAGCCCGCCTGATAACAAAAAAGGTTTCAGCTTGGCGCAAAAGATGGTTGGACGTGCTTGTGGATTACCAGAAGGTCAAGGCGTACGCCCAGACACTTATTGCGAGCCACACATGACTACAGTCGGCTCACAAGACACCACTGGCCCAATGACTCGTGATGAGTTGAAGGACTTGGCTTGCCTAGGCTTCTCTGCTGATTTGGTAATGCAGTCTTTCTGCCATACATCTGCCTATCCAAAACCAGTAGACATTCGCACTCACCATGAGTTGCCAGCGTTTATGACGAACCGTGGCGGCGTTGCATTACGTCCAGGTGATGGCGTGATCCACAGCTGGTTAAATCGTTTGCTCTTGCCAGATACCTGCGGTACTGGTGGCGATAGTCATACCCGTTTCCCAATCGGCATTTCCTTCCCTGCTGGCTCTGGCTTAGTTGCTTTTGCTGCCGCTACCGGCGTAATGCCTTTGGATATGCCTGAGTCTGTATTGGTACGCTTCAAAGGAAAAATGCAGCCAGGCATCACTTTGCGTGACTTGGTTAATGCGATTCCTTTGTATGCCATTAAGAAAGGCTTGTTGACTGTTGAAAAACAAAACAAGAAGAACGTTTTCTCTGGCCGTATCTTAGAAATCGAAGGTTTGCCAGATCTAAAGGTTGAGCAAGCATTTGAATTATCTGATGCTTCAGCTGAACGCTCAGCTGCAGGTTGCGCGATTGCCCTCAGCAAAGAGCCAATCATTGAATACATGCGCTCCAACATCACTTTGATGAAGTGGATGATTGCAAATGGCTACGAAGACAAGCGTACTCTGGGTCGTCGTATTAAAGCAATGGAAGCTTGGATTGCTAAACCTGATTTACTCAAGGCTGATGCAAACGCAGATTACGCTGAAGTTATCGAAATCGATATGAGCGAAATCAAAGAGCCAATCTTAGCTTGCC